>JAGCFC010000068.1 GCA_017650325.1 Salinivirgaceae bacterium | reverse complement strand
CTTAACTTGATTCGTATCGGCACTTCGGGTGCTCTGCAGGCCGATATTGAAGTGGGGCAGCCGGTCATTTCTGAAATGGCCATCGGCTTCGATGGTATGATTAACTTCTACCGCGACCGCAATTGTGTCAGCAATCTTGAGATGGAAGCGGCCTTCAAAAAATATATGAATTGGAATCCGCTGCTAGCATCGCCTTACTTTGTAAATTCATCGCCTGAGTTGCTTAACAAGGTTGGATTCGATATGCGCAAGGGTGTAACCATTTCCGCACCAGGATTTTATGGTCCGCAGGGCCGCGTTCTGCGCTTGCCTATTCAGGATGCCGAAATCAACGATAAAATCACGGCTTTTGAGTACAACGGAAAGAAAATCACCAACTACGAGATGGAATGCTCTGCAATCTACGGCCTTGCGGCGATGATGGGACACAACGCCATCACGGTCTGCAGCATAATCGCCAACCGTCTGAACAAGAGCGCGACGAGCAGTTACAAAGGCTCGATGAAAGATTTGATTGAAACCGTTCTTCAACGATTAACCGCTTGATTATGAACCAATCGGAGTTCGATTCGCTGATAATGTTGCTCGACGACCCTGATCCGTCGGTTGCTGCGGCTGTGCAGCAACGCTTGCGCAATGGCGGTGCCGACATCATTCCCAATCTTGAGAAGGTATGGCAGACAAGCACCGACAACGCCACCGTCAAAATGCTTGAGCATCTGATTCACGACATCCGCATCGACGGTATTGCCAGCAATTTGGCCAAATGGAGTAGGACCGGCGCCGACAATCTGCTTGCCGGAGTGGCGGTCTATAATCGGCTGTTGTTCCCCAATGTCACCATCGATACCATCAAGGCCAAAATCGACAGCATTTGCAAACCCATTTGGACAGAGTTCAACAGTTCGCTGACTGCGCTTGAAAAGGTTCGCATCATTAATCATTTCCTTTTCAATCAAAATAAGTATACATATAACGATGATTTTTCAACGCAATCGCACTTCTTGAGCACTTTGCTCAACACGGGGCGGGCGCACACCAACATCCTTGCCGTTTTGTATGCTATTGTGGCACAGCATCTGCAACTGCCGGTGTATTGTGTCGAACTGCCGTCGGCGCTCACCTTGTGCTATGTTGATGAACTCAACTCGGGTTTTGACAATAACGTGCTGTTTTACATCGATGTACGTACCCGCGGAACCGCATATGGCAGCAGCGAGATAACCGATTATCTGCGCAGCACCAACACCGACGACGATGAAAAATATTATAAACCTTGCGGCAACTTGAATACGGTTAGATATTTGCTATATTCGCTCGCTCAATGTTTCAGACGTTTGAAAGATCCGCGCATGGCAGATTGTGAGCGAATAATTGATTCATTAACAATTAAATAATTTTAAGATGGAAGATCAAAAACAACCTATTGATTGCGATGAGCGTGAAATAGATTTGATAGACCTTATGAGCCGGTTTTTCTCATGGCTTGGAAGAGTGTGCAAATCAGTACTGTTGGGTATCACATATTTTTTGATTCGCAATTTTTACTTCTATTTTGCGGCCATAGTGCTTGTAGGTGTATTGACAATATTACAGAGCAAATTCGCAAGTAAGTATTATTACTGCGAGATGGTTATTCAGTCAAAGGCCATTAATGCAACAGAAGCGGTAAATCTTGTCAATAATTGGAATTACAAGATTCAACTGCCTGATACTCTGGTGGGTGGCATTAAAAGCATAAACGGCACATTTGTGCTAGATTATAATAGAGATGGTTATGGTGATGATTTTGAGGTATATAACGGGAAATTTTCTCGTGATACATCCATTGTCAACTGTCGATTGAGTGATGTGTTTTGCGTGCAGGCTCAAATATACAATGCCGATAATCGAATTACATTAGATGAAATCAAGAAAGAATTATTCGAATACCTTGAAAGTGATAGTTGGGTGATTAATTGCAACAAAATCCGTCAGGAAGAAAACCTTGCCATGATTGCTAGAATCGATAAGGAGATAGCCGTGCTCGACAGTTTGAAGGAAACTGAATATTTTAATGCATCGGAAAGATACAAGATGGACAAGAACGGAGCGCTGATGATGGTAAGCGAGAAAGACAAACATTTGTATCATAATGATATAATTCGTTTGCTGTCGCAAAAACAAGAAGTTGAACGAGATTTCTATCCCGAACCATTTAAAATCAAACAAGATTTCAGTACACCAATGGAATCTGTAAATAACTTGTTTAATAATTTCAAGCAGAATCTTATTGTAATTCTTCTTATTACAACAATTTTAGCGTTACTTTTCGATCAGCGCAAGAACATTAAAATTCTTGTTGAGAAGTCGAAGAAGTAGAGCAATCAAAAATATTTGCAAAAGAGGAAAGCATATATTTGCTTTCCTCTTTTCATTTTGTGCCATAAGAATCGTAATTGGTATAAGAGATTATAAATGTAGTACTGATTTTGTCAGTGGTAGGCAATTTGATATTGTAATACTTGTTTTTTCTAGAGTACCCGTAATAATAGGATACGAACAAACCAACAGCTGTTCCGCTTTTTCGGGGAATACAAGTAACACCACAAACAATAAACTTTGCTTGTGTGAATATTAGAATTCAGGACACGGAATGGCTTTGAACTTGTGTTTGCGCTCAATCTCAAACTTGTACGAGAGCGAAATCTCGTGGGCACCGCCGGTTGATGTTACCAATCGTGATACCGTGAAATCGTAACTATAGCCAATGTTCACGTCTTGATAGTTATAGCCAATCAGCACGGCAATGGCGTCGCGGCGGCTGTAGTCTTTAATCAGTGGAAGGTCGCGATACCAAATGCCAAGAACTATTGGGGCGTAACTCCAATAAAGGCCTAAATCGAGCTGGTCGGTTTTACCTTGGTGGCGATAGCTTCCGGCAATGGTTACGGTTTGGCGTTTGGTGCTTATCAGACGTTCAAGTTTGAATAGTTTCAAACCGCCAAACACGGTGAATTTCACTGGATATTTGTACTCTAAATCTGTTATCGACACATTTGGACGCATTAGGTGGTCGGCGCAAACTCCGATCCAACTGTTGCGCAGCGATAGCAGCAACGATGCACTACCGTCGAAGGCATATCGTTTGAAAATTTCTTCGGGAAGAATCGGCTGAATGTCGGAATCGGAATATAACTGGCTGGCAAACACTAGCTTTTCGCGGTCGAGTGTGCGCTGACTATAGTAGAATCCGAGTCCGGGGCGCAGATATGTGCGGCGGTTGATACGTACGTTGTACGAGTATAGCAGTCCCACGTAAGTGTTGCTGTAGTTTGCAGAGCCTGCAACATCGCGCAGGGCAATGATACCCACACCGCTATTTATTTTGTCCATGTTGGCATCGGCCGCCACATTAATGGTTGTCAGCAGTCCTGGCATTTTTGGCCATTGGTCGCGATATACGGCACTCACGCGGTAGCCTGATATGCCGCCAGCGAATGATGGTGCCTGATATAGTGGGTTTGAGTAGAATTGCGTGAATTGCGGGTCTTGTGCCTGACTTCTTAATCCGGCAATCGTGAACGCTATCAATATTATATATCCAAATCTTCTCATCTTCTTACTTGCGGATTAGAGTTACGTCACCGGCTATTTTAAATGGTACATTATTTTCGAATTTTCCTTTCGCTTTCCAGAAGTAGACATCCTGCCCAAGCTCAGTTCCGTTGTTGGCATACTTGCCGTTCCAACCAACGTTAACATCGGTGGAGTGGAAGAGCTGCTCGCCCCAGCGGTTGAAAATCCACAAATCGTATTCTTTCACTCCGTGCCATACCGGATGGAATACGTTGTTCACATCGTCGGGCACGGGGTAGGTGCCGTCGAGTGGACTCTCGTCTGACGGGAGGAAGGCGTTCGGGTATTTTATGTAGCCTGCCCCGCTTACCTCAACATCTTGATATTTGATTATCGAATCGGTGCACATCTGCGAACTGAAAGCGATGAGTTTCACATCATAGAAGCCCTCTTTCGTGTACTGGTGATATGGGTTGAGTTCTGTCGAATATTCGCCATCGCCAAAGTCCCAAATGTAAGTGTTGCCGTTGCGTGTCGAGTTGAAGAACTGCACTGGCTGGTCGGGCAGCATCACATATTGTGGTGATGTGGTGAAGTCGGGTTCGGGCAGCTCATACACAGTTATTATTTCGTAGTCGTAGTGCTCACCGCCATCGCCTTGGGCCGTCAGTTTCACGTTGTATATACCCGGCTCAGTAAATTCGTGCACGGGCTCGGGCTCTTTCGATGTTGAGCCGTCTTCGAAGTTCCATTCAAAGGTGTTGCAGTATTCCTGATTTATTCTGAACTGAACGGTGAGAGGAACGCATCCTGCCGGTTTCTGGTTCAGAATCTCGATTCTCGGATACGGCGGCAGGATTATAACATCGTGTGTCATTGTGTTCTCGCAGTGTTCGGTCTCGACATGCAGAGTGACGTGGAAAATGTTGTTGTCTTTATTGGCGCCCCACTTGCCGTATTTATACATAAAGTATTTCTCGTCGGTTCTCAGCGACTTGCCATCGCCAAAATCCCATTGGTACGTCCACGGACCGTCCTGCGTATAGTTCTCGAAGTAAACCGTGTCGTCGGGGTAGCGCTGCGACGGGGTGTGAGCAACAAAATCGACATTCGGGTTGATATAAACAGTGACGTTCTTTTTAATCGTGTCGGTGCACTGATATTTCGATGAGCCTATGTAGGTTATTGTCAGCACTTGGTCGTTGTCGGTGGTGTTGTAGTAGGTGAATGTCGGTTCGTCGGCCACAGATGTGCTTCCCTCGCCAAAGTCGAACAAGTGGTTGGTGGCTGTTTTTGTCGACAGGTTGTCAATCTTAATAGTGTGCGGACTGCAGCCTGCGGTGTCAAAACTGAAATCGACAATCACATTCGGGAATGTGATCATTGGGTTCACCATGGTGTCGCGGCAACCTAAGCCTGATTCAACCATAAGTTCAACATTGAACGTGATAGGATCGTCGGTGTCGTTGGTGTATTCCACCTTCTGATTTTCCTTGCTTGTTGTGCTTGTGGTTTTCCCATTGTCGAAATTCCAATTGTACGTCAGGTCGGTACCGATTGATGTGTTCATGAATTCTGCATCAAACGGCGGGCATGCGCGGTCGATAAGCGGGATGAACCGTGCCAGAGGCTTGGCATATACTTCAATCTCCTTGGTAATCTCATCGGTACAATTGTATTCGGTTGTAGTTTTGAGATTTACGGTGAATTTCTTGTTGTTCTCGTAGTCGTAGTTATGGAACACTTTGCTGAATGGCGGTTTGTCAACAATTGTAGAACCATCGCTGAATGTCCATAAGTACTGCGATTTAGAGTCAACAATCGATTTGTCGACAAACTCAACCGTCAAAGGCTCGCAACCTGTGAAGTTGCCATCGAAATCGGGTACAGAGCGAGGGTAAACAGCTATTGTCTGTGTCGTGTCGTGATAGCAACCATGGTCGTTGGTAACCTTCAGGTATATTGTGTATGGCTTGTTTTCAAGCGGATAGTCGTTGTCATCGTTGGTGTAGATGCGGCTCTTCGGTTGACGTGCATCTGATGTCTCGCCATCGCCAAAGTCCCAATACCATGTGCCTGCGTTTGTCAGTTTCGACGAGTCGGTTATTGTTACATCAAACGGTGTACAACCGCCCAATACCGTTGCCGCCGCACCATTGGCGCCTTCGGTAGTTTCGTTGATACCGAATTTTGCTTGAACATACGAATATGTTACTATCGGCTGGCTCACTTCCTTAACGCAACCTGTTGCTGTCTGTGTTGTTGTAAGCTTCACGTTGTATGTCTGGTCGGTCAGTTTGAAGTGCTTGAACACATGTTTCGGGCTTGTCTCGGCCGACGATTGGCTGTCGCCGAAATCCCACAGGTAGTTGGCCAAACCGGTTGTTTGGTTGGTGAACTGCACTGTCAACGGGTTACAGCCTTCGGTAACATCTTGATCGAAAGCCGGTTTAAGTTGAGGATAAACTTCAATCGGTTTTATTTTTTGGTCGGTACAGGTAATGCCTGTGCTTGAGTTATAGTAAGTCGAAACAAGCTTTATGTTGTAAGTTTTTACAGTATTAAGTTCTTCGTTGTTGAACTGGTGAGAGAACGACTGCTTATCAGTTTTAGTCTCTGTGGCAGTGCCGTCGCCAAAGTCCCAAGCAAACTGTGTGCCGTTTGCCATTGGATAACTGAATGTTACGGGGTATGGGGTGCAGACCTCGTCTTTTACGTAAGTAAAGTCGGCTACCACATGCGGGTATGCAGTTACAGGTTTCGAAACATCCGATTTACAGTTGTTTATGTCTGTTACTGTGAGTTTGACATTGTAGGTGTGTGACGAGGCGTCAACGTTGTCGAACGTGTGAGTGTGTGTGGCATCTGTAACAGCCGACTGAAGATTGTCGTGATCGTACTCCCATTTGTAAGTTAGGCCGTAACCTTTCGATTTGTTTGTGAACGTGGTTGTCAGCGGTGAGCAACCTTCGGCGTTTGTAGTCTCAAATGCGGCAATTACCTTGGGGTAAATGTCGATGGTTTTTGTAGCGACATCGAAGCATGACTCATTATTTGAGTTGATGGCCTTCAAAGTGATAGTGTATGTCGATTTGCTGTTGCCATCGGTGCTGATGTTGCTGTATTGATGGTTGAAATTGGCTTTGTCAGTTTTTGTCTCTGCTGCCGAACCATCACCAAATGACCACGTATATTTGTTGGCATTCAGAGAATTGTTAATCATTGCGACATTCATCGGCGAACATTCAGTTGCTTTTTGAAATCCAAAAGCCGCTCTCACTTTCGGGTATACGCCCACGGTTGAGTAGGCCGTATCGGCACAACCATTGGCCGATGCAATCAGCATTGCTGTGAATTGTGTCGTATTGGTGCCATCCTCGCCAGAGTTGTTGCGATATCTGTTGGTAACATCGTTTGTGTTGTTGGTGCGTATTGTTGTTCCGTCACCGAATGCCCATAGATAATCGGTTGGAGAGGTGGCGTTGTTGGTAAAGACAGATTTGTTTTTGAATGTAACTACTGAACTATCGCAATAGGTTTCCGGGTCGCGGAATATTTCTGCGGTAATTTCAGGCATGATATCAATTTCTTGCTCACTATATTCGGAGCATGTATTTCCTGTAATAACGTCCTCGTATTCGTGGGTAAGCCTTATGGTGATGGTTTTCTTGCTTCCTGTTTTGTTTTCAAATTTCAAAACGGCTTCATTATCCAAATCACCACTTTGTACAGCGGCTTGCAGAGTGGTGTATGTACCAGTCCCATCGGTAATGCTCCATTTAAGTCCGCTTTTATATGCGTGTCCTGGTGTGTTCTTCTTGATTTTCACAAACAAAGGAGAGCAGCCTGCTGCATCGTAGTCAAGTGTGAACTTCGGGTTCAGATATGGCATCACCATCACTGTCGCTTTCGATACTGAATCGCGGCAACCATATTCGCTCTCACCTGCCAGACTTGTGATGTACGATTGAATCTCATCTTTTGTGTGAGAATAAAGGTGGGTGAAATTTCCATTGCCTTTCTCTGTTGTGCCGTCACCCAAATACCATGTAAACTGCGTTTTGTCCGACATGTCGGTCGAACTGTTTGTAAATGTTGCAGTTGTCGGGTTGCAATCTCTTAATGGTGTAACGGCGTAATCCACTTTGAATTCCGGATAGATCGTAAGCGAGTCGCGCAGTTGGTAGTCTTCGCAATCTTTTCCAACTTCACTCTTTCTGATAACGGCCTTCAAACCAATATTCTGATATTTAATAGGTGTAGTTCCCTTATTTTCATAGGTGAGTGTGAACTGTTGTGCTGTTAAGTCGGCAGCGGCGAGCGATGCAGCTGTTGGTGTGCCATACTCCCATCTGTATGTCATTGAAGTGCCATCATAGTTTTGGCCAATCGAATTGTTCTTAAACACTGTTGTCAAAGGTGAGCAGCTTGCAGAATTGTCAATAACATATTGGGCCTTTACATATCCGTTAACCTTCACTTCCAGTTCATCACTGTTTTCGCAATAGATAAGTTCTCCGTTATTATTCTTCTCAGTCACAACCCTTACTTTTGCGGTATATATTGTGTCTTTAAGGCTGCGGTTGTAATAAGTATGCTTAAATGAGTACCAATATCCACTAGGATGTGGGTTGTTTTCTCCAATATCAAATTGCTCACCATCGCCATAGTCTATATATAAATGTGTGTACGGACCTTTCAAGAAGGCTCCGAAACAAACCTCCAAGGGCTGGCACCTGTCAACTGGTTGGCTATCAAAGAAATTGGAGTTGTTGGGGTCGGTTGAAACAGGATTGTTTGTGTATGTGGATTCGCAGAATTTTAGTGTGGCTTCAACCGTCGGACACACTGAAACACTATTTTTCGCGGTATATGGACAGTTATACTCAATCGATGATTCGAGAGTTAAATTGTAGTTGATTACCTCGTATGAGTTGTTTATCAATAATATAGCATTGTCGCTCTTGTCACCTTTTTGCACTATTATGTTAGTACCGTCATTAAGTATAGTGTCGTTTCCATAGTCATGGCCTTTTTTCACAATGGTGTTGGTGCCGTCGTCAATTTTCCAAACATAGTTAACCAACTTTCCTTTCTCATCGGTTTGGTTAGTTAGAACAACCTGCGATGGACTACATTGCGATGATTGGTCTTGTATAAAATCGGCAGTAATTTTCGGATAGCCCAATGCGTAAACGTCCACTATTGTATCAATGTCTTGTCCGTAATAGCAGCGACGCCAGATTTGAACTTTATAATGGTTGAATCCCTCAATTGGTCTAACTTTTGGTTCTCTTTTGGTTTTCTCATCTTCCGAAAGGAATGTGTCGCCATCAACTTCAACTCCAGCTTTTTTCTCGTACGTCCAAAGGTATTTGGAACCACCGGTGCCTGTCAGTGTTATAACATCGCCAACGCAGAAGCGGTCGTATTGCGATTGAAAATCGTCACCAGCAACAACGGCTTTACCAGTATTGTTCGAGAAATCGGAAAAATATCCATATCGGCAACCAGAACCAGCACCACCATTAATAATTGCAAGGTGAAACAACCCGGATGTGTTGCTGACTTTTACTACACTTCCTGTATTTACAGCAGGGATTGAAACTCCGTTGCCAGAATTTGTTGTAGAAAACTTAACATGATCACGGTTTAAATACCACCAGTTGTTATAGAATGGGTTGCCATCATCATCTATTTCCTCTTTCCCTGTTCCTGGAATTTCCTTAAACCATTCTTGGGGAATAGCATAGTCTGTGCCATTTACGTTTATGGTAAAATCTGCAATATGACGTTTTTTACACATTATATTTAAATAGAAATCCTCATTGGTTGAGCGGCAAACTGATACATCAGTAGAGCCTGTGCAACCATTGATAGTTGGCAGAATGGCACCGCCAACCTCGCAACCGAAACCAGCCATGTGCATAACAATAACGGGTTGGTTCGATTTTATGTGTAAGGCATCGTAGTTTTTCCCGCCAGATACACCAACTTGAGCATCGTTGAGCCGGATGTGTTTCAACTCGCCTTTTTGCGATAGTGTAATAGATGAAATATTGTCGTTTTTGTCGGTGGCGAAATCAACAGTGGTCGTACCATCTTTAACGGCCATAATATACACGTATTCGCTTTTTTTGTTTCCATGCCCCAATTGACCTCGCATCACAACATATTCTGTTCCAGCAAATTTGGTTGGTACCAATTGGTCTCCAATAACATCATAGCATCCATCTTCACCAGACAAGGCGGGTTGTTGCTTATCGACCGAATCATCTTTCCATTGTACGGCGATGTTTCCATTGGCGGTTATTATTGTTCCGCTAAGATGTCCTGTGGCGTTTTGGCTTTTTGCTTGTAAAGACAGAGTTTGTCCTCTCTTCATTTTAAAAGTACCTTCGTTGTTATCCTCGTATGGCCAATTGTTTACGAGTTCGTTTCCTTTGTCTTTTAATGTGACTTTCACAGTAACATCTTCAATGGCAACAATATCAATACTGTTCCATGCATTGAGTCCTCCAAAGTTGTGATTTTTGAAGTCTCTTTGAGATGGAACAATAAACTCCCGCCCAAATGCATTTTTACCTTTTAATGCCCAAATATCATCATTGTTTATTATACCGCGCTCAAGGTAGGCTGTGATCATATTGTTTGAAGAAATGTGAATACCTTTATTTGTGACAACACAACTTTCTCCAAGTAGTCCGTTTTCGATAATGTTATCGTCTTGATTATTATCTTTAATATAGTCACCCATGTAAATGGCATCTGCGGGTGGAGTTTTGCTTTTGTGGCTATATATTGTTGTTGCTTGATTTTTTGTGCTAAATAGTAGGATTTTAGACTCGCCTTGAGGAACAGTAACTTGTATTGGCTGAAATGAATTTTGCAAAGGCATGTCAATATTTACAACAGCGGTTTCTTCAAATGCTGTAATAACAAGTTTTGGTACGTCTTTTTCGTGTTGGCTGGTAATTTGCGGAACGCAGAACCAGAATTCCTTGTCGGTTTGGGCATTGGAAACAAAAGCCGATATCAAAAATATTATGCTTATTATAAACCTTTTAGCAGCCTTCTTCATATATGGTGTTTTTTAAAAAGACACTTTATTTTCAAAGAGCAAAAATAATTCTATTTTGGCTAAATTCAGTGCTTAAAAGAGCTTTTAAGCTATAAAAAAACGGCTTTTGTCATTTTTTTTGGTTATGGATGAATGAGGGTTCATTCAAATTTGGGTTTTGCATATGCCCAATAATGATGTCAAATTCCCAACATCTATTGCTTAAAATCCATACTCATACTCAATCTTTTCCAGGAACAATGCTTGTGCGGGGGCTGAGGTTCCGGCCTGGCCGCGGTCTTTGGCCTCGATAATGCTGCAGAAATCGTCGGTGGTTATTTTTCCGTAGCCAACTTCGAAAAGTGTTCCCACAATGGCCCGCACCATATTGCGCAGAAAGCGGTTGGCGGTAATGGTGAACACAAGTTCGCCATCAGTTTCGGTCCAAAACGCCTCAAAAACGGTGCAGTTGTTGGTTTTGACATCGGTGTTGAGTTTGCTGAAACTGGTAAAGTCGGTGTATTTCAACAACTTGGCGGCGGCCTCGTTCATTTTTTCTACGTTAAGATTTTTCGCGCGGTGGGTGAACCGATACTTGAACACGTCTTTCCTTGTGGTGACATAATATTTATATGTGCGCCGTGTGGCATCGAAACGCGCGTGAGCTTCGGGGTGCATTAGAGCAATGCGTTGGATATTTATGTCGAATGGAAGAATGCAGTTTAGTTTGTATAGAAAATCGGTGTCTGTTTGCAGACCGTCAACATCCGAATCGAAGTGCGCCACATAGTTTCGGGCGTGAACACCACTGTCGGTGCGCCCTGCGCCAACAATCTCAATGTTCGATTTAAGAAGTGTCGAAAGTGCCCGTTCAATGCGCTCTTGAATGGTGTCTTGCCCTGGTTGCCGCTGCCATCCGCAGAAGTTGCCGCCGTTGTAGTCGAGAACTAAAAAGTAGCGCATCAAAGCAAAATTTAGGTTTTGAAGTAAAAAACGGGATTTTGCGTGTCGGTTTTCCGACATGCGCAAAATCCCGTCATACAAACTATTCTTTCACAAATTTAATGACACGGCTTTCGTTGTTGCTGGTAATCTTTATGAAATACATGCCTTGTGCCCAGTCATCGACATCTATTTTCATAATGTCATCGGTCTGTTTCGAAGCGAATATTATTTGCCCCGAAGCATTGGCAATCAGAATCTGGCAGTCCTTGGTCAACTGTCCGTCGAAGTCGATGTTTACAATGTCGCGCGCCGGATTCGGGTAAACGGTGATGTCGGCAATCGTGGCGTTGCTGATGCCCGTAATTCGCTGTTTCACAGTTGCCGATTTCGTCGTTGAGCATTGGTTCTTGTCGCTGACTGTTAGTGTGTACGTTCCGTCTGCAGTCACTTCAATGGCGTTTGATTTAGCACCGGTGCTCCATTCGTAGGTTACTTCGGTCAAAGCCGATGCCGGAGCGAGCGTGTAGGGGAAGCCGTTCACCTCAAGTGTCTCGTTTTCGAAAGCGAAATCGGGATGGCCGTACACATCAAGTTCGAACGATGTGGAGTCGATTGCGGCGTTGTCAATAGTAATCACAAACGATATGTTGTGTGTACCGGTGCTTTCAAGTGTCAGTAGGCTGTCAAGACGAAGGCTTCGGCTGCTCTTTATATCGAAGTCAAATGACATTGTTTTTGTGAAAGGCTCGTTTTGGTCAACATAGCACTTGATGCCGATTGTACTGCTGCTTTCAATCTTTGTGGTTCCGTTATTGACAATGTTAATCTCAATAGGCTCTTTCTCAATGCTGCATGCCGATTGTGGCTGTTTCATTTGATCGATAGTGACTTTAGCAGGAATAATGCGAACGTTAACAGTGTCGTAGTTAACACATCCGTAAGTGTTTGTTACTTTAACCCAGTATTTCCCGTCTTCAATAACATTAATCTTTTCGGTAGTGGCGCCGGTGCTCCACAAGTATGAGCTGAAGCCGCTGCCCGGTGTCAGATTAACGCTCGACTCAAAGGTCCTGACATCATTGCCCAGCGACACTTTCGGACTTTCGTGGACGTTTACCGTGTAGTCTTTCGACGATACAGCCACCGTGTCGGCAATGCTGGCCGTGATGTTGAGCGCATAACTTGCGGCGCTGCGGAAATCGGCCTGGTGCTTGAACGTTATGGCCACCGACTCACCGCTGACAAGCGTGCGGCCTACTTTGTAGGTCTCGCTCACAGGTGTTTCCCCGTCGATGCTATATTCAATGTCGATTTGGCTTCCTTTGGCAATGATATCGGTGCCAACGTTTTTCAGAGTGAACGACACATCCGACAACGACTCGCTTTCGCAGATGTTTGTGCTCAATCCCAAATCTGTTATTTCGATTTCCGGACTGGTGAGTGATACCACAAGACTGTCGGCATACGAACAGCCGTATTGGTTGCTGACTTTTACACCGTAAGTCCGAGTGCCAATGTAACTGATTGCCAGAGTATTTGTGCTCGATTGGCCGCCATTCCATTTGTAGTTATAGTAGTTTTCCGGAGCATGCAGCACCACGGTGTCGGGGCTGGTTGTGTAGATGTCGTCGCCCAGATAGAACGGATCGGGATTTGGATATTGGCTCACCATAGTTGTTGCGGTGTCATTTTGCCGGAAATGATCCATATTCCAATCGAGCCAAACTGTGAAATTGTATGATTGGTCTTTGTTGAAATTTGGCTCAAATGGGATTATGGCCTCCATCGTCGTATCGGTTTTGAATGAGGTTTGTAGAGTGTAAACTTTACGTATGGGGGCTTCATCATTTATTTTCACCATAAAAGGAATTTCTGAACCATTGGCGATCTTGTCGAGTCCGTCATTAGTCAGCAATAATCTAATGGCGTTGAAGGATTCAATGTCGCAGGCTGCAATTGGCGATTCAATCTTGTCGATTCCAATGTTTGTTTTGATAAACACAATGGTGTCAGCCGCATAGTAGAACCCTTCTATAAGTGTCTTTTGATCGGCGGCGTAGCAGTTGTGCTCATTTTGCGCGATAACATAGCATACATTGCCCGATGTTGTGAATTCTGGGGCTTCTACAGCTTTTCCTCCCGATTCCCAATAGCAATAGTTGAATTCGGGACCAATGCTGAGTTTGATGTCTTGTTGTAAGGTGAATACAGTGTCGGGACCGAGGTAGATACGTGGTGTACCCCAAATGTCAACCTCACTATCCAAAGTGTTGTCATCACGATTGATGTCGTGTGGAGGATTGATTTTAACAAACACTTTGTATGCTCCTATTTCAGGCATATCAATTTTAGTGTTGAATGTGTGTTCAAAATAATCATATTCATCGAGTGCCGATTGAAGTGTAATCAACTCATTGTAAGTGTTGCCATTGAAACGTACTGTTGCAGGAATCATATATCCGGCAGGATAACTGTTGGAACTATTGTTTTCAATTCGTACTGTAATGTCAATTCCGCTTTGTGGGTCGCAGTTGTCAGTAGGCGATACAAGTTCGGCTAAAACCCAATTATCGGTTACAACTAGTACATTGTCGGTTGCAGAGCCACAATTGTGCAATATGTCGGTAACAGTCACTTCGTATACTCGTCTTTTGTCGTCGCCAATTTCTAATGTGTTGGAGGTTGAATTGTCTTGCCATTTGTAAGTCGCTCCAGAAATAATATCTGTTGTAAGAATTATGCCGTTAGGAGAGGCAAGCAATATACTATCATATGCAATGTCATCCATCATAATGTCGGCAGTCGGTAGAGGAAAAACGGTAACGTTTCTTGTCAGCGTGTTGTTAGAGTAGTCAAGGTCGGCCCATATTTCTGTAAAGAATTCAATTTTTTGTGTCCCATCGTATTCGAATTTCGGCTGTTGCTCGAATGTGTATTCTGCAATACCGTTATCCAATTCGTCGGCTTGTAAAACATTATTGTATTGAATTTCTTCTATATGGCTAACGGTATTATTGTCTGCGTCAAGCATTTTGTATCCGATGCCTATTTTAAAATCTTCATCCACTTCCGTGGCCGCCTTATTTTGAACAGTTATTTTAACCTTTATTCTGAGGTCATTTTCGCCGTCAATATTAAATTCACGATTGCGACAGAATGACTCATCTTCGGTTATTCCAGTTACAGATGCGATTGCTACATCGACGTTTGATTTGATAATTTTAATTGAGTCGGTTTCTGTGCAATATTTGTCATTGTTAACTTTAACTGTTACATCGATATAGCAGTAGTAGTCTATTTCGTTCTTTGTGGGGTCATCGGGGAGGGGTTCTTCAAATTTTCTTGCTGCTGACAATTCTTTCCCAGGGCTTTCGTGTTTAGTATCAGATTTATAGTCATACCAATACCATTTATATGAATAAAAATCCTGACCATTGGACATTACACCGCCATTGGGTTTTGGATTGAACGCCAATGGTGTCATTGTTCCAACATCGGCACCAAGGTCGTATTGTGGTTCGCCAAGTACGGTGGCGGTGGCGGTATGTGAGTCGTTTCTTGTGTTTTTGAATAGTAATGTATCCCCTTTTATTTTTGTGGAGGCATCCATTGTGTACGACTTCTTGTACCACATGTTCACCTTTTGCTTGAATTCGTATTCGAAGGTTCCGCCAATTGTAACATTTTCTGCGACAAAGAATGTGTCGGTTAAAGTGATTTTGTCATTGATGGTAACACTTGCAATAAGGCTGTCGGCAGAAGTGATGGCGCGGTTGCCGTAGTTTTGGATTGTGACAGTGATAGGTTGTTCTTCAAGTAGATGACAATCGCTTTCTGGCTTAATGGCCACAACACCAGCATCCACGGGCGATTCATATATTTTTATATCATCTATGGCAAAACCTTCATAGGCTTCGTTGTCATAGTCGCCTGCGCCAAATACAAAACACAGTTTCACAGCGCTTTCACCGGCAACATCGTCAGGTAACAGTTGTTTGATTGTTGTCCAATTGAATCGGCCGGTCCATCCAGGCTTCCCAAGTGCGTCTATGTCATCCTCTGTATTGTACCATTTCCAACTGGGGTGTTTGTATGTAAACCAATCTGCTGAATATTCTAATAAATGTTTCCATGTAGCACCGCCATCGGTTGAGTAGTATGCTGTCAGCCCGTCGGTATCGGCCACATCGCCTTTGAGTTTGAATTCAAGAATCGGTTTCTGAACGTTACTCATGTTGAGGCATGGGCTGAAGAGAGTATCAGTGCTGTTTGGCAGGTAGCGTGTAAGATATGTGGGGTCGGCATAAGGGTCAGGATCCTCGTACAATAATCTTGTAGTTTTTGTTTTCCATAAATATGATGGCGAACCTGCGGGTTTTGTATGCTGCCACATGTCGTTATTACAATACCAGTAGCCGTATGTGTCAAAATTCTCGGCAAAGGGTACATCAACATACGGCAACGACATTATTCTTTTTTGTATTTCATCATTACGATTGTCATCATCAATAGGCTGGTTATTATCGTCAATAAGAGTAACCTTTGCGTGAATATTGTATGGTCCGTATGTTGTTAAATCAGCTTTTTGCGAGAATGTGTAGGTAATATAACCATCGCGAGCTATGCTTTCGTTAACCGTTTCGGTAACCCAAGTAGAGCCATCATCTGTCGAGTAACTGACATTGAAAGGCTTAACAATGTCGTTGGCTCCGGCATTTTTTATTTTAATAGTTACGGTTTCGGCGTTGGATAATCCGCATCCAGTGTTGGGACTTATGATAGATGCCATTGCGGCATCCATATAAACGTATGTACCTACAAGAGCCACATCGTCGATATTCCAACCGCTATATAGGTTTGTAAGTTTTGAGTACGGATTCATTGCAAACCGGAATTTTATGTTATGATTGCGGTCGGCAATGGTCGATAAGTCTATGTTGCGGTAATTCCAGTTTTTATTGGTTGTGATGGTGGTGTTTGTCCATAAATTTTGCCAGGTCAGGCCGTTGTCTGTGCTTATCTTTATCGAAGCTGTATCGTCATAACCTTGATTCAGCCAACGATAGAATGTCAAGTTGACATCTTTGTAATAGTAACAGTCGATGGTTTTGCTTTCAATATAACTTTCTGTCTCGCGACTGTATGCACCATGAGGTTCAAATCCACGGCCTTCATCACCTGTGATGTTAGTTCCGATCATCCACGAGCCGCTATGGGCAGAAGTTGGGTCGGCTTTTCCTGATAATGGAACAGTCCATTCAAACTTTTGAGGTTGTGCTCTCTCAAATTCGCCAGTTATTGTCGGCCACAATTCATTCGTGTGAGATAGATCCTCAAAGTTGTCAACAAAGGCAGTTTTGGTTGTTTCGTCAACAACAGATTCAATTATAAGCCTTTCTCCAGTTGGATTAAGTCCCGGTCCCGATGCAGGATATTTTAACCCGCCAATGTCGATGGATCCAGATTCAAATTCCATATCAGCAATGTAGTTGCGGAACCTGTGGTCATCATCGTCTTTTATGTCACAGGTTATCCACAAATAACTATGGCCGGCCGGCAGGTCGAATCCAATGTTGCTGAAAGTGGCTTTTTCGTTGGTTATTGTTGTTGTTGATAGCAGACAATCTGTATTGAAAACGTTGTTTTCAGTGTAGTAGAGTTTCACACCATTGGATTTTGTCACTGTACTGGTTTTTTGCAAAGTACTGGCAGTGAGTGTGTTCAGTAAAAGGTTGCCATCATTGCCGAGGGTCTGTACACGGAGACAAATTATTACATTGTCTGTTGAACTTGTCGGAATAATGTCGGTTGTTGGGTGTGAGGCTGTAATGCTGCCTACATATTTTTTCGTGATTTGCGTCTCTTGAATCTTAATGTCATCGATACAGCAACCATGTCCTAAGGTTTTTGTCGTGCCCAAAAAGCCGATTTGCACTCTGTTGTGGCCGTTAATATCTTCAGGAAGCCATACAGAGTCTGTTCTCCATGGTTCGGCATCATCGGTTGGCTCAGTGTAGTCGCGCACTTTGTGCCATGTTGTGTCAACCGCATCCATAATTCTGTAGCATAGCGATATCTCAAAGTTCTCGATTTCAGTTGAATCGGTGGTACTTGCTCGATCGCTATATTGTGAGTACCAAAATGTTAGCAGAGGCTTATGGGCATTGCTGAAATCGATATTTTTAGTTATCAAGTAAAGACCATACGAACGTCCATATTCCAAGTAGTATAATCTTGCGTTGTAGTCACCACTATGGGCTGTCTCAGGTTTGTTCACTTCGCTACCGGCAGGCCGTCCACCGCCTTCTTTTGCAAGCCATTCAAGGTATTCTGGTTTTTCGCTTTGTTTTCCCACGTATACTTGTGACCATCCTTCAGGCATGGAGCCATCGTGTTCAAACCCTTCTTCCAAATATATTTCGCCTTGTCCGAAAGCGTTGAGTGTGCAAGCCAAAAGCGCTGCTGCTAAATACCTTTTCATTGTTTTACTGTTTTATAGTGGTTAATTCATTAATATTCTTATAAATACATTTTGTATAAGCGCAAAAATGTCTTATTTAAACCCTCAAAAATACATATTTATTAAATATCTAAAGGCCAAAACAAGGAATAATCCCTCTCATTTGTTGTCAGTTCCGTGCGGTACGATTCACTCCGTCAATTAAGTAGGAGGGTTATGACAGGCGGCTTATATCATTTCATTGCTATATGCTTTTGAAGCTCAAAAAAAGTGAAAACAGGGCAAAAAAAAACAACCCTCGAAAGGGTTGTGTGAAAAAATGCTTGTTGTAAGGCATTGTCCAATATTATTCAACCAAATTAATTAACCCATGAAAAAAATACTGTAGCCCTAAAAGAAGAGATAAGGTCATAGTTAGACATAAAGAAGAGACCTTACAACAAGCATTCAAAGAACTATAACCTTACCGACACAAAAGTAAAACCTTTTTTCGAATCGCCAAACAAAATGAAGAAAAATTTTTTGCTCTTTTTTGTAATTTTTCCTGTATAAGAAAAAAAGGTTGATAATTATGCTGTTAGTCGCAGAACCATGGCTTAAGACGTTGTATTGCGAGCCGGTTGCTTGTGGCAAAACAACCGCAGACAACTGCACCACAGTTAGTGGTCCAACTTTTTTTAATGGTGTGGGCGTAATGTCGCGCCTATTGTCTATATTTGAATTCAAATTATGTAGTATGTGCAAACGGTTATTAATGGTTGCGTTGTTGCTTGGCGCAGTGCAGTTTGGCAGGGGACAAACAGATGGAAACGCAGGCAGCACCTATATGAAAGAGTACAACCGCAACTCGCTGACCATGTTTTTGGTTGATGGTTGCAAGTACAGTTCTGACCTTAAGGCGGCCATGAAATCGGTGACCGTGCCCGCAAAATTCGACAACAACATGCTCGATCAGCGAATTCTGCCGGCAATGTCGAGCTCCGATGAGGTCAGGGCAAAGCTCGAGTCGATGCAGGTGCCGAAGCAAATATTCTCAAAATGGTTCTCCCGTTCAGATGAAGGTCGTTTCGACATGTCAGTCATTCATGAGCGCGGCCTCTATAATGCCACCGATGCTGATGTTATTGAGGCGTCGGCTACTAAACGCGGACTCGTAAAACTTCAGGATGCCGGCGAAAAACTGATTCGGCAGTCGTATGTGATGGTAATCTGCTATGGTGACATTAAAACAATGGAACAGATTTATAACGAGATAGATGCTTCGCGCCGCAAAAACGCCAAGGCGCTCGGTTTGGAATTCATACCAGTCATGCGGACAAAGTACGGTTATCGTGCCGAGGTGGCGGGCTTCCTGTTCCGTTTGGCCGATGTACCGGAAACAATGAACGATTTCTATTCGAACATGTGGATTTTCGACAGCGACTCGCCAGATGTTGTGGCCGAAAAACGGCAGAAATTCGATTCTGCACCGTTCAAACTCCAGTATGTCTCATCGGTTACAACAACAGCCGAGGGGACACAATTGAACACAGGTGTGCAGCTGAGCAAGACGGAATTGTTGAACCGTCTGCTTAACAATTCGGTCGATGCTCTTGTCAGCTCTTTCGAGAATAAAATAGAGGAGTGGAAGGTTAGAACAGCGCTGTACAGCACGTTCCCGCTCCGCGCAAAAATCGGCACCAAAGAGAATCTTCAGGTTGAGGACCGCTACTTTGTATATGAATACCGCATGGACAAAAACGGCGAGGTTCAACCTAAGCGCCGTGGCGTTATACGCGCAAAAAAAGTGGTGAACAACAGTCATTTTGCAAGCGACAACAACAACGAGAACATAAAAGAGGTCACGTCGAAATTCTATCAGATTGCGGGCCACAAGCTGGAGCCGGGAATGTTTCTGGAGCAGGCCAACGACATGGGTTGCGGGGTTACTGTCGGTGTGTCAGCGGGGGCGCTTGGCGGAATATACTTTAATGGCGAACTCCTTTTGGGTCAATATATTGGAATGACACAAACCAAGTTTTTCATAGGTGGACACATTGGCGGCAACACTTACGATTTGACACAATGCGGAAGATTTGGTTCGGGTAGCGCTCTAAAAGAGGCATCGTTCTTGTTCTATGGCGGCGAAATGGGATTTTCGAAAGGCTTCTTTGTGGCGCGAAACTTATCGTTGTCGGGACATGTTGGATTAGCCATGGAGTGGGCAAATGCTCTTGAGACTGAGGTGAATAAAAAAATCGGAGAGGGACTGATTTATGGAACGTCCGGTTTGGTAGGCGCGCAACTTGCTCTAAATCTCAAGTACAATTGGCAGCTTGTTGGCGGAGTCAACTATTATGCTGAGTTTGGAAATGCGCAACTTACCAAAAGTGTTGAAGGCGATGACTCGAAAGATCTGATGCGAACCTATTCGGAGATATTCGAAGGACGAACTGGTGTAAATATTAATGTCGGCCTACGCATCCAATTCTGATTTAAAATCGTCTTATATGAAATTGTCAGAAAAAAACAGGCAGTTTGAAATGTGAAACAAAAGATTACATATCTTGTAAAATAGTTTTTTAACATACATAAGTTGAACATAAACAGTAATTACTATGAGAAAAGTTGTTAGGAATTTTGCAATTGCAATAGCATCCATGCTCTTTGTTGGCAGCATAACAGTGGTCGATGCCCAGTCGCGCAACAAGGTGCGTAAACTTGAGTACAACAGCCGGTATAATTACGAGGTGAGTACCGTGGCAGTGGGTGTCGATGGAACCAAAGTTGTGAAAGTGTGGGGGTACGGCAAGAAAGCCGAAGATGCCATGCGAAACGCCAAAGAGTTGGGTGTTGCTTGCGCTTTGTTCCGTGGCTTCCCTGCAGGAAGCAATGGCTCTGCAGCTCCAACGCCGGCCATCATATCCGACCCCAATGCCGACACAAAGTACGAGGAGTACTTTACGAAGTTCTTCGAGCCGGGCGGCAAATATCTGCAATATGTCAACTACAGCTCCGATGCTGTTCCGACCGACCGTGTGAAAGTGAACAAAAAGACATACAAAGTTGGTGTGGTGCTCTCGATAGCGTATGACGAGCTTCGCAAAGAGATGGAGCGCGAAGGCATAGCCCGCAAGTTGAATAGTGGATTTTAATCTGATAACCAATAAAATATAGATGTTATGAAAAAGTTATTAATGTTATCGTCGGCGTTGCTTTTAGCCGCAGGCGTGTTTGCCCAGGCCAAAAAGCCGACTATCATGGTGGTTCCAAGCGACCGCTACTGCATTGAGAAAGGTTTTGTGGTAAAATTCAATAACCAAGGAACAGTTGTAGAACTTCCCGACTATAAGAAGGCGCTCCAGAACGATTCCGATATGCGTCTGGCTATTTCGAAGATAAGCGGCATTATGTCGGACCGTGAGTTCCCGCTTAAAGATTTAGAGCAGGAGTTGCGCAACATAGCAAACGAGTCGGCCGAGTCGGCAATGCTTACCGGTGCCGATGGCGGCAGTGTGGTTGAGTCGCCAATCGATGTGCTGAAACGTACAGCCAAGGCCGATATAATTATGGACCTCGATTTCTCGGTTGAGAAGACAGGCCCGAAAAACTGCATTCGTTTTATACTTAACGGATTAGATGCCTATACAAGCAAAAACGTTGCAAGCTCGACTGGTGTGGGAAGCCCCAGCACTTCGGCCGCTATCGGTCTGTTGATCGAAGAGGCTGTGTTGAGCCATATGGATGAGTTCTGCGGAAGACTGATGGCCCATTTCGACGATATGTTTACCAATGGCCGCGAGGTTAAAGTTATGGTTAAACTGTTCGATGGCAGCGATGTCAATCTTAACGAAGAGTTTGATTATAATGGAAATAACGATGAACTTGGAACTCATATCGAGGACTGGATGTATGACAACACAGTGAACAATCGTTACAGCCTGAGCGATGCTACAGAGAACTTCCAACGTTACGAGCAGGTGCGCATACCATTATATTATGAGCGCAACGGACGTCAACGTGCCATGGATACCCGCACATTTGCCAACGATTTGAAGAAATTCCTGGCCGATGCGCCGTTCAACTTGCCGTCGAAGGTTTATATGCGCGGTTTGGGCGAGGCTTGGGTGGTTATTGGTGAGAAATAAAACCAATCTGCTTAAACAAAAACATTTGTGATATGAAAAAGATATTGCTGATAATTGGTTTTGGAGTGGCATTCGCCTTTGTTGGCAATGCGCAGAACAATCTCGGTAAAACCGACGACAAAGGGCGCATAGCTCTGGCTCCGGTTGTGAATGACAATAATATGCCAATGTCCGCCAAGTCGGCGTTGGAGAGTAAAATGCGCAAAATAGGCGTACTTAATGGTTTGGCTGGCGATGGCAGCAATCCGATGTTCTCGATGCGCGCCACTATCGATGTGGTGAGCAAGGATCTGACTGCAACTGCGCCGCCGAAGCATGCGCTTACGCTCACTGTCAATTTGTTCATTGTCGACAATTCAACGGGAAACGTGTTCAGCCAGACATCGGTTGATATTAAGGGCGCGGGACAGAACGAGAGCAAGGCATATATGTCTGCCATTAAAAACCTTGATCCGAAGCGCGGACAGTTCAAATCGTTTGTCGATCAGGGCAAGAATAAAATACTTGAGTACTACAACTCGCAGTGCGATTTGGTTATTTCGAAGGCTACATCGCTGAAGGCGCAGGGACGCGATGAAGAGGCCGCGGCAGTGTTATATTCGGTGCCAACTGTATGCAAAGAGTGTTACGACCGTTGCATGGAGCTTGCCGGCCAACCATCGAGTCAGGGACAAGCACCGGCTGCCAGTGACGATAATTCGGACACCAGCGGTCAGTCATCTGAAAATTGATGCGAATTATTACTATGAAGTATTTGCGAATAGCGTGAAATAGAATTCGCTTGACAATTAAAAGCCATCTTGCAGTTGCAGGGTGGCTTTTTTGTTGGGTTACAACCCGATTTTAAGCAAAGGCAGCAGTTCCGCGAACTGGTTCAGTTGGAACATGCGGTGGTGATCGAAATTATCAATCACCTCGTGTTGCCACATCACCTCGTAGGGGATGTGCACGGCCCATGCGCCAATATTCAAAGCGGGTAGAATGTCCGATTTAAGTGAGTTTCCTACCATTAGCAGTTCTTCGGGGTTGATGCACAATTGTTCGCACAGGTCGCGGTATTGAGGCTCTTGCTTGTCGCTAACAATCACCACATGGTCGAAGTAGGGCAGAAGTCCCGACCGTTTGAGTTTGTTCTCTTGAGTGAGAAGTTCGCCTTTTGTGAAGACAACCAATTTATATTTCCCGGTTTCTTTCAGTTGCCGAAGAGTGTCTTGAACACCTTCGAGTGGAGAGGCATCGAGCCGAAGCAGAGTGCGCCCTAGTTCCAGAATCTGGTGTATCTGGCTGGCCGATACTTTGCCGTTGCTCACTTTGATGGCGTTTTCGACCAGCGACAAGGTGTAGGCCATGGCGCCATATCCGTAGTCGTCCATGTTGGCCATTTCTGTTTTGAACAGACTGGCCGAGATTGCTTGTGCATCGCCGTAGTCCGATAGGATTTCGCACATATTTTTTTCAACATTCAGAAAGAATGTCTCGTTGTCCCAAAGAGTGTCGTCGGCGTCGAAGGCAATGGCTTTAATGCCTGTCAGTTTGGTCATGGCCTTTGAGAGGTTCTGTCAGCAATATTTTATTGGCTTTAACCGTTATTTTCGTTCTCTTGACGAGAGGCCATAATTGCATTTGTTACATCTGTTGTCAAGCCGAATGTGCCCACAACATTTCCGGAGGTGTCGAACAGTGGATATTTCGATGTTGAAGTGTATATTATTGTATCCAAACGATGCTCTTTCTGAATTTGGTTCAGTATTGGTTTATGGGTTTTCATAATTTGCTGCTCATCGTTATAGAAATGTTGGGCGTCATCTTGGTTGGCGCAGAAATCGAAGTCGCTCTTACCGATAACATCTTCGTAAGAGTTCGCCTTAACCAATCTTAAGTATGATTTAGATATGCGTATGAATTTGCCTTCCACATCTTTAAAATAGATGTAATCGTTAACATTATCCATGAGCGAATCCATCAGAGCCTGTTCTTTAGCAAGTTCCTCGCGCATGGTGGTGTTCTCTTCCATCTGACGACGCAGATCTTCTTGTGTGGCTTGCATCTCCTCAAGGTTCTGCCTCAATTCCTCTTCTTGTGACGTCAAGTCTTCACGCTGCAACTGACTGGCTTGCAGTAATTTTGCGGTTTTTTCTGCAACTTTCACACTTGAAACTGTCGATGCGATGCTCTCACCAAGTTTTTCGACAAATTCAATTTCGTATGGTTTCAGTTCATTAAACGATGCAATCTCAATTACACCGAACATCTCGTCGTTGAGAATGCAGGGTACAATAAGAATGCAGCGAGGATTGGCAGTGCCGAGACCCGATGTGATTTTTACGTAATCTTCCGGTACTTCGGTCAGATAGATGGTTTTGCGCTCGTAGATGCATCGTCCGACTAGTCCCTCGCCCACGCGAATGTCTTTTTTCATGTATTTGTCGCGGCCGTAAGCAATGGCGGTTACCATTGTGTAGTGGATGTCTTCCTCGTTATCGTCATTAATTACAAACAATGCGCCTTGGTTTACTTTCAGGTAGTCGATAAGGTTCGACATTATGTTGTAACCCAACGATTTCATGTTATCGAGATCTTTGCGCAGGATTTCGCCGAATTTTGCAATACCTTCGGTTGCCCAGTTGCGCAATTCCTCTTCTTTTTTGCGTTCAGCTTCAATTTTCTGGCTCTCGACAAGGCTGTCGCGCATTTGGATCAGGGCATCGCCTAAGCGGTCTTTGCTGCCCAATGTGTGGAAATCTGTATCGAACTCGCCCTTGCCAATGCTGAGTGCAAAGGATTCCGATTTGCGCATTCCATCGACCACTTGGTTCAGCGATTCCGACATGTCCTCAAGCTCATCGTTTGTTTTTATGCTAAGGTTTTCGATGCTCTCGGTATCACCAACGGCAAGCTTATGCAGTGCGTTGGTTGTGCTTTTGATAGATTTTGTGAGGTTTTTAGTGATAAACAAAACAAGGAAAACCAACAGCAGAAGGCCGACAATTGCGATAATCATCGAGGTGCGCAGTACGCCTGTTGCCGCCCGTGCCACATTCGAAACGGGGAACGTCAGAGCTAACGACCAGTTGCAGCCAGGGCCAACGTTGATAGGAGTGAAGTAGGTGCACATTGGCACACCATTCTGCACAAACGCATTGTTCAGATAGTCGCCGTGGACAATTTGCGCGTTCATTGCATTGATGGCAGTCGTGTCGCGATAGCCTAAGGTGAATTTTTTGTTTATGTCGTCGAAGATGCTCGAATAGATGGTTGTGCCTTCTTCGTTAATCAAATGCTTGATAACCTCCTCGTTGAAAAACGCTGCCACTTTTTTTGCCAGCAAATCGAAGTCGCTGACTTTAAATGGCTTGCAAACAAATCCACAAGCTTCGCCGTTTTGGTAGATAGGTGTGCTGATGTTCATCATCCATTGACCGTTGTTCTCGTACGGCTTGAATATTGTGGTGGCCGTGCTGCCCAGAACGTCGGCGAATTTGCTCTGAATGGTGCTGTTGTTGTCGCTTGCACTAAAGTTGCCATTGTCGGCCTGAAGAAGCACCCAATCGCTGTTAAGGTAATTGCTGTCGGCGTAGAAGGTCGACGGAAGAATCAGCCAATATATCTGGCTTTTAGCCGATTGCAATAATGTCTGTTTGAAAAACTCACGTCCGGCCGAGTCGAGCTCACTCTTGTTGACCGACAAAATGTTGGCCAGAGTACGCACGTTCGACTGGTGTTCCTGCAGCACAATCTCAGCATGTGCCGCCGACCTTTCCGACAGCAGACGGCTCATGTGACCGTTGTCGAATTCCGACTGATTGGCGAATTTAATGCCTGTAACTGTGACAAGAACAATAATGTATACCGAAAGCGGAATCAGCACAAAGAAGCTGATTTTTTTGCTGATGCTCAATTTTATCTTCATATAACTGTGTTTTATATGCGAAAATTACAAAACGCATAAAAGTAAAACACCTCAGCTAAAATTCCAAAGGGAATTTTTGGGAAAATGATTGATGCCAGAATTTATGTTTTGGGGCGAATTTATTGTCTAACCGATTTTTGCCGATTCAAACCGAATATAAACAATGTAGGGACGTGATTAATCGCATCCCTACCATATTATCAGTTATTTGTCAATTCATCAATTCACAATCACCCGTTTCACTGTGGCACCAGTTTTTACAATGTAAATGCCTGTGGTATTGATGGTTATTGTTGTCCCAGTAGAGACGTAGCGCGTCGTGTCTCTACGTGCGCGACAAACCAACCGTCCCATTGCATCATAAACGCTGATTTCATCCGTTGCGTTCTCAACCACAATGGTGTTGCGGTGGGCGTAGATGTTGACGGCATTGGCGGCTGTTTCGGTGACGGGGGTGCCCCTTACATAACTATACCGGACCTCAATGTCACTATCTGGCATGATAAACGATGTTTCACCCACCATTACAATTTCAACAATTTCGCCACTCATAAAGTTCCATGCTTCAAATTCAACATGATAGCCGGTTTGTGGCTCGATATCAAGTGTTACTGTGTCGCCTAAATATTCACGCCATTCGTTGTTCTCAAATCTTATACTGCGACTGATTCGCAAAATGTCTCCCGTTATTGTAACGTCTTCTGCTGGCATGATGAAATGCTGTTTTTCTCGAGAATTATGACTATATTCCACACTTAACTGGCTCACCCAATATCCATAGTCAACTTCTATTTCATACATCACTGTGTCGCCATAATGCGCGGTTTCAGGTACGGTGATTTTACAATTCTTAATATCGACAGTAATCTTATAATCAGCCAGTTTGAACGTGGCATTGATTGTAACATCAGCCGATGGCATCATAAACATGTTGTTTTTTAACTCCAATTTTTCGCCATCGGTGGTAATGGTGAGTTTGTCAATCTCGTAGCCCAATTTAGGTGATATTTTCACTTCGACCGAATCTTCGAAATAGGCGTACTGCGGAACGCTGACAGTGCCGTTGGTATCGGCTTCAACGGTTATTTCCGATTGCTTGCCAACAAATATCGCCGTGAGCGCCATATCCTTTTTCAGAGCGAATTCATACGGGTTTGCAGTTGAACCGTCACTCCATTTCAAGAATTGATAATTCTTTTTTGCAGTGGCTTTTACAATGGCGGCGGTGCCGCAATCGGGCATCTCGACAATTTGGGCTGTGCCGCGTTTGCTGTCGCTCGACGCAACACTCAAATCGTAAACCATTGTCTCAACAAAATTGTCGTTGCTTGTTACGGATATAGTCCAACATTCTTTGCTGGTGTACAACTCTTTTTTCCCGCATGGGATATAGAATTTCTTATTTATTGATCCACCGTAGAATACCATAGATGGCAAATCTATTGCGGTATCGCATTTAACCACAATGGAATCGAGCATCGAACATGAGCCGAACGCCCGCGACCACATTTTCTGCAATGTCGATGGCAGAACGGCATATTTCATACTGCTGCAATTGTTAAACACTGCAGACTCTATCTCTTTAACACCTTCAGGAATCACAACCGACTCAAGGCTCTCGCAGCCATTAAACGCATAACTGCCAATCCTTTTCAGATCCGACGGCAAACGGACATCTTTCAAAGCCTTGAAATTCTCGAAGGTGGAAACACCTATGTAATAAAATCCGTCTTCTATAAACACGTGCTCTACTTCGTCTTTGGGCAAATCGCCCCACATATAATCACCATAAATGGTTAATTCATCGAGGCCTGCAACGTGCAGAGTTTTTGTGTCGCTGTTGTAGTACCAAAAGGCATCGTTTTTTGGAATAATATTGATGTCGGCATCGGCTGGTGCGAAATAGGCGGTGCAGTGCCTGTCGCCGCTAACATGTACGTTGCTGTTTTCTTCATTGGTACTTTTGTCGTCCCACATTACAAAAACATACCCTTCGTTGGCCGTAGCCTTGACGGTTGCCCATTTGTTCGAGCAATCAGGCATTTGAAGAATCTCGACGCTGCCCATTTCGGGGTAGTTGGCTCCGGCGGTGAACTCATACAAAAAATCTTCGACAAAGGTGAGCTTTGAGTATTCCCCCCAATCCGATTCTTTGTAATAATCCGTCTGCCCACAGGGAACGGTTATGGTGCAATTGTAACTGAACACATTACTTCCAAGTGTTGGTAGTCCGTTTTCGTACGTTGCATAACATGTAATCTGCTTAAGGTCTCTGCAACCATCGAACGCAGAGCCGCCAATGCTTGTAACCGAATTGGGAATGGTGACAGAAGTCAGATTGATGCAATTGTCAAAGGCATAGTTGCCGATGTTTGTAACAGATTTGGGAATAGTATATGCTGTCTCGATTTTATTTGCAGGATAACATATAATAGTTGTTTTATTAAACAATACACCATCTTGGGATTCGTAATTTGTGTTAGCACTTTCCACATATATTTCTGACAGTTTACTGCAACCGCCGAACGCATAGTCGCCGATGCTTGTAACCGAATTGGGAATGGTGACTGATGTCAGGCCGCTGCAATAAGCGAACGCAGAGCTGCCAATGCTTGTAACCGAATTGGGAATGGTGTATGTTGTTTCGGCTTTTCCTGCAGGATAACATACAATAGTTGTCTTGTCTTTATTGAACAGGACACCGTTTTCGGATGCATAGTTTGTGTTGGCACTTTCCACATTTATTTCTGTCAGGCCGCTGCAATCTCCGAACGCATAGTCGCCGATGCTTGTAACCGATTGGGGGATGGATATTGAAATTAGGCCGCTGCAACCACTGAACGCAAAGCCGCCAATGTTTGTAACCGAATTAGGAATGGTGACTGTGGTAAGGCGGCGGCAACCAGCGAACGCACCGCTGCCTATGCTTGTAACCGAATTGGGAATGGTGACAGATGTTAGGCCGCTGCAACCCCAGAACGCAGAGATGCCAATGCTTGTCACCGAATTTGGGATGGTGACTGATGTCAGGCCGCTGCAACCTTCGAACGCAGAGCTGCCAATGCTTGTAACTGTATATTCCACGCTATTGTCGGGGTTGGTTACTTTTTCCGGAATATTGAGAGCACCGGTAGGTTTGGTTTCTGCTTTGCCAACAGAAACATAATGATTTGTTTCGTTGGTTACGGTGTACTTCAGATTTCCAATAGTGAAATCTTCCGCCCATGCCTGCCCTGCAAGCATTGCGGCAAACATTAGTGTGATAATGCGTTTCATAGAATCGTATTTTATTGTTTATTAGTTTTTTGTCATTTGTTTCTGTAGAGACGTGACATGGCGCGTCTCTACGAATACGAACATTCGTTATCCCAAAATTTTTCAAATATAGGAATGTTTGCCATTAAATGAAATCGATTTTACCCAATAGGGTAGGCCATAACACAAAAAAGCCTCCCGCACTGCGGAAGGCTTTTCCGTTATTCAAATAGGCAAAATCAACCGTTACAATTCATCACATATTCCGCATGTCAAGCGACACCAAATCAAGCTTGTACGATTTGTATTCCGGATAAATGTTCAGAAAATAATCGGCATTGTCTTGCAGTTTTGCTAATTCAAAGTTTTTCGCCTGCCGTTTTATCTCGCCTATAATCAGCGTTTTGTTCAAATCATTTGCAAGAATTATGTCGGTTTCGTGCTCACCGCGGCGGTCCCAGAAATTGCCAATGGTGGTGTATTCCCCGCTTTCTTTTGCTTGTTGGCGAAAAAAGCGTTCAAGCATCTGCCCCGAAAAAGTGCTGTAATCTCGCAGAAAAACCTGTTTCAGAAGGTCGATACTGCCAGCCTCAATGTAGTTCATATACTTGTAAATGAATCGGAACCAGAATGTCAGCATATTATCGGCAATGTAATAGCGCGTGATTTTGGTTGAAGGCTTGCTGAAAATCGGCCGCAGCGGACTGATTAGGCCGTAGTCGCTGATAAGTTTGGCCAGATAGCCGCCCAGCTCGCTCTTGCCAACCGCTGTTTCCAATTCGCCACGAGTATTAACTCCACGAGCCACACATTCGAGTATCGAGAAATAGATATTGTAGTCGCGGCCAAACTCCTCGATAAGCAGATTTTTGCCTTCGCTTATAAAAAACGAGTCCTCGCTGAAAATGTAGTCCGTCATCTTCTCAAATGTCGTCGCTTTAGCCTTCATCAGCAGCTCAACATACCACGCCACGCCGCCCGTAAAAGAGTACAGAGCCAGCAAATCCTCAGCCGTGTAATCAGGATTGTTGTCGCGTAGAATTTGTTTCAGCACATCGGTGCGGAAGGGTTGCAGACGGATAATGTACGATGCGCGAGAGAACAAAGGCTGTTTTTCGTCTTCAAAAATGCGGTGCATCATTGAGTACACGCTGCCGCTCAGCAGCAGATTGACGCGGCTGCGGTCTTTGTTCAAATCCCAAACCCGCTGAATATCACCTATTATTGAACGGTCGATATTCTCAAATTCTTGAAATTCATCGATAATGAGTGTGAATGGCCGTTGGATTGAGATTCGCAACAAGTGCTCTAACAAGTCGGCAAAACGGATGTACTGCCCGATTGGCACATCGAGCGAAGCCGAAGCAATTTCGGCAAACTGTTGGCACAGAATATTTTGGCTTTTGCGTGATACAAACAGATAGACGGTGGGTTTCCCTTCGGAGAACCGCAGTAGTAGTTTTGTCTTGCCTATACGCCGTCGCCCTGTCAGCACTGTCATTTGTGACTCGCTGCCCGACAGTTCTTCGGCCAGCCGTAATGTTTCCAGCTCTTTTTCGCGATTGTAGAATTTCATATCACCAGTCTTTAAATTATAGTAACTGCCATTACCGTAACCGTGGTTACTATTATTTTGCAATAATAGTGATATTATTGATTCAGTGTACAATCAAATACAAAAAAGCCCCCCGCACTGCGGAAGGCTTTCTGTCTATATCACTTTAATAAGTATTTTACGTCAGCGTTAGTGTCAGTGTTAGCGTCAGCGTTTTACTTCACCAACCCCGAAAATCCCATAAACGCCATTGCCAGGATGCCGGCGGTGACGAGTGCGATTGGCATTCCCTTCATTGCTTTCGGTGTTTCAGAGAACTCCAGTTGCTCGCGAAGGCCGGCAAACAGAACCAGCGCAAAGCCGAAGCCGATGGCGTTCGAGAAGGCGTAGACAACGCTTTGCAGCAGGTTGTAGTCTTTCTGAATCACCAAGATGGCAACGCCAAGAATGCAGCAGTTGGTGGTGATGAGCGGCAGGAACACGCCCAGCGCCTGATAGAGCGCGGGCGACACCTTTTTCAGCACAATCTCAACCATTTGCACCAGCGCGGCGATAATCAGAATGAAGGTGATGGTCCGCAGGTACTCAAGACCGAACGGAACCAGAATGCAGGCGTTGGCCAGATAGGTCACAATGGTGGCGAGCACAAGCACAAAGGCCACGGCGCCGGCCATTCCGAGCGCGGTGCTCACTTTCTTCGATACACCCAGGAACGGGCAGATGCCCAGGAATTGCGACAGCACAATGTTGTTTACAAAAACCGCCGCTATAAACATTAACAAGTATTCCATAGTTCAGCCTTTTTTAAGATTTACGTAATTTGTTGACAATCGCAATCAGGAATCCCAGCGCGATGAAGGCGCCCGGTGCCAGCACAAACAGCAGCATTCCGTAACTTTCGGGGTAGATGGCGAAGTTGAAAATCTTGCCAGTTCCCAGCAGCTCGCGGATGCTTCCGAGCAGTGTCAGCGCAAGCGTGAAGCCAAGGCCGATGCCCAGTCCGTCGAACATTGACGGCACAACGCTGTTTTTGGCGGCGAAGGCTTCGGCGCGGCCCAGAACAATGCAGTTAACCACAATAAGCGGGATGAACAGGCCCAGACTTGCGTACAGAGCCGGCACGTAGGCCTGCATAATCATTTCAACCATTGTCACAAAGGCCGCAATCACAACAATGTAGGCCGGAATGCGCACCTTGTCGGGAACAAGGTTCTTGATGAGCGAAATCACTATGTTTGAGCAGATTAGCACAAATGTGGTGGCCAATCCCATACTCATTCCGTTAATGGCCGACGATGTGGTGCCCAGCGTGGGGCACATACCCAACAGCAGTACGAATGTCGGGTTCTCCTTAATCAGGCCGTTCAGCAGTATTTTCAGATTATTGTTCATTGTTATTGCCCTCCGTTGTTTGAGTGGCGCCGCTGTTGGCGTCGGTTGGTTTCTGATTGTTGGCGGCCGCGTAGGCGTTGTAGGCCGTGCGAACGCTCTCAAGGAATGCCCTCGAACTGATGGTCGATGCTGTGATGGCGTCAATCTCGCCGCCGTCTTTCGACACCGTCATTTTGTTCACCGCCGGATTCTTGCCGATGATTGAACTCTGTTTTTCAGGCGTTT
>JAGCFC010000067.1 GCA_017650325.1 Salinivirgaceae bacterium | reverse complement strand
CGCTCAAAGGTGATTTCTGTGTCGATGGACCCCACAACGGCCATTCTGCCCGGCGGGCATATGGGCGATGCCGCGTATTGGTTCGACGATGCTTCAGGTCTTTGGGTTACAAGTAGTTACTATGCCGACTCGCTGCCGCAGTGGGTTACCGATTTCAATGGCAAGAAGTTTCCCGATATGTATATCGAAAAAGATTGGCTGCCGCTGCTGCCACCCGAAAAATACCGCTCGGGCTCGGAACGCGGACAGTCGAAGAATGCCGGTTTTTCAGGCGATAATGTTCTGGGCAAGAAGATTAACAGTCTGCTGAAACGCACAAAACACTACAGCAAACTCAAATCGAATCCGTCGGGCAACAGCCTGATTAAGGATTTTTGCGTGAACGCCATTGTGAATGAGCAGCTTGGTCAAGACGAAGACACTGATTATTTGAGCATTGCCTTCACCGCATCGGCCGATGTGAGCAGCGCCTGCGGGCCAAACTCGGTTGAACTCGAAGACCTTTACATCCGTCTCGACCGCGATTTGGAGCATTTTCTGCAATTCATCGACGAGAACGTTGGCCGCAACAACGTGCTCATCTACCTTACGTCAGACCACGGCACATCGTACAATCCGGCAATGTTACAAACCCATAACATTCCGGCCGGAACCTTCAATGCCGACCGCGCCGTGATGCTTTTAGGCACCTATTTGAATGCAAAATACGACAAAGGCAAATGGGTGTCAGCCTATCACAACAATCAAATTTACTTGAATCACAATCTGATAGAAACGGCAGGATTGTCGTTGCAGGATTTCGAGAATGTGGTTTGCAGTTTTATGCTGCAGTTCTCGGGCGTGGCAAACGCCATTTCGGCATCGACTTTGAAATCAACCACTTTCACCGACGGCATAATGTGGAAAATGCAGAATTCGTTTAATCCGAAACGCTCAGGTGATGTGATTCTGTGCCTTGAGCCGGGCTGGATTGCGCAAGGCTCGGCGGTGAGCAGCTCAAATTCGGGCTACAACTACGACACCCACGTGCCGCTCATTTGGTATGGTTGGAAGATTAAGCGAACCCGCATTAGTCAGTATATCGATATGCGCGATGTGGCACCCACAATCGCCAATTTCCTCGACATTCCGTTCCCAAATGGAACAACGGGGAATGTTATCGAAGGATTGGTGCAATAGTGAATACTGGATAATTGATATATAAATAATTATATATTAACAATTTACCCCCCCCCCCGCAGATTTAATAATCCGCAAAATTCCTTGCGCCCAATTGTTTTTGGTATTATATTTGTCAATAAAAAAACTGATGAAAACATGTTTTTTGCCAACTACAAACTTTTAATATGAAAAAACAACTCTTAATCTATGCTGCGGCCGCACTTTTAGCCACACCGTTTTTCACAAGTTGCGAAGAAAAAGAAGAACTTCCCGACCCGAAAGTAACTATTATGAACGAAAAGGGTGTAATAATTACGGGCGATACAATTGACGTGAAATTAGGCAGTGTAAACAAAACTTTGATTGAAGTTTGGTATGTAGGAAATATGAATAATTTGCGCTTCTGGCGGCAGATTGACGATGGCGAGCAGGAGATTCTTACCAAAATCAACGAGAACGGCTATATATGTAATGGCGACGATTTGGATTTTGCGTCCGGACGCTCAAGCAGCAATGGTTGGGGTCAAACAAATGTGGAGGTGAGGACAGCCTTCTCAAAGAATTTCGTTCACGTTGGATCGCTTGTAAAAATCTGTACTCGTGTTGATAATAACACCTATGGCGAAGTCTGCTATAAAGTGATTGAATCCGAATAACCGCAAGAGACTAACGCTCTAAAACTCAAACTGATATGAAGAAACTTTTAAGTCTGGCCGTGGCTGTACTTTTTGCCGCGCCGTTTTTCACAAGTTGCGATGATGACGAGGAAATCCCCGATGCCGAAGTAGTTATCAAAAACGAAGAAGGTAAGGTTATCACCGGCGACACCATTGAGGTGAAAATCGGAACAGGCGTTCACACATCGTTTTTTATCACGTACCATTACAACAACGAAAACAAGCACCGGCCATTCACCATTACACGCCAGTTCGACGACAACGAGCCGGAAGACCTTACACCACAACTCAACGATGAAATGGAACCGACATTGATGCGCGAAGATTTGTCGGGCGGACCAACACAAATAAGCAGCGAAGGCTTTGGACGGCAGAAATACTTTTTAAAAACTGCCTTCTCATCGAAAACTGTTCACGCTGGCTCGTTGGTGAGAATCAGCGTTTGTCCAAACGGTGGCGTTTGCGGTGCGGTTTACTACAAAGTCACCGAATAATCGAAAGACTATCAAAACATTATGAAATATATAACACTTCTGGCAGCCGCGCTTTTCTGCTCGATGGCTGCTACCGCGCAGCAGTACACTGTCAGCGGCTACATTACCGACGGCAAATCGGCTGAAACCATTATCGGCGCAACCGTTTATGACGAGAACAGCCATCACGGCACAGCATCGAACAACTTCGGATTCTACTCGCTCACTCTTGCCGCCGGGCAACACAGCATTGCCTTTTCGTATGTGGGTTACAACCGGCAGGTTATCGGCTTGAATCTTCGCCGCGACACGGTTATCAACATCAATCTGTCGAGTGATATTGAGCTGGCCGAGGTGGTTGTGACGGCCAAGAGCCGCGAAACCGGAATCGAATCGACCAAAATGGGCAGCATCGACATTCCAGTGAAACTGATTGAGCACACGCCGTCGCTCTTGGGCGAGACCGATGTTCTGCGGACAATCCAGCTCACACCGGGCGTTCAGCAGGGTGTGGGCGGCGCTTCGACGCTCTATGTGCGTGGCGGCAACGGTGACGAGAACCTCATCCTTCTCGACGGAGCCACGGTTTACAAAATCGACCACCTTTTTGGCTTCTTTTCGGTGTTCACACCCGAGGCAGTGAAGAAGGTAACTTTCTATAAATCATCGTTTCCGGCACGCTACAACGGCCGCACATCATCAGTAATCGACGTGCGCACCAAAGACGGCGATATGAACAACTACCACGCATCGGTGTCGGTGGGCCTGCTCACGTCGAGGTTCAATGTCGAGGGACCGATTAAGGAAGGCAAGACATCGTTCAACGTGTCGGGCCGCACAACCTACGCCGGCGCGCTGGCGCAGCCTTTCCTCGACGACGATTTCAAGGTCAACTACTGGTTCTACGACATCAACCTGAAGTTGAACCACAAATTTTCGGATGCCGACCGCATCTACTTTTCGCTCTACAACGGTTTGGACAAGTTCAAAGACAAATGCCACGATGTGTATGAGTCGTATGGTAACACAGATATCGACGATTATGGCGCCGACCTCCGCTGGCGCAATTTTATCCCGTCGCTGCGGTGGAACCACGTTTTCTCGTCGAAACTGTTCGCCAATGCCACAATCAACTACAACCACTACAAGATGAGAATGGCCTCGTACGACAATATGGAGTATCTGAACAGCAACCCTAATTACCCGATTCGTAAATCTATTGACCAGACAAGTTCCGACTATCGGTCTGAAATAAAGGACATTGGTGCAATTGTCGATTTCGATTGGATGCCGCTTCCGGCTCATACCGTGAAGTTCGGAGCCAACTACACCCGCCACAATTTCGAGCCGGAAACCACCTCATCGTCATACAAGGCCAAAGACAATGACGTTACCCTGTCCGACACAACTGCCAAATCGAAGGGCACAGCGGCTTTCGCCAACGAGATTTCGGTTTATATCGATGACGATTGGAAAGTGGCTGACAATCTGAATCTTAATGTCGGATTGGCACACACCGTTTTCAATCTGAAAAACAAGACATACCAGAACTTGCAGCCGCGTGTTTCGCTCAAATACAACCCTGTCGATTTCCTTACAATCAAGGCCTCGTATTCGCGGATGACGCAGTGTGTGCACCTGCTCACATCGTCGCCGCTGTCGATGCCAACCGACCTATGGGTGCCAATCACCGACGAACTTGAACCCGAGGTGGCCAACCAGTACAGCCTTGGCGCCTATTATACAAAAATACCCGGTTGGGAATTCTCGATTGAAGGCTATTACAAGGTGAGCGACAATGTTTTAGAGTATAAAGACGGAATGAGTTTCGCCGGTTTCTCTGGCTCATGGGAGAAACTTGTGGCCTCGGGGCGCGGCGAGTCGAAAGGACTTGAATTTATGGCGCAGAAAACCGAAGGCGTGGTTACCGGACTTGTATCGTACACGCTTTCGAAAACCGACCGCCAGTTCAGCCGTTTGTCGGGAGTGAACGATGGCGAGCGCTTCCCCTTCACCTACGACCGCCGCCACAACCTTAACCTTGTGGTCAACTGGCAGGTGAACGACCATATTTTCCTCGATGTGTCGTGGTCATTCCAGAGCGGTGCCTGCGCAACTCTCACCGAGACCTATCAGGAGTTTGTCGAGCCTGATAATCAGTTCTCTTATGCATGGCGGACCGAAGACCCTTACAACCGTGGGGGCTATCACAAAATAAGCGATAAGGTGGCTTATGTTCCCGGGCGCAACAACTACCGCCTGCCGTGCAGCCACGTGATGTGCGCCGGCGTCGATTTTCACAAGCAGAAGAAACGCTGTGAGCGCATTTTCAATGTTTCGGTCTACAACCTCTACAACTACATGAATCCAACAATGGTCTATGCCATTGACTACGATGAGTACGGCAATGTTGGCGGTCCGCGCCGTTATCGCATAAAAAAACTTACTATTTTGCCGTTAATACCTTCATGTACACTTACTTATAAATTCTAAAACCGATGAAAAAGTATCTCTTCATAATAGCAGCTTTCGCAATGGCAATACTTCCGGCCTGCGAGAACGATGTCGATGCCGACCTTGAGAATATGGAAGGCGTGCTTTGCCTCAACGCTTATCTGGTTGCCGGTGCCGATACCAATTACGTGCACGTTTCGCGTACCTCGCGTGAATATCCTGCACCGGTGCGCGATGCCGTTGTAAAACTCTACGTCAACGATAATTTGGTTGAAACCGTAACAGATTGTTATAGTGTTACATATACAGCACTTTTTGAACATGAGGTGTATGATGATGAGTTCGGTTGGATGGTCGTTGAGGAGGAAGAAACGCATACCGACACCGTTAAGGGCACCTATCTGCTTAAAAGTAAGTTCGATGTGGGCGATAAGGTACGTGTTGAGGTTTCTAGCGGAAACCAGAGCGTTTGGGCCGAGGATGTCGCACCGCGGAAAATCGAAAATCCTCAAGTGTCATACACTTACGAACCTGGCGCAGGTATATTAAACCGGGGTTCTGACCGAGAACGTGCCGAAATCGAGGTGAGTTTCGACGATGTTTCAGCCGATGACGACTTCTATCGCATGGTCATTTATTCCGACTTCTACAAGGTGGTTACCAGAATTGTGTGGTTCGATCCCGAGGAGTACGATTTGCATTCGAAAACCGAAATAATCGAATATGCAAAGAAGAACCTTGATCATCCAGTTTTTGTTGATGTTACAAGCGATTCGGTCGATGTTTATTATATCAGCAAAAGAGTATCGCATTATTGGAAGGAGTACGACGATTACAGCTACCGCCGCTGCCCGATTCTGTCGGAAGGCGAGTCTCAGTCGAGCAAAGATGATGATGACGATAGCAGTATCGACCTGTTGTCGAGCGATGTCAAAAACACCTACCGCGTTTTTTCCGATAAGCTGTTCAGCAACTCAACAGCGCTCCTCAATGTGGTAACAGATTGGCGGCCTTCTATTGAAGGCGATTCTTTCAGTTCGCACGAGGATTTTCCTGAGTTGAAGGATTATGTCGGTACATTCTACAGCTGGCGGGCCGAGTTGAAGTTACAGAGCATATCGGAGCAGCAGTACTACTATCTGCGTGCCATGAACGCCATCAATTCGTCGGCTTACGACGAGATGAGCAGCTTTTCGGGTGCCTTGAAAGTGCCTTCGAACGTACACGGTGGCAGCGGAAACTTTGGCGTTTCAACGCAAACCACTGTCGACATGTTGTTGTTAGACAATTATCATGTTGTGTTCGACGGGATTTATTATTAGAAAACTGATGTTATAAAACAGCGAAGCCCCGATAGACATCGGGGCTTCATTGTTTTTAAATGCTTTAACTTTTCAGTATTTCGGAATCATGTTCAAATTCTTGAACGCAAACGACATGTAGTCGGCACATTCCTCAATCTGCTTCGATGTCGGTTTTCCGGCACCGTGACCGGCGTTTGTCTCAATGCGGATAAGAATCGGAGCATTGCCTTGCTGATGTTCCTGCAATGTTGCGGCAAACTTGAATGAGTGAGCCGGCACAACGCGGTCATCGTGGTCGCCGGTGGTTACGAATGTTGCCGGATAGGCTTTGTCGGTGATGGTGTGCAACGGCGAATAGCTGAGCAGATACTGGAACATTTCAACGCTGTCCTCACTGGTACCATAGTCGGTTGCCCAATGGCGGCCAATGGTGAATTTATGATAACGAAGCATATCCATAACTCCTACGGCAGGCAGCGAAACACCATACAAATCGGGACGCTGGTTGACAACGGCGCCCACAAGCAAACCACCGTTTGAGCCGCCTTGCAGAACAATGTTTCCAGCAGTGGTGTAGCCCTCGGCAATCATGTATTCGGCCGCGGCAATGCAGTCGTCGAACACATTCTGCTTTTTCATTAGAGTGCCGGCACGGTGCCACTCCTCGCCATACTCGCCACCGCCGCGCAGGTTCATCAGACAGTATATTCCGCCCTGTTCGAGCCAAAGTGCGCGCGAGATGCTGAACCCTGGTGTCAATGTGATGTTGAAACCGCCGTAACCGTACATCCATACTTTATTGTTGCCATCGAGCTTAATACCCTCCTTATGAACGATAAACATCGGTATGCGCGTTCCGTCCTTGCTTGTGTAGAACACTTGTTTTGTTACGTAGCCGCTACCATCGAAATCGATGTCGGTCTGGCGGTAAACCTCCGATTTGTTGGTGTTGACATCGTATTTGTAAATGGTCGATGGCGATGTGAATGTCTCCATCGAATAGAAGGTGATGTTGTCATCTTTGTCATCATCGAAACCATCGGCGGTGCCAATTTGTGGCAATTCAACATCATGCAGATATTCGCCTTTGAGCGAATAGACCTCGAAATGGCTCTGGGCATCTTTTGTGTAACCGGCAATCAGTTTTCCGGCCTTGATGCTGACAGCTGAAAGCACATTTTCTTTTTCAGGAATCACTTCAATCCATTTTGTCCTGTCGGTTATGGCCGGATCTATCAAAAGCACATGATATTTAGGCGCCTCAAAATCTGTCAAAGTCAGCAACTTGCCGTCACAGATGTCAACAACAACAAAATTATTGTCAAAATTCTCGACGACGCGTCTTATCGGACCATTGGTTTTTAAATTTTTGACATACAACGCGTTGCCTGATGTCGATTCAACCGCATATATAAATAGCAGTGATTCGTCATCGGAAACATCGGCCGAAAACATCCATTCGGGGTGTGTCGGGTCTTCATAGATGAGCTTGTCATTCGCTTGATTATCACCTATTTTATGATAATAAATCTTGCTGTTGATATTCTCGCCAGTCAGTGCGTCGCCGCCTTGTGGCTCAGGGAAACGCGAGTAGAAGAAGCCATCTTTATACCATGCTATATCTGAAAATTTCACCCATTGAATATGGTCATCGAGTGTTTTGCGGCTTGCAATCTCTTTGACATACAACTCGTTCCAGTCTGAACCCGCACGGGCAATTCCGTAACCGAGATAGCGCCCGTCGTTCGATACCGATACCGTCGAAAGTGCGACCGTGCCATCATCAGAAAGTTTGTTGGGGTCGAGTAGTTCAACCTCTTTACCGCCAAGCGTGTCGCTGTAGTACATTACATACTGGTTCTGCATACCGTCTTTTTTGTACCAGAAATATCGTCCTGACTTTTTTCGCGGCATGCTGACTTTCTGATAGTTGTAAATCTGTTCCAACCGGTTTTTCACTTGCCCGCGGAAGGGAATTTTCTCCAGATAGCCGAAAGTCAGCTTGTTCTGTTCGGCCACCCATTGGGCAGTTTCGTCGGAGTTGTCATCTTCAAGCCAACGATATGGGTCGGCCACCTGTTGACCGAAGTAAACGTCAACAGTATCAACTTTTTTTGTCATTGGATAATCGATTTTGTTTTGTTGGCAGCTCGATGCCATAAGCACCAGCAGTGCTGCCGGAATGAATTTCAATTGCATATTGTCTTTTTTTTGGTTGCGAATGTAAGATAGTTTCTCGCCCGATTACCAATTTATTTCGCCTTTCCCTTCACGGATAACCTCAAAATTGTCAGTTGTGCAGTCGATAACCGTCGAAGGTTCATTGTCGCCATATCCACCGTCAATGACGGCATCAACCAGATTACCATAGCGCTCGTGAATGAGTTCGGGGTCGGTGATATATTCTGTCACCTCATCTTCGACATCGTGCACTGATGACGAAAGAATTGGGCGTCCTAATTCGGCAACAATACTGCGGATGATGTTGTTGTCGGGCACACGGATACCAACTGTCTTGCGGCGTGTTTTAAAGAGTTTTGGAATGTTGTTGTTGGCCTCGAAAATAAAAGTGAAGGGGCCTGGCACATTGTGTTTCAGTATCTTAAACGCTGCGTTCGACATTGGTTTGGTGTATTCCGAAATCTGGCTTAAATCGTTGAAAATAAAAGAGAAATAAGACTTGTCCATATCAAGTCCCTGGATTTTTGCCAGCCGTGCCACCGCTTTTGGCTGACATATGTCGCAGCCTATGCCGTAGATGGTGTCGGTAGGATAGATTATAACGCCGCCGTCGTTAAGCAGTTCAACAATCTTTTTCACCTCGCGTGGATTCGGGTTTTCGGGGTAAATTTTGACTAGCATATGTAGGATTAATTAATTATGAATTACGTGTGGTTATGCTTTGTCTCTACATGCATACCCGTTATTCTTTTTCTCCGAAGCATAAGTCGCCTGCATCGCCCAAACCAGGAACAATGTACGATTTGGCTGTCAGTTCATCGTCAATGGCTGCAGTCCAAATGGTTACCGGATGATTGGCTACGTTACGTTGCAGATAATCAAGACCTTCGCGGCTCGAAATGAGCGATACAATGTGCGTATGAACCGGTGTGCCCTTTTTGAGCAGGGCTTGATAGGCCAGCACCATCGATGCGCCGCTGGCTTGCATCGGGTCAACCAGTATAAGTGTTTTTCCATCGGTTGACGGGCCTGAAATGTTGTCGAAACTGATATGGAACGTGCAGCCGTCTTTTTCATACTTGCGGCAGGCTGTAATGAAGGCGTTCTCGGCCTTGTCGAACACATTCAAAAATCCATGATGCATAGGCAGCCCGGCACGTAGAATGCTGGCAATCACTGGCTGAGCGACAAGTTGTGGCACTTGCGCAACACCCAGCGGCGTCTGTACCTCTGTTAGCTTGTATTCGAGCTGCTTGCTTATCTCGTAAGCGAAAATTTCGCCAATGCGCTCTAGATTTCTGCGGAATCGCATACTGTCTTTTTGAATGCTACTATCGCGCAATTCGGCCATAAACTGATTCACAATGCTGTTCTGACTGCCAATGTTGTTGACCATAAGTAAAAGTTTTTCAGGTTTATACAATTAATCATCCATATGATTTTAACTGATGATAAGTAAAGAAAAATAATTAAAAGTTGGCTGTGTGGACATCATGATTTTTGAGTCAGGAGGCGATACTATTGTCGGTTCGCTGTAAATTGTTGAAAATGTTCAAGGTTTGTGTCGATAGACGTTATTTTGTTATCACTTGTCAACTAATTTTGCTGTTGTTTATTTAGCATTCGCCATAAAAACTTACATTTGCAAACTTATTTTGAAATTAATGGCAAAAGCAAAACAGAATTTAAACCTTAAAGATGCTATTGTTGAGGCAATTAAGCAGAAAAAGGGACATGATATTGTCGTTATCGATTTAACAGGAACGGAACAGGCAATCGCCGATTACTATATCATTTGTCATGGTAACTCAAGTTCGCAGGTCGATGCTTTGGCTGACCATGTTGAGCGTTTCGCTCGTACCGAGACAGGTGAACATCCGTTGCATATTGAAGGACAGCAAAATGCGCAGTGGGTTCTTGTGGACTATGGCGATATTGTTGTTCACATATTTCAAGAGGAAATAAGACATTTCTACAATATTGAAGATCTCTGGGCCGATGCCAAAAAAGAGGTTATTGAATCGGAGGACTAACCAATTATGGATAAAAACAATATGTCTGAGAACTCTACAGAACAGAAGGATCGGACCAAAATGGATAATCAGAACAAGCCGACTGGTTTTCAATCTAATAATAATGATCGAAAACCATCAAAATTCAATTTTTCGTGGGTTTATGGTGTTATTGCCATAATTCTGCTTGGTTTTATGTTCATGTCGCCGATGGGCGGCGGTGATCCGGTTGAAATAACGTGGTCACGGTGTATGACCGATATGATTGCTAATCACGATATTAGCCGGCTCGTTGTGGTGAACGACAGGCGAGTTGAGATTTTTATTAAGCCGGAAAAACTTGGCGAGGCCCGTTATGCCGATGCGCATCAGTCGAAGAAACGTACATCATTGGGACTTAATCCTCAGTATTTCTTTACAATAGGCGATGTGGGGAATTTCGAGAAGAAGCTTGAGGATGCGACAAGGGATTACGCTCTTAACGAGCAGGTGCCGGTAAGTTACGAGACCCGCGAGAATAATCTGAATACAATCTTCAATTGGTTGATATTCCCATTGCTGCTTATTGGTGTATGGATATTCATCTTCCGCCGGATGTCGGGAGGTGCTGGTGGGGGCCAGATCTTTAACATCGGCAAGTCGCGGGCCAAAATGTTTGATAAGGACACAACTGAAATCAAAGTTGATTTCAAGGACGTAGCTGGCCTTGATGAAGCAAAAGTGGAGATTAAGGAAATTGTCGATTTCCTGAAAAATCCTCAAAAATATACGCAGTTGGGCGGCAAAATTCCCAAAGGGGCGTTACTTGTTGGCCCTCCGGGAACGGGCAAGACACTTTTGGCCAAAGCTGTTGCAGGCGAGGCTCATGTGCCGTTCTTCTCGCTTTCGGGTTCCGATTTTGTGGAGATGTTCGTGGGAGTGGGAGCGTCGCGAGTGCGCGATTTGTTCAAGCAGGCCAAAGAGAAGGCACCATGCATAATCTTCATCGACGAGATTGACGCGATAGGTCGTGCGCGAGGTAAAAATCCTAATTGGGGCGCTAATGACGAGCGCGAAAACACTCTCAACCAGTTGCTTACAGAGATGGATGGCTTTGGTACCAACAGCGGCGTGATTATTCTTGCCGCCACCAACCGGGCCGACATTCTTGACCGCGCCCTTATGCGTGCTGGACGTTTCGACCGTCAGATTCACGTCGAACTGCCCGACCTGAATGAGAGAACTGAAATTTTCAAAGTACATCTGCGCCCGCTTACCAAACTGGCCAGCGACGTGTCAGCAGAATCTCTTGCTAAACAGACTCCGGGATTTTCGGGTGCCGACATTGCCAATGTTTGCAATGAGGCGGCATTGATTGCAGCCCGTCACGATAAATCGAAAGTTGAAAAACAGGATTTTCTCGATGCCATCGATCGCATTGTGGGCGGACTCGAGAAAAAGAATAAGATTATATCGGCTGAGGAGAAGAAAACCATCGCATATCATGAGGCTGGTCACGCTACGGTTAGTTGGATGCTTGAAAATGCCAATCCTCTTATTAAAGTAACTATTGTGCCGCGCGGTCAGGCTTTGGGCGCAGCATGGTATTTGCCTGAAGAGAGGCAACTTACAACCAAAGAGCAACTTATGGAGGAGATGGCTGCACTGCTCGGCGGCCGTGCAGCTGAAGAGCTATTCTTTGGCCGCATATCTACAGGCGCACTCAATGACCTCGAACGCACAACCAAACACGCTTACGCCATGGTTTGTTATTATGGCATGAGTCCGAAAGTTGGTAACATGTCATATTACGATTCGTCAGGTCAGTCGGAATATTCATTTGCAAAGCCATACAGCGAGGAGACTGCCCGCACAATTGATGTTGAGACGCGCCGCATAATCGATGAGGCTTATGCCAAATCGAAAGAGATTCTGACCAAATACGAGGAGCAGCACCATCAGTTGGCTAATATGCTTCTTGAGCGTGAAGTACTGTTTGCCGAAGATCTTGAGCGGATTCTGGGTCCCCGTCCAAACGGCAAAACACCATATTACGAGCATCAGCAGACAAAGGCTGATGAGCAGAACAGTGCAGAACAGACCGAAGAAAAGTCTGCAGCGTCGGATAATGACAAACCTAAGGAGGAAGAGTAATGGAAGATTTGCGATTGGTTTATTCATCAGATAAATCCTACGAGGTTGAAATGATTCGCGCTTTTTTGGAAAGTGCCGGTATTAAAACCACTGTGCTGAATAAACGTGATTCCTCTTTTTTGTTTGGCGATATTGAGGTGTATGTGTCGCCGGAACAGGAGGAACAAGCATTGACTATCATTAAAGATATCGATAATGAGTAATTTCTGGCAGCGACTGATAACTGGTGTTGTTTTCTTGGCAGTGCTCATTTCGGGCATTGTTTATAGTCAGTGGACATTTGCTGTGTTGTTTGCCATAATCGATGTTCTTGCCTTGTGGGAGTTCTATCGCATTGGACGGCAGAGCGGTTACAAACCTCTTGCAGTCTATGGTACGGCAGCAGGACTTCTGTCATTTATCTTAAGTTTTATGTCATGTGCCGGTTTGGTTGACTCACGCTGTTTGCTTCTGCTTGTGCCGGTGTTCATACCTGTTTTTATTGTAGTGTTATTCGGCCGGTTCGACAATCCGATTACAACCATAGCATACACTTTTTACGGTTTGTTATACGTCGCGCTCCCGTTTGCGCTCATTAGTCCCATAGCCTTTCATGCAGGCAGTTACCAAAGCATTATGGTGCTGGGAATGTTCATTATTATTTGGGTGAACGATACAGGCGCATATTGTTTCGGTGTTACTATCGGACGGCACCGTATGTTTGAGCGAATTTCGCCTAAAAAGACGTGGGAAGGATTTTTCGGAGGAGCATTGGCTGCAGTTGGAGCGTCGCTCATTTTGGCGAGGTTCTTTCCTTTGCTCAGTCAGACGCACTGGATTGTGGTCGCATTGCTTATTGTAATGTTCGGTACGCTTGGCGACCTTACCGAATCGCAGTTGAAACGTACAGTTGGAATTAAAGATTCGAGCAACATTCTGCCGGGCCACGGTGGTATTCTCGACCGCTTTGATAGTATAATATTGGCAATACCCGTAATTTTTGCATATTTGCAAATTATTGCATAACACATTTTAGCAAACTATGAAAATTCATCGCGCCGGTTATCCGGTAATACTGAAAGCTTTGGTTATATTATTGGTAATAAATTCGATAGTATACTTTTTTTGGGCAGGAAGCCTGCCGTTTCATTTGTCGGTGGCGGTATCGGCTTTGATACTGCTTTTCGTGCTGCGCTTTTTCCGTTGCCCCAACCGCAAGGCACCTCAGTTGTCCGAAGGACAGGTTTTGTGCCCGGCCGATGGTGTTATTGTCGCAATTGAGGAGGTGGACGAGCCGAACATTGTAGTTGGCAAACGCATTCAGGTGTCAATTTTCATGTCGTGCTGGAATGTCCATATCAATTGGCTTCCCGTTTCGGGTCAGATTAAGCAGGTGATCCATTTCGATGGAAAATTCACCCGTGCCATAACACCGAAATCATCGGATTTGAACGAACACACGGCTGTGGTGGTGAAACCAGCCAATAGCGATACAATTCTGGTTAAACAGGTTGCTGGCGCTGTGGCTCGCCGAATACTTACATACATCAAGCAGGATGATACTTGCATGGTGGGTGACGAGATGGGATTCATCCGTTTTGGATCGCGTGTCGATGTCTTGTTGCCTGAAAACTACAATGTATCTGTCAGCTTGGGACAGAAAGTCGTTGGTCGCAAGACTGTAATAGCCGAATTGAAAAAATAGATTTTTGATTTTAGCTTAAATCTTTCAGGCTCAGCCTTTCGAAAGAGATCTAATTCCTTGATCGTATTTTGGCATATGGCCGCCAGCAGCAATTGATTGCGTGCGTTTTTGAAAACATTGGAAAAATAATTGTGACTAATCGGAAAATATATTGAAAACCCCTGTATATTTACGCGACTTTAAAATTTCAAATTATGGCTTACAAAATTTCAGATGATTGCTTGGCTTGCGGCACTTGCATGAGCGAATGCCCAGTTGAGGCTATTTCAGAAGGCGATATCTATGTTATCGACCCTGAAAAATGCACAGAGTGTGGAACATGCGCAAGTGTTTGCCCAGTAGAGGCTCCAAAATTGGATAAATAATCAATCTTTGGATAGGAAACACTAAAGGCGACCGCAAGGCCGCCTTTTTTCGTTTGTAATAAGGTGCATTTCGGCACGTTAAAAAGCTCTTTCGTGGATTTGTTGGTCCAGAATTAACATTTTACGCCGATAATGCGTAAATTCGGTACAACAAATTGTAAAAAGGTCGCTCATGAAACGGGTCGTGGCACATATAAACCCTCTTGCAATTTTTGTATTTGTAGCGCTACAAATACTTTTTGAACCCGACTGTGCTTGTGCCATCAATCGCAGAACGCAGCGTTACGAGCTGCAGATAGGAGCGGGTGTCGATAATTTCATGGGCGATATCTGCGCGCCACGGAACTCATCGCTCCCGGTTTGGGTTTTACCTCAGACAACAGGATTTGTGGCTCAGGGAGGATTTAAATATTACCTCGGTCATCGCGATGAGTGCAACCGGCTTACAGTAGGCGCGCAAAACATCGGATTCTCACTGTTTGTCGGTCATCTTGGTGCCGAAGAGGTGATGGAGAACACCAAAAAGTTCTACTATCGCAACGGCATCGGTTTCAGTTCTGTTTTTGCTGAGCTGTCGCTGCGGTACGAGTGGTATTTCATAAAAGAACAGCCAAGCCATTTTGCCTACAAACAAGTCGGAAGGCCAATTATGAAACGGACCACGCTAATGCCGTCGTATCTGTTTGTCGGTGCGGGAGGCTTGTTTAGTGTTGGGCGTTTCTTCTGGGATAACAACGAAGGCCATCAGAGCGTGAGATTTGCAAATGTGGCTCCAGTTCTGATGGGAGGTGTCGGCACCAAACTGCGCATTAACCGTAGTGTAAGTTTCGGGTTGGAAGCCGGTTGGAGGTTGGCTGTTGACGATGACATCGACAACTGCAACGGCAAGGACGAACGGACTGCCGAAAAACCGTGGATATTTGGTGAGTGGTACGACCAGTACCAGTTTATCACAATGAGTGTGACTTTCAAGTTGCGCGAAAAAAAGAACCATTTGCCCGACTTCAGGTCGATAGGTCAGTAGCCGGTTTGGCGGCTCATTTGGTGGATATAGGCTCCTTGCCGCCTGACATTGTGTATCTGGCTGCCCGAAAATTTGCGTTCCCAATCTTTGGCAATCCATGCCGGCACCGAGGCATCGATAATTATTTTTTTGAAATGGAGGGTCTTTGGCAAGTCTTTGGCTCTTATGTTGGGTTTGCCGGAGACAATAAGATAATCGAGCGATTGCGGACTCTTGATTTTGAACGGCATGGTGCTGTCGTTAACAGTCAATCCGCTGATGCTGTCGAATACAAAAAAACCGTTTTTTGTCAGCAGGTGGCCGTTGCGGATTTCAGCAGTATAATCGTAATAATCAGTCAAGACTGAGCGCCAGTGAATATTGCCGCCTTTCGTCAGCAGACCGGCTTGCTTCTTGTCGCCAACTGCGCCCCTAATCCAATACGAACTGTTTCCATCGACAAAATGTGCCATTGCGTTTTTGGGTGAATAATAAACGCACAGCGCTTGCGCCGAGCTGTTCCGGACAGATTCTATGCTCGACGGGATAATAACCGCTAGAAAGGCCGTTAGCGCGCCAAGCAGCCAGTTGTATTCGCGTGTGTTGAGCCAGATTGTGGCCGATATGATTATTACGGCAACCATGGCGGCTTGAAATAACGTGATGTATGTGTTCTCAATGGTTGAAAAAGGCAGGTTCGAGATGGATGTGACCAGATAGTTCATCAATTTGGCCGTGTACGATGTTATGGTGCCCACAATCTTTGCCGCAATGTCGAACGGCGATACGGCAAGCAGCAGGAGAGTCAGACTAATCATTACAACCGCGCCCGGCGACACAACAATATTCGACAGCCAGAAATAGACCGGTGTCCGTTCGAAATAGAAAAGACAGAATGGGAGAGTGGATATTTGTGCGGCTATCGACACGGCGGTCAACTCCCAAATGTAGCGCAGCAGCCGACGCTTTTTGCTAATTTTTATCAATTTCACTATGCGTGGCTGAAAATACACTATGCCCACAACTGCGGCATAAGAGAGCTGGAATCCCGCATGGAAAAGCATTTCGGGACGTATTGTCAGTAGGAAAACTGCAGAGATTGCCAAGGTGTTGTAGATGGTCATTTCTTTGTTTAGCAGCCGTGCAAGTTCAACTGCAGTGAACATCACCGTGGCGCGAAGCACCGATGGCGACAAGCCAGTAATGAAAGCGTACGCCCAAAGAAGCGCTATTATTATAACTCTTTTGGTTTTGAAGAATCGGTTTCCCCCGAACAGTTTCATTAGCAGCTCAAGAACAATGCACACAATTCCGACATGCATTCCCGATACGGCAAGTACGTGCATGGCTCCGGCATTCATGTAGGCTTGCTTCACGTCGTCGTCGATGCTGTTTTTGTAACCGAGCACAAGTGTCGATGCGAGCCCAAGTTCATTGCCTTCAAGCCCTGCCTTTTCGAGCAGCCCGATAAGCATCATTCTTATGTTCAGAGCGTGCTGCTTCAATCCATGTGTGCCTTCGTCCGAAATGTGCCATTCGCCAGAATTGAGAAAGATGCTGCCTTGTACGCCGTTGAGTTGCAGATATTGCGAGTAGTTGAAACCGAATGGATTTTTAGGTAGGTCTATCGAGTCAATTTTCGATGAGAATTGTATGGTGTTGCCGGCTTTCAGTTGGCTGGTAAGCGAGTCGTTCATTATTGTGGCTACTATTTTCGCATCGAAATCGTACCATTTGCCAAGAATGCTGACGGCTTCTACTCTGAGGTCGACCTTGCAAGCTTTTTCGCCATGCGATGGATTGTTGGTTATGCAGGCGCGGTAGGTGCATTCGCGTGTGTTTGCTTCGGGAGGAATGAAGCTGCTGCTGTTGTTGAGGCTTGCTGTGGTGTATCCGAGAGCACACAAGTTTACAAAAAGCATTGCGCCGGGCAACCAGCGGTATTTGTACGACAGACTAATGTTGTAGAAGAGTACCGAAAGAATGGTTGAAACGCACAAAATGGCGACATTCAGAACCGTGCTAATCTCTGTTTGGTGGTGCAGAACAATTCCAATCGCAAACGGTAGCACAATTCTGACAAATGGATTTTTGTTGAGAAACCCATCGATGTTCATTGTGTCGCAAAGTGGTTAGTTACAAAATGACTTCAGTAAGTCTACTAATTGTCTGCAATTTAAAATAATAAGTTGATTTTTCCTTCGCCGACGGCTTATTTTTTTTCAATTATTCCGTATGAGGGTAGTCCTCTTTGTTCTCGGTCGCTACGATTGGATGGCGAAAATGACCATGTTGCTCTAAACAACAAAACCCGACTCGGGACGAGTCAGGTGTGACAGAACATCTTTCAGAATGTCAGCGCAAAAGCGCAAATAAAAAACATCTGAACGATGCTTTTTATTTAGCGTTGCGCGATTTGCTCTGTTGGTTGTGCGTTTTGCGAGTATGCCGGGCAATTGCCTTTCGACGATGCGCAAGCTGACAAAACGGCTATTGCAGCCACCGCAACCATAATTACTGCATATTTTTTCATCTTTATTAGATTTAGTTTCTACGTTGTAAAATTAGTTTTTTTTGTCACAAATGACACCGCCGACAACTATTTTTTTGAAAACTATTTCGATAAAATAGTGCCGGCGGCGGTTAGTATCACTAAACTAAACAGTTGCCTTTGCGGCGATGTGCAGAATGGTCTCCACATCGGCAGTGGTGAGCTTCACAAAGCCTCCGGTGGTTCCGTTAATACCCATCTTTTTGGCTAACAGCGGAATATCGGCCTCTTTTGCGCCCAATTGCTCAAAGTTGATTGGCATTCCGATCGATGACAAGAAGCGGCGGAAGCATTTTATGCCCTCGAGCGCCGTGGCGGCAGGATTCTCGAAGTTCATTTGGCAGCCCCACACACGGGTGGCAACCTGTGCGAATCGCATAACGTTGTGATTCATGGTGAATTCCATCCATGAAGGCATTACTACTGCAAGTCCGGCGCCGTGAGCAACATCGTACAAGCCTGACAACTCGTGCTCAATGCAGTGGCTGTTCCAGTCCTGGCTGCGGCCGACGCCTACAATGTCGTTGTGAGCAACAGTTCCGGCCCACATAATGTTGGCGCGGGCCTCGTAGTTGTTCGGGTCGGCAATTACGCGCGGAGTCTCCTTAATCATTGTCAGCAAAATGGCCTCGCACAAGCGGTCGGTTACCTCAACTTCTTCGGTATTTGTGAAATAGCGCTCAAAAACGTGCGCCATGATGTCGGTTGCGCCACAAGCAGTCTGGTATGCTGGTAGGGTGCAAGTAAGTTCAGGATTCAAGATTGAGAATCGCGGACGGATAAGATCAGAGCAGGCGTCACGCTTGAGCAGACCATCCTCGCGGGTGATGACCGACGCGCCCGAGCCCTCGCTTCCAGCGGCGGCAATAGTCAGCACGGTGCCAATCGGCAGAGCCTTTTTAATCTCTAGACCTGTTCCGTACAAATCCCAGAAATCGCCGTCGTAGTAGAAACCGGCGGCAATGGCCTTTGAACTGTCGATGCAGGAGCCGCCGCCAACCGACAGAATGAAATCGATCTTTTCGGCCTTTGCCAGAGCAATGCCTTCACGCACTTTGGTGTCGCGCGGATTGGGTTTAACACCGCCCAATTCAACAAAACTGATGCCTTCGGCAGCCAGCGATTTTTTGACGCGCTCAAGCAGGCCGGTTCTAACAACCGAGCCTGAACCATAGTGAATCAACACTTTAGTGCCGCCATGCTTGCGAACGTACTTACCAGCTTCATTCTCTGTGCCCTTGCCAAACACAAATTCGGTTGGGCTGTAAAATTGAAAATTGTCCATAAAAAGTGGTATAAAGTTGTGATATAAAATGTGTTATCCTTTCAGAAGGGATTTGGCGTTCTCGCGCGCTTCGGTAGTGACATTCTTGCCACTCAGCATTCGGGCGATTTCGTCAACCCGCTCTGCATCAGAGAGTTTCTCAACGCAGGTGTGTGTGGTGCCGCCCTCGTCGTTTTTCGACACGCGGTATTGCACCGCGCCTTTCGCGGCAATTTGTGGCAAATGGGTGATTGTTATCACTTGCATCTGTTTGGCCATTAGCGACATGAGCTCGCCCATTTTGTGAGCGATATCGCCCGAAACACCAGTGTCAATCTCATCAAAAATAACCGTTGGCAAGGCAACAGATTTCGATAATATCGCCTTGATACTCAACATTAAACGGCTGATTTCACCTCCCGATGCTATCTTCGAGATGTTTTGAAGTTCGTGGTTGCGGTTTGCGGTGAAAAGGAAATTGACGCTGTCGCGACCGTTGGGTGTGAATGCGGCGGTGTCAGTCAGGTTGATTTGCAACTGCGCGTTTGGCATTCCCAACCCCACCAAATGGCTGCAAATCTGGCTGCAGAGTGAGTCGGTAACCTTTCGGCGGCTGTCGGAAAGTTTGGCCGCCAAGTCGGAAAGTTTGGCCGTGGTTTGGTCGAGTTGCTTTTGCGTTTGTTCAATCAACTCCTCGTAATTTCCTGATTTATTCAGTTTTTGCTCGAGGTCGTTTCTTATGCTGATAAGTTCGTCGACGTTTTTTGCCTGATGTTTTTGCAGCAGACTGTAGAGTTGGTCGAGTTTTGAGCGCAACTCTTCGAGCCGTTCGGGCTGATTTTCGAGTCGCTGCACATCGCTTTCAAGCTCCTGCGCAAAATCTTTCATTTCAATTATCACAGGTTCAAGCCGTTGCAGATACTCTTCCGATTTTTGGAAGTAGCGCTGCGTTTGCTGAACCGCCTGCCGTATCTGCGCCAATCCCGACAAAACGTTCTGTTCGCCGTCTTGTAAAACATAAAGCGCGGCATTCAGATTCTGTTGAATATCAATAACATTCGAAAGCGTTTGAAACTCGTTCTCCATCTCCTCCTGATTGATGTTTTCGAGTCGGAATTCGGCTAACTGATTGTATTGAAATTGGTTGTAGTCGTAGTCGGCCGACATTTGGCGTGAATTTTCCTTTAGTTCGGCAAGTTCGGCTTGCAGCTGCTTGTAATCGGTGTAAACAGCCGAATACTGCTTAAGCAGAGCCGCGTTTTGTGCTGCCGCATCAACCACTTTCAGTTGAAACTGATTGTTGTTCAGTTCCAGATTTTCGTGCTGCGAGTGAATATCAATCAGGTGTCGGCCTAAATCTTTGAGCGAGTTCAGGTTGACCGGTGTGTCGTTGACAAAAGCACGCGACTTGCCATTGGTTAGCAGTTCGCGTCTGACAATTGTTTCGTCTTGATAATCGAGGTCGAGCTCGTCGAATAATTTTTCGAGGTGGTAAGGCTTGACGTTGAATGTGGCTTCGACCACGCATTTCTGCCCGGCATTGCCAATAGCCGTTGTGTCGGCACGGTTGCCCAGGGCCAGCATGAGAGCGCCAAGCAGAATCGATTTTCCGGCACCGGTCTCGCCTGTGAGTGTCGAGAAGCCGTCGGTGAAATCGACAGTCAGCTCATCGATAAGCGCATAGTTCTGTATATGAATATGATGCAACATTCTTAATCGCTGATGCAAAATGCTGTAACCCAAATGATTCCGCCAGTAAGAACGCCCAATGCACCATCGCGCATGCGCTGTTGGCTGACGGCAGCTTGTACTCCCATTAAATAATACTCATCGTCGGGCATATTGGGAAACTGCGCTTTCAGTTTTTCGGCCGATTTGGTGGTGTTGCCAATGGCGAAGACGTAGCCGAACGGCACAAGCATGCCAATGGGTATGTTGGCATTGTTGCTTCCAATTTCGAAATTCAGGGTTGGAATTAAAACGCCGGCTGTGGTGGCCGCAACGCCGCCAGCAAAAAATCCCCAACTGAATTTGTTCGAGTAATCGGCTTTGCCTTGAAGGAAGCGGCGCATCTGCTCAACCGTCAACTCCACATCCAATGTGGTGGGTGAGTAGAAAATCTGCTCGCCATCTTTCCCCGATACAGAGAAAACCTTGTAAATGCTTTTGTGCTTGCGTTT
>JAGCFC010000066.1 GCA_017650325.1 Salinivirgaceae bacterium | reverse complement strand
TGGTGGGTAAGCACGTCGGGAGCAGTGAAACCGGCCCGTAAATCCCGGACACAAAACTATAACTGGCGAAAATTCTTACGCTCTTGCCGCCTAATCGAAGTATAGTAGATTGGCCTAATCCCGGCTCAAGGAGCTGGGACAAGACGCATCGCGGAAGCCCTTGTCTTGAGGCTCGCCGATTCTGATGTGCAGCAATTCGGGACTGGCTCGTATTAGCCTCGTAATGCGGGCAAGATTTAGAGGATAAGGCGTTGGTAGGTGGCTTTGATCCGGCCAGCGCACGAAAACCAAGTCGGAGCTAAGCGTGTAGAAAGCTCATGGTTTCCTTGTTTGGACCCGGGTTCGAAACCCGGCAGCTCCACAAACAGATCAGATTGTCAGTAAGTTGAGAAAAACTCTGGCACTTATAACGGACTATTCGACAGAATAGTCCGTTTTTTTTAGTGATTTCTAGTATATTTAATCAATAATTCGCAATGCCATACACTTTCTTGTACCAATCAATCCAACCTTTAAGTTCGGATTGTTTTTGTGCAGCACTGATTAAATCTAACGAAGTGAATGTGCTGAATTTAGGCGAATTTTTAGTCAGTTTCTTGTATTCTTCTATTGACTTGTCCAGCGAATGATTATCGGGATGCTTGACAACTGAAAAACACACATGTTTATAAACATTTGGTTCCTGTTTTTCCAATGCTAAAGCCAGCAACTGGTTTCGCCATAGCTGATTCATTCCTTTGCGGAACGGACAACCAACCTTTTTATCATATTCTCCCTTATATAAATCTTTACCTCCCTTGTTCATAATCTTCCAGTATTTGTATCCGGAAACATTATGATAATAACACCGGTTCGGATCTTTGAGGATATCTTCTATCGTACAGGTTTGGCAATTCTCCTTATATTGAGGATTATTCTTCATAACTTGGCTTTTGCTGTTATATCCACCACAATGGGTAAAGTCAGTTTCAGTCAGTTTGTGTTCGATAAGCCACAAACATTTTTCACCTTTTGTGTTTATATATGCGATAGCAACATCGGCATCAGTAACAACACCACTTTTGTTTTCCAAAATATCACCAACTCCAAATTCAAACTGGAACCCTTTATACAAAGAACCAGTATCAATATGATCGAAATCCTTAGGCGCAACACCCGATTCCTTCAATATCTCACTAGCGTGTTGGTTTGTCAAAATCGGAATGAAAAAGTTCACGCATGCAGTTTGTGAACTTGCTATGTGTAAGAATGCATATATGTGCGGCTTATACTTAAACTCGCTTTTTTGAATTGCTTTCCATTCACCGACAATTCCGCCGAAAAGCATTGCTGGTGTTTCACTGTTCTCTATAGAATATTTATCCGGTAAAACCATTGGGTTTGGCTTTCCCCCAAACAAACCATTTTCTTCAGTTATGCTATTTTTATATTTAAGTATAGACTCTGTAATGGTATCATTAAAATCTTTGTAGGTTTGTTTCTTTGCCATGTTATTCGGTATTTAGAATTTTACATATCCAAAATGTTTTTAGCGTGTTACCCATTCTAAATGAGTGCAGTAGCACAGCGCACACACAAACATAGTAAAAAAATAAATAGACGATTGATTATCAATGAGGCAAAAAAAAGGAAGCCATTTTAGCTTCCTTTTTTCTTCGGTGACCCGCCAGGGGATCGAACCCTGGACCCACAGATTAAGAGTCTGTTGCTCTACCAGCTGAGCTAGCGAGTCAGCGGTGCAAAGGTAGAAAAAACTTAAAATGGCAATAACCTACGGCATATTTTTTTGAATAAAATCAGCACGATGGCAATTTACACATAATCAATACTATACAAAACAGACAAATAAGAATAACATATTCTCAACCATCATCAGCATCCCAGCCATCGTCATATGATTGCTTCAGAAACAAAAAAAACTTCATCAATCACAACCGACTTGGCTCTTAAAAACTAAAAACTCAACCATCGTTCAATGCAAAATTTTGTTTTATATTGCACAAATATTTTGACAATGTAAATCAACATAATAACAAACTACTGATTATGAAAACTATCATCAAAACAATTGCGGCGGCTTCGCTTATATGCGGGGCAACTATTGTTTCGGCTCAGAACAAAATCGTTCTGCACCCCGAAAACGCCAAACAAACCATCAGCAAAGACATCTACGGACATTTTGCTGAGCATCTTGGACACTGCATCTACGGCGGCATCTACGTTGGTGCCGACTCAAAGATCCCAAACACTAACGGTTATCGCAACGATGTGGTTGATGCGCTCAAAGCGTTGAAAATTCCAGTGCTGCGCTGGCCGGGCGGTTGCTTTGCCGACACCTATCACTGGAAAGACGGTATTGGTCCGAAGGAGAAACGTCCGTCGATTATCAACACCAACTGGGGCGGTGTGACGGAAGACAACAGTTTCGGTACGCACGAGTTTCTCGATTTCTGCGAATTGCTTGGCTGCGACGCCTACGTGAACCTGAACGTTGGTTCGGGCGATGTGCGCGAGGCTGCCGAATGGGTTGAGTATATCACTTCGTCAAACGAGAGCCCGATGACGCAACTGCGCAAGGAGAACGGCCGCGAGGACCCTTGGAATGTGAAATATTTCGGTATCGGTAACGAGAACTGGGGCTGCGGCGGCAATATGGAGCCAGAATACTACGCCGACCTTTATCGCCGTTTCGCCACCTTCTGCGGCGGCGCGCCTTACCGCATTGCCTGCGGTGCAACTGCCGATGACCCGAACTGGACTGAAGTGTTGATGAAAAAAACCGAAAAACAGCACAGTATCACACAAGGTTTGTCGCTGCACAAATACACACTGCCAATCAACACCTGGACAGGCTCGAAAGGTTCGGCAACCGATTTCAAGGAAGATTTGTGGTACTCGACCGTGAGCGAGGCGTGGGCAATGGACAGCCTTCTCGACTTGCACATTGGCATAATGCAGAAGTACGACCCCAACAACGAGGTTGGTGTGATTTTCGACGAGTGGGGCTGCTGGTACGATGTTGAGCCGGGCACCAATCCAGGCTTCCTTTTCCAACAGAACACAATGCGCGACGCCATTGTGGCTGGTATGGGCTTGAATATTTTCAACAATCACGCCGAGCGCGTGCAAATGGCCAATATCGCACAGATGGTCAATGTGTTACAGGCAGTTATCCTGACAAAGGATGAGAAGATGGTGCTCACACCGACATACTACGTTTTCAAAATGTATGCCGACCACCAGGGCGCAAAGTTGGTACCGACTGACGTTCAGAGCAATAAGTATACTTTCGAAGGCAAATCGACCGACGCAATCTGCGCTTCGGCTTCGGAGAAGGACGGCGTGGTGACGCTTACACTCGTCAACCTGAACCCGAACAAGGGCGAGCAAGTTGATATTGAACTTGGTAGCACTCCTGCCAAAAATATGAAAGGCGAGATAATCACTTCAAAAAATATGAATGATTATAACGATTTCGGTCAAGCCGAAAAGATTACTTTGAAGCCATTTGATGTTGCAGTGCAGAAATCGTCAAAAGGCACGTTGAAAATTGAATTGCCGGCAAAATCGGTGGTCAAACTTCAATTCTCAAATAATAAATTATGAAAATATTGAGCATTGCGGCCGCTGCCGCGATAATTCTGACGGGTTGTAACAAAGCCAACACCGATGTTACGTCACCCGGCGGCCGTATTAAAGTCAGTTTCAGCCTTACGGCGAATGGCGAGCCGCGCTACTCGGCGCAACTCAATGGCCAGACGGTTATTGGTGAGTCGCAGTTGGGACTCGATGTTGAGGGCTGCAATCTGAAAGACGGATTCCGCCTGATTTCGACGGCAGAAATGGTTGTTGATGAGCAATATTCTCTTAAAACAGGCAAGCAAACCAATTATCACTATCGTGCCAACGAGAAGATTTATAATCTCTTGGCAAAGTCGGGCGATACGCTTGGTATTGCTTTCCGCTTGTCGGACGATGGTTTTGCCTTCCGCTATCAGCTTAACTCGCTGAAAGGCGGGCAAAATATTGTGGCTGACGAGTTTAGCACGTTCCGTTTGGCCGACAGCGCGAGAGCGTGGTTGCAGATAATGGCCATTGCCAAAACAGGCTGGTGCGGCACTAATCCGTCGTATGAGGAAAACTACACGCAAGATGTGCCAGCAGGGACGCCGTGCCCGTGGCCGTCGGGTTGGGTTTACCCTGCTCTGTTTCAAAGCAATGGTGCTTGGATGCTAATCTCGGAAACGGGACTGACAACGCAATATTGCGGCACCCGCCTGACTGAAATCGCGAGCACGCCCGAATACAAAGTCCGTTTCCCGATGCCGCAGGAGGTAATTGACACGGCAACACAAAATGTGAAGCCTGTGCTCGAATTCCCGTGGCAGTCGCCGTGGCGCACGGTATCGGTTTCCGACAATCTGAAAGGTATTGTGGAATCGACCATTGGCACCGATTTGGCTGCACCTGCCGTCGATGGTGACTATTCGTGGGTTAAGCCCGGGCACGCGTCGTGGAGCTGGGCCAAACTGAAAGACGAGTCGGTGGTGTACAATGTGCAGAAGAAGTTTGTCGACTACGCCGCCAGAATGAAATGGGAGTACTGCCTTGTCGATGTCAACTGGGACCAAAATATCGGCTATGATAAAATTGCCGAACTGGCGCGTTATGCGGCGCAGAAAGGCGTTGGGCTGATTTTGTGGTACAACTCGTCGGGAGCTTGGAACACAACCGAATACACGCCCAAAAGCCGCCTGCTGACGCCCGAATTGCGCAAGGCAGAGTTCAGCCGTTTGGAGCAGATGGGCATAAAGGGAATCAAAGTCGATTTCTTTGCCGGTGACGGACAGCCGGTTATGCAGTACTACCGCGACATTTTCATCGATGCCGCACGTCACCACCTGATGGTGAATTGCCACGGCGCAACCCTTCCACGCGGCTGGCAGCGCACCTACCCGAATCTGGTCACGATGGAGGCAGTGAAAGGCTTTGAGTATTCGACATTTACGCAGGAGTATCAAGATATGATTCCAACGCAGTCGTGCTGCTGGCTGTTCACGCGCAACGTGTTCGACCCGATGGATTTCACACCAATGAGCCTTGCGGCGATACCGGGCATTGAACGCGCCACCACAAATGCCTTTGAATTGGCGTTGCCGGTGCTGTTCCTGTCAGGCGTTCAGCATTTTGCCGAAACCGATGAAGGAATGGCCACTCAACCCGATTATGTTGTAAGCCTTTTGCAGGATTTTCCGACTACTTGGGAGCAAAGTCAGTTTATCGACGGCTATCCAGGCAAATATTTTGTGGTAGCTCGCAAGTCGGGTGGCAAGTGGTATGTGGCAGGAATCAACGGCGAGAAAGCTGCTCGCAAGTTATCGCTCGATTTGAGCGCGATTGTCCCCGCAGCAAAAGCCGAAATCTTCACCGACACCGACAACAAATGGCAAATGGCTCATTCAGTTGTCGAAACTCCTGACACAAAAGCATTTGAAGTTGAAATACAACCGAATGGAGGTTTTGTGGCGGTGTTTGAATAATTGAATTTTGAATGATTTAATAAAAGCCCAGTTCCGCGCGAATTGGGCTTTTTTATTGGATTTAGATCCACCCTTTCAACCAATAATACGCTGTCGCAAAATATTCGCGGAAGCAAATGATTTCCAGCTTTAGGTAGTTCCAGTAAGTGTAACGGATATTGGTGCTCTCGACATCGGGAACGAACTTGTTTCCTTTCAGCTTCTGCTTGTTAAGCGTAAGGTCAAACTCGACAGTGCTTTCAAACGCCCCAATGCCATAAATGTTTCTCATTCCGCACTTTCGCAAGCATTTCAAGGTCCGCGAAAGATGCTCGGGTGCGGTAACTATCAGCGCCGAAGCATTTTTTAATTGAGGAAAACTATCGACAAGACACACCGACTGCGATCGGGTGTTGCTTCCACGTGTCATATATATTATGCTGCCTGCGGGAACCCCATTATTGGCAAGGTATCGTGTCATTTCTACTTGACAGACAGAATCTTCCGGATGAACGAGTATTACCGGTTTGCTCAGTTTCGTTGCAACTTCCGATGTAACGTAAAGCCTTATAAGATTGCTCTCCGACGGCATTCCGGCACCGCCAAACATAATTATATAGTCGGGGTGGAAATCGTTCACCGAATCGCTTTTCCGTGCCGAGTCCTCCCCCAAGCTACGGTGCATATAAAATGGCGCGGGAGTGATTGCTAAAATGTTAACGATTAGAAATATAACACCTAACGAGATGAAAAACCACTTTAAAACTGTTTGTGCGGTTTTCATCCCGTTTCGGTTCAGAATCGTCATATCAACGATTTTTAAACTTCCAATCTCCTACCCCATTACAATGTCTTTGCAGGATCGGTCAACTGGTCGTTATAGTAAACCTCGTAGTGCAAGTGGTTGCCGGTTGATGTTCCAGTTGAGCCGACATAACCAATCAAGTCGCCCTTCTTCACCTTGTCGTTGGTCTTGACAACCATCTTCGACATGTGGGCATAGCCAGTCTTGTAGCCGTTCTGGTGGTTCAGTTTGATAAAGTTACCATAGCCGTTGCAGACACCCGCGAAAGCCACAATGCCATCGGCAGTAGCGTAGATTGGCGTTCCGTTGGGCGATGCAAGGTCAACACCCTTATGGAAGCTCTTTTTTCCATAAACAGGATGGATGCGCTCGCCAAATGGCGACGATATGCGGGTATAGGTGCATGGTTTGCCTTGGGGAATATTGCTATTGCCGGTTTTGGCATCGTCATTTTTCTTAGGTTCGGCCTTCTGCTCCGGTTTTTGCTCTTTCTTAGGTTCAGCCTTTTTCTCTTCCTCCTTCTTTGGCTCAGCCTTTTTCTCCTCTTCTTTCTTAGGTTCGGCTTTTGGTTTTTCCTCCTTCTTTGGTTCAACAACCGGTTTTTCTTCCTTCTTTGGCTCTACTTTTTTAGGTTCTTCCTTTTTGGGTTCCTCTTTAGGTTGCGCCTTGGCTGGTTCCGTCTGATTTATCACATCGCTGATCACAGCCGACAACTTGTTGGTGGCCTCCTTCACTTGCTGCGACGATGCGTTTTCGGTATCAGTACCAGTAAGTTGCTTCATCAGTTCACTTGACGAAGTATTGGCGATAATCTTTTTCTCTTTTATGGCGTTTTCCGAAAGTTCTTTCGAATTGATAGTCGATTTCGGGGCCTTTGCCTTGGTTTTGACCTCAATATTGTCATCGGATGACATAAGGTCGATAGACGATATTTCGGAATCGTACATACGGTTCATTGCCCGCTTGTAGTCCTCAACAGTCTGCTCATACTCGGCACGCAAGGCCTCAATGCCCTGCTGACGCTCTTTGGCGAATTGTTCGAACTCCTCGTTTTGCTGTTTTACGAATTCCTCAAAACTTTGGGCTTTTACACTCTGCCCTACTCCTGCAGCAAACAAAAACGCCGCAACCAATGGCAAATATTTACGATTCATTTTAGTAAGGTTTTTCAATTTTATAAATCAGAAACTAAAAGTAATAAAAAATTGTATTTACAAACATTGATGCTCAAAATCACCGTAAAGTTGCCTGCCCTCAAAAAAAATTTTATCATTTGCCTGCAACCATTCTAACCCAAATGCATCATATAAGCAGAAAAACGGGCAGAAAGCCTTTTTAACGAACTTAAATTATCATTTGATATGAGACGGAAAATACTATCAATGTTTATGTTACTGGCAGCCGCCGGTTTTGTATCGTGCGACGAAGATTTTGACCAACTGCGCATCGAAACACGTGATGAGGTGGACTGGACCACCATCAAAGTTACCATTGATGCCGATGAATGGAACTACAACTCGAACAGCGACGGCACAGGCTACTATTATGCCGACGTGAAAGTCAGAGAGATAGACAAAGATGTCTGCCGCAATGGACTTGTCTGCTGCTACATGTACGATGATGCTGTGCAGACTCAACTGCCTTGTACACGCTATATGAGTGACGGAAAACACCAATGGACACGCACCATCGATTTCGACTTCTACAAACGCGGTATTACTATTTATGTTACAGACTTTGTAACACAAAACGAAGCATCGACAAAACCATCAGACGATTTCGTGCCTGACGAGCCTGGAGACATAAAGTTCAGAATCGCAGTTCTGAATTAGAGCAGCAAACGACATAGTTTCTTTATAAATGTTTTAGTTGATCCGGAGGCGTTTGCCTCTGGATTTTTTATTCCACAATCTCCACCTCAACCATTCTTCCTCCATTCTCCTTCTTCATAGTTTGGCTATGTGTGACAATTCTCTGCTGCAAGTCCGAATCGAGAGGCAACTTTGAAAAGTCGGCTTCTTTCTCCTTGTGAATGGGAACGATTGCCATCGATGGATGAACCCAATTGCACACGTCGGCAAGCGTCTGGCACGATGCATGACCAGAGGTGTGCATGTGCTCCACCGCCCAATCGTAAGAATGGACAAAATCAAATGTCGATTGCTTGAAAGCGATGTGATTCTTATCAATATAGCCCTCGAATTGTGAGTAAATGAATGCAGTCTGCTTCAAATCAATCTTCGGCAAAATTTCAGCGATGAGTTTTTTAAACGTGTCGGTGTTTCGCACCAGCATTGTAAAACCGTTTTCCAGCATTTTTTGCAGCACCTCATCGTGGTCTTGTAAAATGTCGCCATAACAAATGTCGGAATAGATACCCTTAAGATGACTTCGAATATTCCGTATCTGCCTGCCTTGATACGAATCGGTGACAAACCAACGATTCTTGTTCTGCTTGTGCGATGCCTGATAAAGAGTCACAATGCGGTCAGCATCGGTTGACGAACAAAGCACAAAGGCGTTTCGGTATTTTTCGAAAATCCGGATAGCTTTTTTCTGCAATTCCTTTTCTGACTGTACAGCCTCACTGCCGCGTGCCAGCATTGTTCCTTCGGTAATAAGCACATCGACATTCTTTTTGACGATGTTGGCTTTGATGTTTTTCTCCAAGCCACTGCCCATATATCCGTGGTCGCGGAAATCACCTGTGTGAAGAATTGTAACTCCGTCGCACTCAATGAGAAACATATGCGCGTCGGCAGCCGAATGGCTCACATAATACGGTGTTATGTGAATGTTGCCGGTTGTTTCGGTTTGTTCGGGTTTGTAGATTTTGAAATGCTCCAGCGCTTCAAGGCTTCTCGTGACTTGCTCGCGCAAATTGTCGGCCTTCAGCATATGGTTTTTGAGCGTTTTCATCATTTTGAGCGACAAATCGCCAATGTGCTGTGTTACGCCAGCCTTGTAAATAGCTGATTCAAAGCCAATATGGTCGCCGTGGTAGTGCGTGTAATAGACATCAGAAACACCTTGAAGCACCTCCCGCAACAAATCGGAATTCTCATACTTGTCTCATCGCCTTCGGGCAGATTGTGTCCGAAATCGATAAAAATTCTGTCGCCTTTGGCCGACTCAATTTCGGTAATGCATCCGCCAATCTGATTGGCTCCGCGATGAATTGTAATTTTCATTCTGTTTATATTTTATTGTTTATCATTCTTTTCCGTGTTGTTTGATTTGTGGCGCGGCTCCTTATGATTGCCAAATCCGAGAGCCTTCAGTTGGTGCCTGTAGCACCAAAACGAGTCCTTCGATTGGCGATAAACGGCAAGTTTCTTACCCTGCCGTTTAGCCTTAATCAGCAATAATGCCACGTACTTATATGGCACAAATACAGCATTATACTCGTAAATCCATTCGCCGCTCGGGGTGTGAACCAATCCCCAATCCTTCTTTTCTTGCGCTGTTTCCATCATAATTGTTTTTTTCGGTGATACATTGTTGTTAACTGACTTATTCGCTAATACTTCCGACATCTGTTTATCCCAATCCTTTAGCGACATTGACAGAACCTGCCGCCTGTTCTCCCGTACTTTTGATTGGTCTGTCGACAACATTATCCGCCAATAGGATTGGCCTATCGTCAATTTGACCAGGTTTGTGATATTCTTCATATTCAACACATTAAACCGATTTATACATATTCTTTTTGTGGTACATCGCTCGTCACTGGCTCCAAGTCGTCATCGCCATCAATTGTGGGTGTCGACAATCGGACTTCGCCATCAGGCATTGCATTGTCCACCAACAATGTCAGCGGATAAATTTCGGTGTCCTCATCCATTATTGGATTGCCAAACTCATCGAAATCAGTCATATACGCCGAGTCGATTCCATACACAAGCACGTTTTCGCTATGCTCGTCAATGCTTTTATTGATAAATGGGTCGCCCTCGGGGTCGAAATTGTGGCCGCTGTGCAAATCCATTCCGTAAATCATAAACGGCTCGGCGTTGTTCGACTTGGCCAACAGTCTCATTGTCTGCGCATTGGCATACATATTCAGCGCATATTCGGTTGTGTGCGCACGATGAAAAGCATACTCAAATTCCATTACCACACGGCGAAACGAAATCCCATCAGTCAATCTGCGACCATCCTCGCCAAAATCGGCAGGGTTGAAATGATACCGCTCACTTAATTCTCTTTCCATAGTTCCTCCTTTTTAAAACGTTTCTATATACATATACGTTTTACGTATGCAAGAACTCTGCACAGGCGGAAATTTTTTGGCAAAAAAAAGCACGAACGTGCGAGGTTCGTGCTTGGTAAGAAATTGATTTAATATAAATTACTATTTCCAGTAACGATTATTTAAATAATCATACCAATCTTTAATTGAATCAAATATTGTCTTTGGGTCTTTACATAGATATAAATCTTTATCTTTTAATAAAGAACGCCAATTAGTCACCATATCATTGCTAAAATTACCTTCCTTGAATCGCCTAAACTTATGAGTTAAGAGTTGCTTATTCGCTTCAGGAACGATATGCAAGTGCAAAAACTTATCAGCTTTATAATCTTTCATAGACAACTCTGCCCAAAGAGTCTGCCGCATTAACTGATAATATGGCTCTTGAAAATAGATAGTACCTTGATAGCCTTTATATTTCTTATCCAATTGTGTAGAGTTTTGTATCAAATCTTGATAACGACGCAAACGCTCTAAACCAACGCTATTGGTTCCTTCAGGTTCTCCTTCTCTATCCTCATTTGACTTGTCATCATTAGCGTAAAGCTCCGTGTACTTCCACTCAATAGGAATTAACCATACTCCTTCATTGTTTTTCGCTATCATCAAAGCATCAACTGAAGTACAGTTGGAACCGCGAGATAAATTTCCTTCATTTAAATGGTCTACTTTGCTTATTGCCTCAAACGCAACATAATGTGGAATCTTCTCTTTTTTGTCTAACCATTCAGGAATAGGAAGCAACTCACTAAAATTCTTGCCAGTTGCATCGTTTAATATGCGTAGAAGCAAGTCGTGATCTGCTCGAATAGGAAATAAATGATTAATGCACGCTATTTGCGACGAAAGAACGTGTCCTGACGGTTTCTTACCACCCCACCATTGGATACCATTGTCTTCAAAATATTTAATCACTTTTTCCCTTATGGGTTTGTATATATTAAACTTACCGTCTTTAAGGACAAATTCTCTCTCTTCTCCTCGAAATTCCATATTCGCTTCCGCACCATCGAATAAATTAGTTGTTTCAATGAGCCTTTGTTGTTTCTCACATTGTTTTTCTTTGTAACCCATAGTCGTGTAGTTTTAAAGGTTTAACAATATGTACTAAAGGTACATTATTTTTCATACAGATTCATCGCCGCACTCAATTCTTTCTTCATTCGGTCTCTCAAACTTTTTGGTTCCAAAACTTCGATTTGCTTGCCACGTTTCAGAATTTCCTGAATGAAATCGGGGGTTATGCGAAGGGTGTATTTGAAATCGACGTAGGTGTCGGTTTGGGCAACTTCGGTTTGCGATTGGTGCAGCGGCAAGGCGCGCAAATAGCACCAAAGTTTGTCGTACGTCCGCAGACGGACATCCTCTAATGGCAGATTATCATCGACATAAATGCCCGAATAAAACTGGTAAAAGGCTTCAGGCGAGAAATCGTCGGCGGGATAGACAAATGGCTCGTCGGTTACGGTGAGGCTCTGCATCCGATTGAGGGCGAAATGCAGCAAGGCCGCCCGCTGCTCAGAATAGCCAAGCAGATACCAATGCTGGTGAAACAGACGAATGCAATACGGACTCACTGTGTGAACCGACTGATTTTCTTCCTGATACGATTGATATGTAATTTCAACCTTTCGACTCCGTTTCATTGCATCGATAATGAACGACAAATATTCTGGACTTTCGGGAATATCCTCATACACAATGCGTTCCTTTATCTGCTCGCCAGCCTGCACAAGGTTCGAGGCGCAAAACGAATTCAAGAGCCACTGACGGCTTGGGTTTCTCTTGAATTCATTGAAATTAGCAATGTAATAGAGATAGCCGTGGTGGGTGTCGCACGCCACCTCAACATCAAACATCTTTTCCAAATCCTGCTTATATTGGTGGAAGGTGCGTTTGGGCAGCTTGCAATTAAAATCCAACTCCCAATTCGAACTGATATCCTCGAAAGAAATCTTTTTGGCCAGTAGTAACGTGTTCATCAGCCACAGATAGCGGTTGTAATAACTTCCTTTCGACATATTTTGCTGTTTTATATCGATTTATGCGACGCCTCACCTCCGCCAAAGCACAAAATCGGGGCGAAGGATGAAGGTGAAGGCGTAGGTGTAGTCGAACGCTGAATTTTTGATGTCGTAGTAGCCGACGGCTGTCAAAGCGGCTGTGAAATAATCGGTTATGTCTTTGGCAAGATTCAGTTCGCCTGTGAGCATACTGCGTTTTTGCTGGTCGGTGGTGCCGTCGTACGACTTGCACATATACATCGGGTTACCTTGCTGAGCGATGAAACTGTCGGCAAGCCAATAGCCAACCGAAAGGCTGCTCTTTTCGTGCATCAGCCTGACATCGGACAACCAACCCCAACCACTCTGGTAGAGACTTTCGGGGGTGGGTGAATTATCCTTGTAACCAATCACTTGCGACGATGCACCAATGCCGCTTATAAAACCATCTAGGTGGTGGTTGAGCCGCGCACCGCCCGAAACGTAGTAGAACAACCGCATTGGTGTTGTGTCGGTATCTATCTGTCCGCCACGGTGGAAGATTGTGAACGATGCAGGGATTTCCAATTCAAGAGCATCGGAAGACAGCGCCTTCCATCCAACCGACAATCCACCGTAAATCTGCTCTTTCTTATTGTCGCCTCGGAAGATAAAATCCTGCCAATCGACCCATACATCAGCAAACAGACGGTTTGTGTTGTAGACAATCTGCATTCCGTTCTCGTAGTTGTTGACAAGTTGCCGCTCGCGGTGCATAATGGGTTCTGGCAGGCGGTGGAAACTAGCTCCGTTGATGGTACCCATCGTCACGGCAAGTTTGTCGGTGTGCCAAGTGACGGAATAGACTGGCAGACAATCAGTAAACTTGTCGAGTCCTGAATATTTTGTGAGCCGCACACCCGCCTTTGCCTTGATGTTCGGTGTGAAGTGATATTCAAGCGCCGGTTGCAAATTGAAACCAATGAGAGTGTAGCCCTTGTCGATTGGACCGAAAAACTCGTTGTTCCACAAAAAGTTGTAATTGTCAATTGTCAGATGCAATGCCGCCGAATCGGCCATCAACAAGCGCTCAACATCGCTTTCTGCAGCAAAATACTGAGCGTGGGCGAAGATGGGGGCAAGAAGCAACACTGCGCTAATCAAAAGTCGGTGATAATGAGGTTTATAAGACATAAGTGGTGTCGGTTTTGCGCGTCTTTACTCTTTACACATTAAACTTTACTCTCGTTGGTCTGTTGCCTATCGTCAGTAGTCTTTTAGAACAGCGTTTGCTGCTGCGGGTCGGCACTGAAACGGGTGCGCCCAAGATGGCTGTAGGCCTTTTCGGTGGCTTCGCGGCCGCGCGGGGTGCGCTTGATGAAGCCTTCCTGAATGAGGAACGGTTCATAAACTTCTTCCACAGTGCCGCCATCTTCGCCCACGGCGGTGGCAATGGTGGTGATGCCCACAGGCCCGCCTTTGAACTTGTCGATGATGGTTGTCAGAATGCGGTTGTCCATCTCGTCGAGGCCGTACTGGTCGATGTTGAGAGCACGAAGCGAGAACTGCGCAATCTCAAGGTCGATATGGCCGTTTCCTTTCACCTGCGCAAAATCGCGCACACGGCGCAACAGAGCATTGGCTATACGCGGCGTCCCACGACTGCGCGACGAAATCTCGAGAGCAGCAGCATCATCAATGGGCACCTGAAGGATTGATGCCGAGCGTTTAACGATTTTCTTCAGCGTTTCGGCATCGTAATATTCGAAATGCAGATTGATGCCGAAGCGTGCGCGCAACGGACTTGTGAGCAGTCCGGCGCGTGTGGTTGCGCCCACCAATGTAAACGGGCATAGCGACAACTGCACCGAACGTGCGGCAGGTCCTTTATCTATCAGAATATCAATCCGAAAATCCTCCATTGCCGAGTAAAGGTACTCTTCAACAACGGGGTTCAGTCGGTGAATTTCATCGATAAAAAGCACATCGTTAGGCTCAAGGCTTGTAAGTATTCCCGCCAGGTCGCCTGGCTTGTCGAGCACCGGTCCCGATGTAACCTTGAATCCCACGCCCAGCTCGTTGGCCACAATGTTGGCCAAGGTGGTCTTTCCCAATCCCGGAGGACCGTTGAGCAAAAGATGGTCAAGAGGCTCGCCGCGCATTTTTGCGGCTTCAACAAAAACCTTCAGGTTGTCGAGTATTCGCGGCTGTCCATTGAAGTCGCTGAACGACAAGGGACGGAGCTTGTTCTCGTATTCCTTGTCAGATATAATGTTGGCATTCTGCCGTATGTCAAAACTTTCGTCCATAATGCGGCAAGATAGTGGAAAATTGACAAATGGGAGAACAAAAAAAATTGAAAATGAAGAATCAGAATATCAACCGCAACAAAGTATAATTGTCAGTCTGCCAAATAACGCTTAATGCGTTGAATTCCTTTTGGGTTTATCGAGCTGTTTTTGATCGTCACTTCTAACGGTATTCAGATTTTCGGTTTCGTAACGGGTGAGTTTCTCTATGACTTTATTGTAAAGCTTCTCATAATCTTCAAGATGACGGCTATAGTATTTCATTGTGTTGCGGAACTGCCGTGGAGTTATGTTATGCTTGCTGAGCACATACCCATAAACGCCCTCAATCTTGTCGCGATCACGCTCGATACGGCTACCGCTGTATGACAAATATCCGTCGGCCAAATGAATATCGTAAAGCACTTCGACAAGTTCGTTGCGGCTAATCTCCGGACGATCACCCTCCTCGTGCGTGCACGACATTGCCACTGACACCACAGACAGCGTCAGCAGAACAGCAATCCTCCGAATCTTTGCGCCAAACATATCCATTTATTATTGTCGAATTAAAAGCAGCATTTAAAAAAAAGCCGCCACACATAGTGTAAGGCGGCTTTTACATGTTATCTGATTTTCCGTTTCGATTTCGACTTGCGAATATCTTCGAATTTGACTCCCAACATAATCTCGTGAGAACCGTAGCTTGCCGAACTCAATTTCGATATGGTCAAATCGTATGAGTAGCCGACGTTAATCATATCGTTGTAATTGTAACCTACGAACGCTATGACTGCCTCAGGATTCTTGAAGTTGTAGCGGAATCCTAAACCGCCCCAAACCATCTTCTGATATATGACACGGCAGTTGATATCGGTCATGAAATCGTAGTGCGGAACTGTCTTGATCAAAATTGACGGTTCAAGGTCAAAGTTGCGGTCGATATTGTACTTATAGCCGCCCTGGATATAGAAGTGCGGTTTCACACGACCATCTTTAACGATATAGCCTTCGTCGTACTTATCGAGCAACGACATGTTATTGAAGAACAAGTGGTTGAACGAAATACCCGCATAGTACTGCGATGTGTAGAGATAGACTCCGAGCGAACCATCGGGATATACTTTCTTGTAAACCTTGTTGGTGAAGCCATCCAGACTCTCGTCGAGTTCGACATTGATGTCGGACAAATCAACTTTCTGCTGAACAACACCCACAAACAAACCAGCCGAGATTCGGATATCGCCTGTGATGCGGAGGTTATAACTATAAGAGCCGTAAGCACCCATGTTGCCGACAGGACCGGTCACGTCGTTGAAAATGTAACCGCCATAGCCCATAGGCATCACCTTATGCGGACCGTAACCGCCAAGCATGTAGGTTTGCGGAGCATCTTTCACGCCGGCAAACTGATACCGGTAGTTTGTCTTTATCTGCCAATAATCGCTCGTGCCACCAATTGCAGGGTTTAGCGCATACTCGTTAAACATATACTGCGAGAACTGAGGCAACAATTGAGCCTTAGCACTGGGAGCCATCAGCAGCGCTCCCGCAAACAAGATTGAAATAATCCTTTTCATAACTGTATTACCTTATAATTGTAACAGGTCCTGTAACTTTCTTACCACCGAGCATTCCATCGCTGCATTGTATCACATAGTAATAAGTGCCTGACGGAACCGGTTTGTTCTTCTCATTGCGGGCATCCCAACGGTTGGCGTCATAATCCAAGCCTGTGCCAGAATATTGCCATACGCGGCCACCCCAGCGGTTGAATACATAGATTGTAACGTTATCGTAAGAAGCCAAGCCTTCGATATTCCATTTTCCATATCGGTTATCATCGCTCATACCGTTGGCAATCACCACATCGGCAGGTTTGATTCCGCTAATCGAGTTGATGATAATGCTGTCGTAGTAGTAGCAAACCATTGTTGTGTCGATGTTGTAAGTCAGGTCGGACAACTCGAATGCCACGCTGTCGCGAACTTTCGCCATTACTCTGCCATAGGCCATTACCGATACCGGGTTGCCGTTCTTTGTAGTGGCGTAAACCAAGCCTACACCATCACCGCCGAGTTTGTCGGCCGGAGCGTCATCCCACGACCAGCTGTTCTCCGAGTATACAAAGGCGTTGTCGAAGTTGAACTGCAGTTGCTCGGCCGAAAGAGTAATTTTCACACCCTCTGCAACCTCATACTCACCATCTTTGAATCGAGCCTCTGAGTCGTCATCGTTCAAAACGCTTGCATGCAGTTTCTCGTCAGACTGGAGCGATGTCGCCTTTATTGAGTCGATTGATGCGCACTGTGCATCGGCAATTTCGAAGTAGTAGAACGTTGCGCCTCCGTACGGGGTGAAGTCATCGGCCCAAACCTTGCTGTCAGAGCCATTGCCTTGAGCGAACAGAGTGACATTGTTTCCACGGATATCCTTGCCATGGTTGTAAACAGGCTCCACAACCTTCGGTGTCACATTAGTACTGTCGGCTGTGTTACCAGCTTCACCAGCTTCTTCACCATCGCGATAGTAAATGCTTCGGTTGAACTGATATGCGACAGCATTTTGTGCGGTATCAGGCTGCGTTTCAGGCTCAGAAGCCTTAACCTTTCCGTAGTTCTCGGCATCCTCGTTGTACATTGCGTAGAACTTGTATGTATTGTACGAGTTGTTAGCCGTTACGTAAGCCGACAGCAGATTGTCGGGGCAAGTGAATATTGCCTTCCTATCGTTGCTGAACGCCGCATTAGCCTTCAAATTGTTCTTGCTGTTGAGTTCATGTTCAATCTCAACCGGGCAATCCATGTTGCTGCCATAACCCACTACAATGTTGTGCTGACCTGCAGTCACATTGTCGAATATATGCGCTTTCTGCGAATCACCGCCATCAAGTTTGAAGTACAATGCCATATCGGTAGTTGTAGACGAAACTTGACTTGTGACTACAGCCATTGCGTCGATTGTAATCTTACCATAAGAAAGATTACCATTCTTGTCGTACTCATAGCATAATGGTTCATCGTCTTTGATTTCAACAATATCGATCTTAGGTGTTGCTGCATAAACCTTCATTACCACTGAATCGCTATGGCAATTGAGATCACCATCAGTTACTACGACTTTGTACTCGCCAGTTGCCAATAGACCTTTGAAAGTCAATGTTGCTGTTGTGTCAGCAAATGATGCTGGTATAGAGTCATACAATTGTTTTCCTGTGGCCTTATCGAAGAACTCGAATCGACGGTAAGTATTGTTGCCACCTCGTAAGTTGGCCATTGTAACAACTCCATCGGTGCTGTTGTAGCAAGAGTTTACTATTGAGTTGGATACCGAGAACATTATCGGGGCGTATTGCTCTACCTCAAATGTGGCGGTCTCCTCGCAAGTATACTGTTCTTTGACAGTTGCCGTTACAGTTACCGAATAAGTACCGGCTTTCAGATTATCAACATTCTTCGTTGTAGCGTTGTTGCTCCATGCGTATTGATAATCGCTGCCATCGTTAACTTTTGCATTGATTGTGATAACACCATCATCGCTTCCGTTACAAATCTTCTTAGGCTCGATACGAGTGATTGTGAAGTTCGACAAGTCGGGAACAACAATCTCCATTGTATCTGACAAGCAGCCGCGCGCATCCTTGACAACCAATGTATAAGTACCCGAACCTAAACTTGCCACTTCGGTATTTTGTCTCGAATGTCTTACAGAATCTTGTGTCCAATCACTGTAACTGAAGTAATAATCAAACGGCAATGTACCACCGAAGTTCTCCTGCTGAGCTTCCTCGGTTGCGGGTTCTTTAATCATAATCGAGCCACTCGCCTCGTAGCAATAAGAGCCCGTGGTGTTAATTAACACACTTGGCACACTCAGTTTGGTAAGCGGCTGTTCAAGTTTTACAGTGGTCGAGTCTTTCGCCAAGTTGTTGCGCTGCATGACCCTAACCACGTAGTCGCCAGCCTTCAGTGTATCGAGAGAAACACTCTGCGAACCAGTTGACTTGATAATTGCGCCGTTGGTCAGGTTACGCCACTCGTAGTAGTATGTGTCGTTCTTATAACCACCAGTAACAGTCGCCGTCAATTCACCATTCTTGCCATCGTAGCAAGTAACTGCCGAAGTCTGAGCAACCGAAATCTGAATCGGATCATATTCTACAGTGAAATCACGACTTATCTGGCAACCAACACCATTCTCGTCAAAGTTGCTATCGGTAACCTTCACTGAATAAGTACCCTCTTTAAGACCCTTCAGAGCAGTTCTTTCTTCGCCAGATTCAATATTGGTTGTAATCGGACTGCTATTGCTATCGAACCATTCGTAAGAATAAGCTTTTTCTCCGCCAGTAATGACTGCAATAATCTGGCCGTTATTGTTAGGATCACCCAATACATCGGGTTCGCTGAATGTGTTTTCTTCAACAAATTGCAATGCATCTTTGCCTTTCAATGTGATTGCCGTATCGGTTATACAGCCATTATCTGCAATAACGGTAATATAGTTGTCGCCATATTTCAAGCTTGTTATCTGGTCAGTCTTTGCGTGTGTTGTCCCATCCGGCCATACAATCTGTGCATCATATTGCTTTCCATTTGCATCATAAACACCATTGATATATGCTGTTCCTGTAGCACGCTCAACACATGTAACATCTTCTATGTCACCAAACGCTACCAACAAGCCACCCTTGTCTGCAATCTTAACGCTAAGACTGTCGGCGCAACCCAACTCGTCTTGTACGCGCAACTTATAGCTACCTGCGCCAAAACTTGTTACTGCATTTGATGCCCCACTGTACTTAACAGAATTTTCGCGAAGCAATATCCATTCGTAAGTGATAGTTCCATAACCACCATCTATTGTAACAGTAGCCTCACCTGTCGGCGAAACGCACTCCGATTCTGTTGTTTCGACATTGGTAATGGCGATTTTGCTTGTCGGCTCAATAACCTCAATAGTGTCTTTAGCATCACATTGGCCGTCGCTTACAATTACAGTGTACTTGCCTGCGCCAACATTCTCAAACGAATTTGAGGCATTGTCTATGCTGGCACCATCTTTCTGCCATGCATAACTCAGAATATCCGAACCACCTACGGCTGTGATTGAGAAGCTTGCTGTCTCGTCGCCCAAGCACTTAGGCATTGCAGTGATAGTCTTTGTTATGACAATCGGATCGGGATCTGTCAAGACAATCGGGTCGCTTGAAGCATCACAGAATGTGTTGTTATCCTCAACGCTAACTGTGTAAGTACCAGCAGGTAAACCTTCGAGGATTCCTTCGGTTGTAGTTGCTCTTAAACCGTTCTCGTCGTACCAGGTGAAAGTGTATTCACCCGAGCCTTTCGATACCGTTACGGTTATCGAAGCACCCTCTGCGCCATTGCAAGTGTTCGGGGACTGAGAAATTACAAGTTCCATTCCCTCAGCCACAGTTGACACTGTTGTATCGAGGAAGCAACCTGCCTCCCAATCTAAAGGATCGAATGTTGCCGCATCCCAAATACGGAATTTAATGCCGTTTGCGCCAGAAAGACCTGTTGCAGAAAGATGGTCTTGGTCAAGCACGATATCCGGCTGGTCCTGAGCCACACCCATATATTCGAAATGATAATCGCCTTCTTGAGTTCCGCCTGTTACGGTAAACGTCACAGAACCATTATTGATTTTGCAAGATGTCGCCAATGTAGAATCGACCTTTGTTATCACAAGCTTGCTCGGTTGACCGATATTGTAAGTAACAGTATCGGAGCAGTTATCCTCATCAATTACGATAAGATCGTAAGTACCCTCAGGCAGCGTGCTGAATCGTGCCCAACTGTCATTTGAATCTTCAGACTGGAAGCCTTCGATTACAAACTGGAATTGAGTAACATTCTCCTTGTAAGCCGACACATCGATTATACCATCGCTGGCACCATTGCAAGTTGCGTCTGCAATTTTGTTATCGACAACATGAATATCGTCGGGGGCGCCAACCTCAACCTCGATCATGGCTGTACAGCCCGCAGCATCGGTAACGCGTACGTAATATGTTCCGACACAGAGGTCTTTAATCTCGCCGCTGCCAATTATATTCTCCTCTTCAAAACCCGGAGAAGTTGACCAATCGAACGAAGTGTATACACCTGAACCGCCTAAGCCTTTGGCAATGGCATGTGCATCGCACAAGTTGCGGCAACTTACGTTAAGTCCGATAGGCGAAATGTAGCTCAAGAACTGGCCGTCAGGAATTATAACACCTGGATTCTTTTTCTTCGAATCGAACTTGATTTTCTTAATGCCTTTTGAAGGATCGTTATCCTCGTAATCGCTGAAGACAATTGTAGCACGGGTTAATACACCGTATCTGCTCCATTTGCCACCAAGCTTAACTGACCAACCACCTTCTGCAGGATTCTTTCCATATATATCGGTCCAGTCGCCTGTTATAGAGAACACTGCTTCTGCTTTATCATAGGCATTGAAGTCGTCGAATGACGGTTCAACATCTGATTCTGTGGTAAATTCGAAACTGAAATCACCAGGCCATCTTGCCCATTCAGCACTTGACGGAGCATGCTCATACAAGGGGAGTTCTGTTCCATCGGGAGCCACAAGGTAGAATTGGAGACCTTGTGCACCACCACCATTGAACGAGCCTTCAATATTAACGGATATTTTTGTCGAAGCCTGAATATCGAAAGGCTTAACTGTACCTACGGCAACTTGCAACTGAGGTTGAAGTGTGAGCTCAACATCGTCGGTAACAACACCGCAACTTGCGCTGGTGGCCGTCAGAGTAAGAGTTATTGTAGTACCATTCTGGTCAATTGCATTTTGCAAATCTACCGGACCTGGTGTATATGTAGCATCTATTTGATTAGCGTTGTCAAACTCACCATCACCGCTGGTTGTCCATTTAATGGTTTTGCAGAATGCCGTATCGGCATCAACCATCTGCACTGGCATACCATAGCAAACCACTTTATCCACACCGGCATTGACTGACGGTCCCTGCTTGTTATCGATAGTTACTGTCGCTTCGATAGAGCAGCCATACTGATTGTCGGTAATGGTGCAAGTGAGTGTGTATTTGCCAGCAACATCAGATGTGAATGTCGGATTGGCAATGTTTGGATCGTCAAGATAATTGACTCCGGTACCAGTCCATTCATAGTTGAAATCGCCGCTGCCACCCGATGTCACCGTTGCATCCAAAGCAACACTGCCACTGGTGCAAGATTCAGCATTTTCAGCCAGACCGCTTTCAGGCAGAGTGTTGACTTTTACAGGGAAATCGGCAGAGAAACCTTCACAGCCATTGCCGTTGGTATAACCTACCGATACGGTGTAATCGCCAGCCGATGTCCATTGGTGGCTGAATGTATTGGATGTTTCACCATCCTGCAATGCACCATTGATATACCATTTATAACCATCCATACCTTCTTCGGTGATATAAACGGCAGGATCGGTATCGTTGGGGCATGCTGTTGCCGGACCCGAAACTGTAGGTTCTGGCAGAGGATTGATAGTGATGGTTACTGACTTAGTAACATCATCCTCAGTTCCGCATGGTGTTTTGGCTTTTGCCGTCAATGACAGGGTTACACTACCATTTGCCCTATCGGCGTCGGTGATTGAATAAGTCGGGTTCAACTCTGTGCTGAACACAAGGTCAACATCACTGCTCGACCTCCATTCCAGACTTGCAAAATGATCGGCTTCCACACCGGCCAACTCGTATGTCAGTTGGTTGATACAAATGGCATCATCACCACCTATAGTAACTGTTGGTTTAGCCACGAATGTGATTTTCGCCGTCTTTTCTGTTTGGCACATGCCGGCGCTCTCAGTCACGGTTAAATATTTGTCACCCTCTTCGGTTGACACAAATTTCTTTCCTCCTTCAATATGGACATTCGACTGTCCAGTTGCCGGAACCCAAGTCAATAATGAGTTTGGTACACTTCTAGTAGTATTGTCCGGGACAGTATATTCCATACCACAAACTACCGCGTCGCTAAGGTTCGGATCCGGTTTCGGATTCACGGTCAACGTAATTGTGAATACATCATCGTTGCAACCTCCACTTGGAGTAATCCAAATAAGAACTGGCGATGTTGGGTCAGTCGATTTCGGAGCTTTATATTTAGCTTTGTATTCACCAGGAATTGGTTCAAAATTGCCCATATCGGATGCAGCTATGCTAATGCTGCTGCAATAATCGAAATCGGGGGCTACCAAGAACTCATCGCCTGCGCACACCGAAGGATTCCAATCGGGAACTTCAACAACCGGCACGTGAGTGAACGTTACTGTGGCGTCGACCTGAGTACTGCTGCAGTTCGCATTCGACTCGATTATACCAACTGAATAGCTGGTGTATTCCGCACCATCTTTAAGTGTTAAGGTTACACTTGCTGTTGTACCATTTATCTCCTCATTGCTCTTAGACACGCTTTCCGGAACCACCCATTCAACAGTGTTACCTGAAGCAATAGTTGCTGTCAGCACACCAGTCTTTCCGCAAATGTCCATGTCGGAAACTGATGGCGAAGGCACTTCGTAAACGTGGAATTTATATTGTTTTTCAGCTACAGAACAAATTCCTCCGTTATCTGCCGTAGCGGTAAGTATTACATCTTTGTTAATATCGCCCGCAGCCGGTGTGTAAGTGATTGTCATTGATGATGCATCACCTGTCTGAGTAAATGTTCCCGCGCCATTGGTTATAGACCAATTCAAACCGGTAGCATTAGTTGCTGTGGATGTTACGCTAACAATGTCGGATTCGCAAACATCAGAAGCTGCCGGAACAGACACCTCTGGTGCAGCGTGGAATGTAACATATTGAACCGGACTTGGTGCCGAGCAACCGTCTTTTGTCTCTGTTACAGTAATTCCATAAGTCACGCCATTGTCGCCGCTAACAGTTACTGTAGCACCTGTCGATGGGGTTATTTGCAAAGTATTGTCACCGCCATTGTTCCACGAAAGTGTGCCGCCAAGCGATGCAGTTGCTGTTGCAGTAACTGACAATCCACAGACATCACCTTTTGTACCAGTACCAATTGCAGCTATTGTCGGGGCCGGAACATTACCTACTGTAAGTTCGAATGTTGCCGGAACAGGATCAGAGCATACTGATGGGTGATTGCTCGGCACGCTTGCTGTTATGGTTATTGTATTACCATAATCGGCAGCAGCGGGTGTGTAAACTGTATTTTTGCCAGTTGTTGGAGAGAATGAACCTGCGCCACCCGACCAAACAATCTTTGTCTCGTCGCAATTGGTGCTGGCCGCAAGCGAGAATGTTTCGTTTCCACAAACCTTGCCTGACGTACCAGTAGTAATGCTAATTTCGGGTTCATCGTAAAAAATTACTTCAACAGCCGGGCTAACCTCTGAGCAACCGTTTTTCGTTTCTTCAACATAAATGTGATATGTTGTTGCCGAAGTTACTGTTGCTGTTGTTGAATTGCCACTTCCAAATTGAACTGTTCCTTCTGTTGATTTCCATGCTAATTCACCGCCAATACTTGGTGTTGCCGACACTGGTGTTGCCAATCCGCAAACTTCAGCTGCGACAATCGGTGCAGCTGGCGAGGGCACCCTATTCACTGTAAGCGAATAATTCGCCGAAACAGGATCGCAACCATCGTTATCGACTGTTGCTGTTAAAGTGATAGTCTTGCCAAGATCGGCTGCCACCGGCGTATAATAAGTTTCAGCACTATTCTCGTTGCCGAAAGTTCCGCCACCATCGGCTGTCGACCATTTCACATCGCCATTGGCTATTATGGCTTTCAAAGGAACATTTTCATCAATTCCGCAAATTGAGCTTGACGATTCGTCCAAAGAAACAGTTGGCGAGTTATAGAATTTGAGTGTTAACTCAGCGCTATACCCTACGCATTGTGCTGTTGTTACAATCTCTTTAACTCTAAAGATATATGTACCCGGATTGCTAACCGACACATTCAAACCATTTGGAGGGAATGCCGTTCCATCTTCCGATGAAACAAATTCTGCAACCAGCGAATAATCACCGTCTATCAATGCATCCTTATTTGCCTCAATTGCCGTGCTTAATCCGCAAATCTTTGAATTATTAGCCGTTACCAATGTCGGGACAGGAACAGGTATCACATGAATGGTTTTATCAACAGTCGCCTTCTTGCAAGTACCATTACCCACAGTCATAGTGAATGTTACATCACCTGGCGCATTTAAAGTCAAAGTTGGCGATGCGGTATTACCACCACTCTTAATTGATGCTGCAGTACCGCTTTTTACGGTCCACAATATCGACTCAGGATCAACACTGCTTTTTGTTGTTTTGGCGGTTGCATCAGTTATTGTATACTCACCGTCCTCAAAACAAACAGTCGCTTCCGGATTTTCTACTGTTGCTACCGGCTTGGGTATGTCGGTCATTGTAGCAGTCAATTTGTTAAAATCCGCTTTATAGTCATAATTAGTACAACCTTTTGAGTCGGTTATCTGAACTTCGTATGTACCTGCAGCTAATTCGCTGAAAGTAGGCGTGTTTTGCGGAGCCTTTCCTTCAACCTCATATTTGGTATATGCCCCAGAACCACCTGTTGGATTAATGGTCAAAACACCTGTCGATTCATCTTCGCAGGTAGGATCGATATCGTAAGTCGCCTCAATCAATTCCGGACCAGCATAGTCGCCATTATATTTGTGTTTTTTATTTACCGTATAATACCAAGGCGACTGTCCGTTGGCAACAATTTGGCAGCCATGATCATCTGTAATTGTCAAACCGACAGATTCTCCAAGTTTCACATCGAACTTAAATGAAGGATCAGCGGTTGTCGCCGTTTCACCGGTAACAAAATTCTCCCAATAGTAAGACTGATAAGGCATTGTACCACCCGACATATCAGTAATAACTGTAATATCGCTGCCCCAGCACCGTGCTTCGTCCTGCACCCTGATTCCTTCACCGAAATTAGCACCCTTGAAATTAGCCGGGCCTACGTCTTTTGTGATTTTATTCTGCCACTCTTCTCCATATCGGTTCACATAACCAACAAGCCATGTTCCTGATTGTACATCCAATGGGACATTATTATCATCCGGGTATTCTACCTTAAATGGCTCAGTTCCCAAATAATAAACCAGAATATTGAAAGTACCATTTCCATCGTTAATTCTAATAGTAGCCTTTCCATTAGTATGATCACCAGTCCACGCATTAGCAGGGCAATCAGGTTGCTGTGTTACATCCAGCTCAACTTTATACCCGTACTCTTTAGATTCCGAAAGGCTGCTTATCGAGCTATAAACCTGGCCGTCAGCAACCATTATGTTTCCAATAATGTTCTTTCTCATCACAATATCCGAACCGTCAGCCAACACGGTCATAAATTCGGCTGACCTGGTGTTCCACTTGTCGCAGGTTATTGTCGAGTTCTCTATGTTGAGACCTCTTGCTTTCTCGCCTGCCGAGAATTCCGTACAAGTCATATTGTGGCCATCGGTTTTAAGAGCCCCCGACTTGAGAGTGATGTTACCCTCTGTTGTCAGATCGGATGTGAGTGTCCATTTGCCGCCATCGATAACAATATCGCCTTCAAGCGCCGATGGCAAGTTCAATGTTTTCTCGCCCGTGGCCGATAAAACCAGCGCACCGCGCAGTTTGCCGAAATCGACTTTGTCGTCGACATTGACCGAACCTTCAACGGTGAGGCTGTTCTTGCCATAGAAAACGAAATTGGCATCAGAGGCCGTGAGGCTGCCGATAGCCACTGCGTCTTCCAGCGTAACTGTGTTTCTGCCACCACTGAACGAATTCTCGTCGAACACTACACTTGTTCCCGATTCAGGTACTGCCGCACCCGGCTCGCCGCCCGATGTGACTGCCCAATGGCTCATGTCGCTCCAATTGCCACTGCCGCCTACCCAGAATCTCGACTCTTGACCGAATAGTTGCGCTGCAACTAATAAAATCGATACGGTAAAAATGTGTCTCTTCATAACTTATATTATTGAAGTGTTGCTATTCTTATTTTGCTCCATACGCATTTGTGTACTAAAAGCGCATAAAAGTAATTTTTTTTGAAAACCACTTTTTTTTGTTTTGATAATCCGCCTATAAACTTGGGCAAATACACAAAAAACAAGGTTAAAGCCAAATGGGCCTGTTCAAGGCTGCCGATATAAATGGCTCAATCAAGCCCATACCATATATATAATGGAGTGACCAGGGCATGTGATTTTGCCATTATCACCCCACTTATAATCACAATCCAACGGAATTAGTCTATCGGATGTTTATGCCAACCAGCAGCACATCGTCAGTTTGGTCGGCTATGGGTAGCTGTATGTCTGTCTGACGCCACTGGGTGAACGTGTTTCTGTAGATCTGCAACTGCTCGTCGAATGGCTTACGATGATTGGCTATCAGCATTTCATGCAATCTGCTGCGTCCGAATTTCTGGTAGTCATCGCTATTACTGAACTGGTCGGTAATACCATCGCTGTAAGCGTAGAAGTAGTCGCCCGGCTCAATTTCGATCACATGGTTTGTAAACGGCATTATTCGTCCTGAAAGGCCAATAGTCATACGATCGGGTTCGATTTTCTTCAATTCTCCCTTACGTATCATGATCAGCGGCCTGCAAGCGCCTGAATATTGCAGAATGTTCCGTTCGCTGTCGATAAGCACCAGTGCCATATCGATGCCGTCGAGACTGCTCTTGGTGTTCATCTCCTGGCGCAAGGCACTGATTACATTGGCGCGCAGCTTGTCGAGCACTTCGCTGGCAAGCAATTCTGTCGAGTTCATGTCGAGATTGGCCACAATGTTGTTCAGCATTGATATTCCCAACATGCTCATAAAAGCTCCCGACACGCCGTGACCTGTACAGTCGGCCACCACAAGGGCCTTGTAGCGTCCGATTTTGACGGCCCAATAGAAATCGCCGCTTACAATATTGCACGGGCTGAACATTATCAGGCAATTACCAAAAATCTGCCTCATTATGTCGGCACTCGGAATAACCGCCTCCTGAATGTGTTTTGCGTAAACAATGCTATCGGTGATGCTCTTGTTCGCCACGTTCAGCAGCTCGTTCTGCGACTGGAGCTCCTCTTTGGCCGCCACAAGCTGGTAGTTCTTCTCATCGAGCATCACATTCTTGCGTTTCAGCGTCAAATTGAGTTTTTTGCGTCTGATGCCAGCCACCAATATTATTATCGAGATTACCACAAGACTCGAAATGATTGCCATCATAAGCAACCTCTGCTTTTCGGCCTTGGTCTTGTACTGCTGCTCATGCTCATACTCAGCAAGAGCGCGCTGGCGCATTTTCTGTTCGAACTCATATTTCGATTTCGACTGCGCCACTCGGGCCGACGCCTCATCGTTGCTGCTTTCCAACAGCAGATATGCCACCTCCTTAAGATACTGGTTAGCTTTTCGATAGTCGCCTACCAGTTCGTAGTACTGCCGATAAGCCATAAATATCTCTTTTTTTATCTCTTTGCGAGGATGTTCCTGCGATTCGTATTCAGTGGCTAAACGCAACAACTCCAAAGCTTGAGGCAAATTGCCTCGGCGAAGTTGGGCGCGCGCCTGCAAGGTAACAACTCCTGAACGGTTCGACTTCAGATTATAGTCGCGCCGGAGCTTGAGCAGCATTTCGCAGTGGTGTTCGCAGGAATCGATAGCCGAAATCATCTCTTTTCCTGTCGTTTTGTCGGCAATTTCCATATACACCATTGCCATATATATATGTAGTTGCTGCATCTCAATCACATTCGGAAGCGGCATAGCCAGCGTATACGCCGTGTCGAGATGGCGTTTCGAGAGTTGCAAATACTCATCGGCTATGGAATCGGGGCGGCGGCGTTTGTACTTGTTCACGTAAACCCTCGCCAATCCGGTATGATCAGCAATCAGACCGTAGTTGTTGTTTGTCTTCGAATCGATGACGAGCGCCTGTTCGTAATATTCGATTGCATTCTGATAGAACTGAACGGTTGAGTTCATATTACCCAGATACTGAAGCACTTGTGTTATACGAGCCGAATCGCCCACCTCTCTGAACGTGTTAAGACTGATGTGGAAATACCTTGACGCCGACTCGTACTGACCCTGATTTGAAAGAACCACGGCAATATTCATATTAGTCTGCGCAACATGGTACTTGTCGTCGAGTTTCTCGAAGATATTAAGGGCATCGGCACTAGCATCGAGAGCATTGCTTAAATCGTTCGACCACAAATAGTAACGCGAAAGGAAGCAATAACCTAGCGCCAGATTATACTGGTCGTTTAACTTTTGCGCCAACTCCACCATCAGTTTACTATACTTACCGGCCGAATCGACATCGTATATATACTGACAAATGTAGAAATAGCGAGAAAGTTTGGCGGTATCGTCGGGCATTGATGCTACGGCGCAACGAATGCTGTCGAGCTTATCCTGTGCCGACGCACCCGTTGCCATTAAAACGGCAAACACCAACACCATCAATCCCCTGTTAATTCTACCAATCGACACCATATGCCAAATATCAAATAAATGTGTAATACGATGAATCACTGCAGATTGTTACTAATGCTGTTATTTTTTTTAAAATCATCAAACCGGCGTATCTATAGATAATTGATAATAAACACCATACGCTATTCTTTCAATTGTAAGTGATAAAAAAACTTGACTACTTGAAATTGGCAGGCGGATTTCTTCAATAGTCGATTATATTTGTAATAGAAACTTTAAAACGATAAGTAATGAACCAAAACCTATACTGCGTGATAATGGCCGGCGGTGCCGGTACCCGCTTCTGGCCCGTGAGCCGCTCATCGTTCCCCAAACAATTCATTGATATTTTGGGAATTGGCAAATCGCTGCTGCAGCTCACTTTTGAGCGGTTTACAAAGATTGTGCCGCCGCAAAACGTGTTCATTGTAACAAGTGCCGAATATAAAGATTTGACTCTCAAACAACTGCCACAGATAACATCATCGCAGATACTGCTTGAGCCGGCCCGTCGCAACACCGCACCGTGCATTGCTTATGCGAACTTCCGCATTCAACAGATGAACCCCGATGCCTGCATTGTTGTAGCTCCGTCGGACCATCTGATTTTGAATGACCAAATGTTCATCGATACCATTTCTAATGGATTCGACTTTGTGGCCAACAACAATAATCTGCTCACTCTCGGAATCCAACCAACCCGCCCCGACACTGGCTATGGCTACATTCAGATGGGTGAAGCTATCAATTTCAACAACATTAACGACCTGAAAATGGTCAAGGCCTTCACAGAAAAACCGAATCTGGAATTTGCCAAATTCTTTGTTGACAGCGGTGAATTCTATTGGAATTCAGGTATTTTCATCTGGTCACTTAAATCGATACAGGCCGCCTTCAAGAAACATCTGGCAGAAGTTTACAATCTGTTCAACAGCAAGTCGGAATTGTTCAACACCGACGACGAGGACGACGCAATCCGCCAGATTTACCCAGTCTGCCCCAACATTTCAATCGACTATGGCGTGATGGAAAAGGCTGACAATGTGGCTGTTCTTGGGTCACACTTCGGATGGTCGGATCTTGGCACATGGACATCGCTCTACGAGAACCAGCCAAAAAACAACGAGCAAAACGTGATTTCCGGCGACAATGTGCTGCTTTACAACACCAACCGCTCGATTGTGTATGCTCCAAAGGACAAATTAGTTGTTATTCAAGGGCTTACCAATTATATAGTTGTCGATACGCCCGACGCACTCCTAATCTGCGACAAGGACGAGGAGCAAACCGTGAAAGTGATTGTAAACGACATCAAATCGAAAACCGGAGACAAGTATATATAGGTGTAAAGCCAAAGAGGCATAAGGCAAAGGTGATGTCGGTTGCCGCAACGGAAAAGTAGAGATAAGGCATGCCGCATCCTACAAAAACCGAAAACCTGAAATAATATAGACGGAGGTGCAAGCCTCCGTTTTTTTATCAAAATTTCAAATAGAAGTCCCGTGTAAGTGCAATGTATTCAGAGCTGTACACGCCGTGCTCGTCGGTTTCGATTGTGATAATCTCGTCGGTGGTGAATGAATCGCCGTAACCATACTCAACCATTGCGCGGTGAAACGGCAAACTTGGATTGGGACGAACCATTGCCCGACGCACAGGGCGCAAGCCATGGAAAGCAGCTTCTGAATCGTAGTCATCCAGGCGGTCGGCAGGAATGATGACCGAAAGGCGCCCATTGTCGTTGAGCAAGCGGATGGCGCAACTGAAAAGATCGGCCACAGGCAGAGTGTCATCGTGGCGGGCAAGCGCACGGCCTGCGCTGGGCGCTTTCAGCGAGTTGCTGAAAAATGGTGGATTGCTGACAATCAAGTCGAAACGGTCCTGACAATCGTCGGCAAACTCCTGAACAGGCAGATTGAAAAGTTCAATGCGGTCCGACCACGGACTATTGCCGAAGTTACCCACAGCATCGATGCAAGCCGAACTATCAATCTCAACAGCAGCCACTTGCGCCTCCGACCGTTGAGCAACCATCATTGCTATCAAGCCAGTGCCAGTGCCCACATCGAGAACGCGCCGCGCATTGGCGCAACTGCACCACGCACCCAAAAGCACACCATCAGTGCCAACTTTCATTGCCGTATTATCCTGTACGACGGCGAATTGTTTAAAACAAAAGTAGTTGTTGCTCATAGTGGGTTGTAAGTTTTAAGTTCGAAAGTTATAAGTTGAAAAGACACAAGTAGGGACGCGGCATTGCCACGTCCGCATAATTGTAGGAACGCATCGCGTGTGTCATTGGTCGGTAATCCAACGCCGAAAAATCTGCGTAAATCCATGGTAATCTGCGCCATCTGTGTTCAAATAATTATTTCACCGTTCACCCCTAAACTGAAAAGCGCAAAGTCGTATTTTACAGGGTCGTCGGGACAGAATTGACGCAGACGGGCGGTAAGTTCCTCCACAGCTTGCCAGTCGTTTTGCTTGCGCGTTAGCAGCCCCAACTGCCGTGAGACATTACCCACATGCACATCGAGCGGAATACAAAGTGCCGACTGCGGAATGCCTCGCCAAATGCCGAAATCGACACCCGTGCCGCTCTGCCGCACCATCCAGCGCAGATACATATTCATCCGCTTCGATGCCGAGCCTTTGTCAGGGTTGGCCAAATGCTTCTCGGTGCGGTGCAGATGTTCAATCTCGAAAAAGACATTGTAGAAATGCGACAATGCACCGCGAATCGAGTCTGTTGATTTAAAACCTTCGGCGACAACATTCTCCAATCCGCCGTGATTGACATAAATGTTATGCAGCGAGCGCAGAAAAGTCACGCAGTCGATGCCGTTGAAAGTGCGGTAGACAAACTGTTCAAACGGCTTCAAATCGGCTTCGGTGCAGTTCAAGATAAAATCGTGCGGCGAGCCATCCATCCAATTGATGAGTCTGTGAGCCGACTTCACAATGCTTTTGCGCTGCCCCCACGCGATGGTGGCGGCCAGAAATCCGGCAATAGCAATATCGTCAGGCTGGCTGAATCGGTGCGGAACCGATATCGGGTCCTCAGCAATAAAGTCGGGGCAGTCGAACCGTGCGGCCTGACTATCAAGGAATTGTTTGAGATCTTTTGTATCCATAATCGATGCCAAAAATAATAAAGTTGATGGCTGTTGTACCGAAAGCATAAATTTCTACCTTTGCGCCGCAAAAATTTTTATTGTCTAACGTGCAATGGGTGACACAGTCACAAGTAGCACATAAATTTATTAGAATGAAAACTATTGAGATTAAAGGTTCTGTTCGTTCAGACCTTGGCAAAAAGGCAACACGCGAACTTCGCAAAAACGGACAGGTTCCTTGCGTAGTGTACGGCGGCGAGTCGGTAACCCACTTTTCAGCACCTGTTGATGCTTTCCGTGGTCTGATTTACACCCCGAACATCTACATTGTTGACCTTGTAATTGACGGAAAGGCTTGCAAGGCTGTTTTGAAAGACGTTCAGTACAACTGCGTATCTGACGCTATCGAGCACATTGACTTCCTTGAAGTTAGCGACAAGAAACCCGTTTCAATCTCTCTCCCCGTTAAACTCAACGGTCTGGCAGAAGGTGTGAAACAAGGTGGTAAATTGGTGCTGAAAATGCGTAAAATCCGCGTTAAAGGCCTCATTTCCGCTCTTCCTGACGTTTTGGATATCGATGTTACCGAACTGGGTCTCGGCAAAGCCATCAAGATTCAGGATTTGAACTTCGAAGGTCTCGAACTTCTTGAGGCTAAGAATATTGTTGTAGCAACAGTTAAGATAACACGTGCAGCAGCAGCTAATGCCGAAGCACCTGCTAAATAAATTTTAGCTTGTGAAATATCTGATTGTAGGGTTGGGCAACATTGGTGCTGAATACGCCAACACCCGCCACAACATAGGATTTAAAATATTGGACGCTTTGGCTAAGGCGTCCAATATTTCTTTTAGCGAGACACGTCACGCCTACCGCGCCGAAATGAAATCGCGCGGCCGCACCTTTGTTCTCATCAAGCCAACCACATATATGAATTTGAGCGGTAAAGCCGTTGCATATTGGATGCAGCAGGAAAAAATCGCTCTCGACCACCTTCTCATTATCTGTGATGATTTGGCTCTGCCTTTCGGCAAAATCCGCATTCGTGAGCGAGGCAGCGACGGCGGGCATAACGGATTGAAAAACATTGCCGAATCGCTTTCAACATCCGACTTTGCACGTCTCCGGTTCGGTATCGGTAACGAGTTCACTCGCGGCCATCAGGTCGACTATGTGCTCGGCCAATGGACCGATGAGGAACAAGCCAAAATCGACGAGCGCATAAACCTCTGCTGTCAGGCAGTTCAACAGTTGCCGTTTGTAGGCGTGCCTGGCATAATGAATCAGTTTAATAATAAGTAGTTCGGTATTGGGGGTTAGGTGTTGGATTTAATGGGGTGATCCGCAGCATTGTTCACTTTCTCCATCCCTCGCAACTCTCAACAATTCATCACTGCCGTTTTGTGATTCGTAATTAAAACTTCAGCGGCCTCTTATCCCCCACTTATGCCTTTATCAGACGCAGCACGCCACGTCCCTACTTGCCACTTCTACCTTGCAACTTGTCACTTACTTACAATACTTCTTCAGCACCACATACGCATCCTCAATGCCCATCTCGCCAGCCTTGCCAATGTCGTAGCAGCCTTTTTCCTTGTCTTTCAGATAGATGAGAACAAGGCCGCGATTATAGTAGGCTTGCGGCAGTTCGGGGCCAACCTCGAGCGAGCGCGTGTAGTCGTTGATGGCGCCTGCAAAATCTTTCGACATACACTTCACGTTTCCGCGGTCGTAGTAGGCGATGCCCAGCTGCGGATTGAGTTGAATTGCAACGTCAAGGTCCTCAATCACTTCCGAATAATCGGTCTGCACCTCCTGCTTCACTTCAGGACGGCGCGCGCCGTTATCGCCGCCAATGCTCACAATGGGCGCAATATCGTCGAGCGAGTTGATGTACTCAATCATCAGGTAGCGCGTGGCGGCGCGGTTCAGGTAGGCCAGCTCAAACTTCGGGTCGATGCTGATGGCCGACGAATACGATTTGATTGACTGATTGTAGTTGTGGACCACGCTGTTCAGCATTCCCTGATGGAAATAGAGCCCGCAGTCGAAGCCCGACTGCAGTTTGGCCTGTTCGGTTTGATTGAGCAGGAAGCGGACAGTATCAACGGGAATGTCAGCCTGATGGTCGGCAAAGGCAAGCCCGAAACCCGTGGGGCTCTTGCTGTTAAGTTGCTCAAGACTTTGCAGATAGACAGTAATCAGACTGTCGTCGCCAGGCAGTTTGGCTGTGAGCAGAATGAGCGGTTTCAGGTCGATGACCACGCGGCGGTTCTGCACCTCGCCATCGTCCATATTGGCGCGGTAGAAATCGCTGTCGAACTCAATCACCTTGCGGAAATTATACGATGTGTCTGCAAAATCTGCCATCAGTGAGTCGCCATCGGTGCGCTTCACGTACTCCTCGATTTTCTGTTTGGCTGTCCGCTCGTCGGCTTTGGCACCCGCATAGTCGCCAATTTGGTATCGCGCCGAACTTCGTGCCTGATACGCTTTCGCGAAATCGGGGAAAATCTCGATGGCCTGACTCCAGTCCTCGATGGCGCCGTAATAGTCACCAGCCT
>JAGCFC010000065.1 GCA_017650325.1 Salinivirgaceae bacterium | reverse complement strand
GTATGCCACGTTGAGTTGACCCGCACCACAGTTGAGGTGCCGCAGATATTGGCCGAGACCATCAAACTGACATCGAAACCCAACAAGGTCGATTACAAGCAGGGCGAGGCACTCGATGTCAAGGGTGGCAAAATAGCCATCGGCTACAGCGACAAATCGACTGAGGAGTTCGAAATACTGGCAGGCTGGGTTAGCGGCTTCGATAGCCAGAAGGTTGGCGAGCAGAAGCTTACTGTAACGTTCGAGAGTGTCAGCAGCACGCTCACCACAACCTTCAACGTAACCGTCAGCAAGGAGGACGACAACACCGCTATTGACGAGACAGCTGCCGAAATAAGCATCTACGCCTACAACAGCACCATTGTTGTTGAGGCCGCCGACGCTATTGAAGGCGAGATAGCAGTGTTCGACGTGAACGGCCGCATGGTGGTTAAGACACTTGCAGCAGGCAGCCGCACCGAGATTCAGATGCAGCGCGAGGGCTTGTATATTGTCCGTGTTGGCAATCAAGCAAAACGAGTAGTTATTAAATAGATATTCCAGAGACGGCGCTAGCGCCGTCTCTATTATAAAGACAAACGCTGATGCAGAAAGAGTTAGCGTGATTTTTCTCATGATGGGGCCGGGACATTTTGTCCCGGTTTTTTTGTTGCATAGCAATTAATTGAGCGTTTGTGTTTTTCTGTCAAAACATTTATTTTTGCACCACTTTTTAAAGCACGCGATTAAATTGCTGAAAATGACTGATAAGCAACAGACTATCAAGAACGAGGTTTCGGTTGAAGGAACTGGACTTCACACCGGGGCTCACGTTAAAATGACCTTTAAACCCGCGCCCATCGATTTTGGATACAAATTTCAACGCATAGACTTAGAGGGTAAACCAATTATTCCGGCTTTGGCCGAATATGTGATTGATACCTCGCGCGGAACAACAATCGGACGCGGCGAGGCCCGCGTTTCGACCATCGAGCACGTAATGGCGGCGGTTTACAGCTGCGGAATCGACAATATTCTTATCGAGATAGACGGACCCGAAACACCAATAATGAGCGGTAGTTCAATCGAATTTCTCGAGGCTTTGAAAAAAGCCGGAATCGAGGAGCAAGAGGCTGAACGTCAATATTTTGAGGTAAAAGAGAATATTCGCTACGTCAACGAGGAGCGCGGCATCGAGATAATCGCCTACCCTGATAACAAATTCAGCATCGACGTGCTGATCGACTTCAACTCGAAGGTTTTGGGCCAGCAGTTCGCCAGCATCGACGACATCAGCGAGTTCGAGAAAAACATTTCCAACTGCCGCACATTCGTTTTCGCACACGAGCTTGTTCCGTTGTTCAACATGAACCTTATCCGCGGCGGCCAGCTCGACAACGCCATTGTGATTGTCGAGAACAAGATTTCGCAGGAGGAGTTCGACCGCATTGCCGACTTCTGCAACAAGCCGCGTGTTAAAGCCCGCGAGGGAATCCTCAACGAGGATCTGAAATACGATAACGAGCCGGCGCGCCACAAACTGCTCGATATTATCGGCGACCTTGCGCTAACCGGCAAAATGATTAAGGGCAAGTTCATTGCCAAAAAGCCGGGACACTTCGCAAACACCGAATTTGCAAAACAGATTCGCCAGTGCATCAAGTTCCAACAGAAAAACGGCGTCGCCCCCATCTACCACCCTGACCAGAAACCCATCTACGATATCAACGACATAATGAAACTGCTGCCACACCGGCCGCCGTTCTTGCTTGTCGACAAGATTATCGAAATGACCGACAATTCGGTTGTGGGCATCAAGTGCGTCACAATGAACGAGCCGTTCTTTGTAGGCCATTTCCCGCAAGAGCCTGTAATGCCAGGAGTGCTTCAGGTTGAGGCAATGGCGCAGGTGGGCGGCATTCTGGTGCTGAAAGACCTTGAGAAACCGCAGGAATGGTCGACATATTTCCTGAAAATCGACAACGTGAAGTTTAAGCGCAAAGTGGTGCCAGGCGACACTCTTATTTTCAAGCTCGAATTTTTAGCACCTGTGCGCCGTGGAATATGCCATATGCGCGGACAAATGTTTGTCGGGTCGGCATTAGCAATGGAAGCCGAAATGATGGCTCAGCTTGTGCATAACAAAATTGAAGGAGAAAATAACGAAACGAACACTGAAGAATAATGACAAATAAATTTTCATGCATCCATCCGGATGCCAAAATCGGGCAGAACGTTGAAATAGGTCCCTTTGTAACCATCGACAAGGATGTTGTTATTGGCGACGGAACAAAGATTATGAGCGGAGCCGTCATTCTCGAAGGCACTCGCATTGGCAGCAATTGCCGCATTTTCCCGCACGCCGTTTTGGGTGCCGTTCCGCAAGATTTGAAATTTGTGGGAGAGTACACCACTTGTGAGATTGGCGACAACAATACCATCCGCGAATTTGTGACCATCAACCGTGGCACTAATTCAACAGGCCGCACAGTCATCGGCAGCAACAACTTGCTGATGGCCTACACACACGTTGGCCACGACTGCGTTCTGGGCAACAATCTGATTATATCGAACGCCACACAGTTTGCTGGCGAGGTTCATGTTGATGATTTTGCAGTGATTGGTGGCGGCTCGCTCTTGCATCAGTTCACCCACATCGGCTCGTACATGATGCTGCAAGGCGGTACTCGTGTCAGCAAGGATCTTCCTCCTTACGTTATAGTTGGAGGCGAGCCCGCATCGTACTTCGGACTCAACCTTGTTGGACTGCGCCGTCGTGGTTTTTCAAACGAGACAATAAACGCTATTCACGATGTTTATCGCATTATATATCAGGGAGGTATGAACACCTCGCAGGCTCTTGACACTGTGATGGAAACGCTTCCGCAAAGTCCTGAGCGCGACTACATTGTAGAATTTATCAAAGGAAGCCCGCGTGGCATTGTTCCGAGCTGCATAAGCCGGAAATAATTCTGAGTCGGAGGTGCCATTAATTGAATCGGGAATTGTTCACGGCAATCATTTAGCATAGAGTTTAGCTGTCAGATGTTCGAAGACAGTTAAAGATTGTTTCTGGTATTTGTTTATAGCCCAAACAAAAAATTCGACCAAAAAAATGCTTACAAATTGCGCATTTGTTAAAAAATAAAGATTATTTTTGAAAACTAACTACTTTAAGACTTCTTAAAATGGAATCTGGTAAACGTATAATAGTGCCATGGGATTTTACTGAAGTGGCACAAAACGCATTGGCTCACGCAGTTAAGATAGCCAAAGTGCTCGAAAACAGCATCACTTTGCTCCATATCGCAAAAACCGATAAGGACGTTGATGAGGCTTTGCCAAAACTCCAACAAGTGGCATCCGACGCCGAAAAATCGAACGGATTAAAAGTAGAAGCCATCGTTTTGGTGGGTACCATATTCACAACAATTGGCGAATACACCAAAGACCACGATGACATTAACCTTGTAATTATGGGTACTCACGGCATGAAAGGCATGCAGAAACTGACAGGCAGCTGGGCTCTGAAGGTGATTGTAAGTTCGTATGCGCCTTTTATTGTTGTTCAAGATCCGCCGCTTGAGAACACCACTTACAGCAAAATAGTATTCCCTGTCGATTTCAAAAATGAGAACCGTGAGAAATTAGTCTGGGCTATCTATTTCGGCAAGATTTTCAATGCTAAAATATGCTTCATAAAACAGGAGGTTAGCGATTCTAATCTGGTTAAGAAAGTTAATACCAATTTGACATTCGCCAAAAAATACCTTACCAAATATGAAGTTGAGTATGAGATAGAAACCGCCACAAGCGGCAAGTTCGAAGATCAAACTATCGAGTATGCAAAACGTATCGAGGCCGATCTTATGATGATTATGACTACCAAAAACATCGGAACACTCGACTATGTTTTGGGAGCAAGCGAGCAGTATATTATTGCCAACACAGCACGCATTCCTGTAATGTGTGTTAATCCGCGCAAGAATTCAAACTTTGCTTTGGGCTCGCTCTATTAATTGAAAAAAGGTCAACTAGTAAAAAAGAGTGTGAACACATAGTGTGTTCACACTCTTTTTTTAAATATGGTTGTAAAGTGCCCCCCAATGTTGGCCTTTCCGTTTAATTACCGGTGGTTAGCGTTTGGGCACAAATTGCAGCATTTTCAAAGCAGTTACGGCCGCTTCAACACCTTTGTTTCCGTGTTTGCCTCCTGAGCGGTCAAGTGCTTGTTGAAGATTGTCGGTGGTTAGAACCCCGAAAATGACAGGAATTTTACCTTCGGCGTTAATGGCCGACAGACCATTTGCAACACCTTCGCATATGAAGTCAAAGTGGCGGGTCTCGCCTTGAATAACACAGCCCAGACAGATTACGGCATCCACGGCGCGAGTTCCGTCAAGAAACATACGGTTGTGGGCGTAGCTGGCGGCGGCGTAGGTCAGTTCAAAAGTGCCAGGAACGTGGCAAATCTCAATGTCTTCGTCTTTAACGCCGTTATCTTTCAGCGTCTTGATGGCGCCTTCGGCCATGGCGTTTGTCACCTGGTCGTTCCATTCGGCCACCACAACAACAAAACAGCGACCTTTACCCGAAGGTATGGTCGCCGCATTGTATTCTGATAAGTTCTTAAGTGCTGTTGCCATTTATTTTGCAATCTCAGCGTTCATTTTCTCAATGTTCTTGTCAGCCTGCATAGCCTCTTGCGACATTGCGTATTTGTCTTTGATGGCTGTGTAGAGAGCAAGCGCTTTCTTGTAGTTGCCAAGTTTCTCATACACTTGTGCGGCTTTGTTCAAGTAAAGCGGCGAAGTGAACTCATTGTTGACATTTGTGGCGGCTTTCTCGTAGTACGAAGCACCCTTAGCCTCGTCACCCAATTCAACATATGCGTCACCAATAACGCCTAAAGCCACAACACTCAATGTGATGTCTTTTGATTTGAATTTCTTCAAATGGCTGATGGCGCTTTCATAATCGCCAGTATACATATAGCACAAACCTGCATAGTAGTGAGCCAGCTTTGCAGTCTGGGTAATGCTGTAATCGTCAATTACGTCAAGGAAACCGGCATAGTTGCCGTCACCGTTGAGTGCGACATCGAAAGAGTCGCGTTGGAAATATTGCTCGGCGCCAAACATTGCTGCGCTGGCTTCGTTGTTTTTCGGCACAAGATAGAAGCGCTGGAAAGCAAAGAAAATGGCTACGACAGCCAAGATGCCGATAACGGTGTATGATATTACCGATTTGTTGTTATCGATGAACAATTCGGCTTTGTTTAGAGTTTCCTGAACATTCTCTAATCCGTCAGGTTGCTGTTCTTTAGTATTTTTTGACATAATTCAATGAATTTTCAATAAACGTGGCAAAAATAATCGTTTTTATCATTTATCGAAATAAATCTTTGCCTCTCAATTAGTTATTATAAAAATTTGATATTCAGATTAGTAGGCCGATTTGAACTGTTTCAGGAACCGAATGTCGTTCTCGAAATAGAGTCGCAAGTCGCGCACTTGATATTTAAGCATGGCAATGCGCTCAACACCCATGCCGAAGGCGAATCCGGTGTATTTCTCGCTGTCGATGCCGCAGTTTTTAAGAACGTTGGGGTCAACCATGCCGCAGCCTAGAATCTCGAGCCAGCCGGTGCCTTTGCAAATGTTGCAGCCTTTGCCTCCGCAGATTGAGCACGAAACGTCCATCTCGGCCGATGGTTCGGTGAACGGGAAGTACGACGGGCGCAGACGGATTTTTGTGTCATTGCCGAACATTTCCTTGGCAAAATATAAAAGTGTTTGTTTCAGATCGGCAAACGATACGTTTTCAGCCACATACAAGCCTTCAACCTGATGGAATATGCAGTGGGCGCGAGCCGAAATAGCCTCGTTACGGAACACACGGCCCGGGAAAATCATTCGGATAGGCGGTTGAGCCTTTTCCATAATACGCGACTGCACGCTCGATGTGTGGGTGCGCAGCAGAATGTCGTGCGGGTCAGGCTCCATCGATTTCTTCTCGACAAAGAAAGTGTCCTGCATGTCGCGGGCCGGATGCTCGGCAGGGAAGTTCATAGCCGAGAACACATGCCAGTCGTCTTCAACTTCGGGACCTTCGGCCACGGTGAAACCAATGCGGCTGAAGATGTCCACAATCTCGTTTTTCACGATTGATATTGGGTGGCGAGTACCGATTTCAAATGGCTCGCCCGGACGAGTGAGGTCGTGCTTGCTGTCGTCCGACACGGCGTTTTCGAGTGTGCTTGAGGCCTCGTCATATTTTTCTTGTGCAAGTTGTTTCAGTTTGTTGATTTCGGCGCCCAGCTGCTTTTTCATTTCGGCAGGAACGGTGCGGAACTCATCGAACAACTGCCCGATTTCGCCTTTTTTGCTTAAGAATTTCAAACGGAACTGTTCAAGACTCTCCGCCGAGTCGGCGTGATATTGTTGAACTTTGTCAACCAGTTCCTTAATCTTGTCTAACATATATGTGCTTGTTTTTAAAAACGAGTGCAAAGGTATTTAAAATCGCGGTTTTGTCAACTTTTGTGATTGTTCTGTTTCAAGTGAGCGTCAATTAATGCCAAATGCTTTTTAATATGGAGCGAAATGCCACGTTATCAGTATTTTCTCTCCAAAATCGTTGAATAAATTACAGCCTCACGGGCATCGAAATGGATTTTTTCAGGTTCTGGTTCGGCGTTTTCGTGAGTTTCAACAACAATGGCACGCTCGCCCTCTTCGGGTTGTTGAGGTTTTGGTGCATTGTATGGTTGAGGCTCTGGTTCCGGGTAGCGGACGGTGTGTGGAATCGTGTCCAACTCTGTTTCATCGCCAATCATATCCAGAATCGAGCTGAAATCGGACTGACCTGATTGGTTTGGCTGCGTTTTCTGCTTATTCGATTTTCCGAATATGGCAGCACCGACAAAGAAAACCAGCGGAAGAATAAACTTCAGTAAATCAGCAAAATCATCCATCTCAAAAACTATTTTTTCACGCTCATTTTGCATTTACTTCTGTTATGGGCGAATATGTATGGCATGAAATCGCCGTGCCGCCATAGCATATGCAGTGGCTCGCACCAAAAATGGTGGTCACCGTTGAATTTTGCGGCCTCACATCGCGACGCCATCATCCGCCGCCGCGTTTTGCGAGTTTGTATTTTATACGTATGGCTTATTGTCTGTCGCGATGCTTTGCGGTCCTCCTTCGCTTCCTGCTTCATTTTTTTGTACTCATCCACGTTGAGTTTCATCATTTCAATGTCGCTTTTGATGCTGTGTTTATGTTTGTCCGATTTGGTGTCGAGCAGATATTGGTATTGTGCCGACGATGCAAACGGGGCTGCCATCAGCAATAAAAACAATATATTTGCAACAAATAATTTCATCTGCGCAATGTTTTGCAAATCTTTTTCAAAGTTACTCATTTTTTGCATTTTAGCAACTGCGGCATTGTATGTTTCTTGCAGCAACCCCAACGACGATGTTGTGCCTTGGACCGAAGTGAGAGTTAGAATAAACACGCTCGATGCAAAATACATTGATTTACAAAATATTAACAGCCGGGTCGTGATTAAAAACCAGGGCTACGGCGGCAATGGAATTATAGTGTATCGCTCTTCGGAGGCCATTTTCAACGCTTTCGATTGTACCTGCACCTACGAGCAGAGCGACACCTGTGCTGTCATTCCAGATGAGGGCAACATTGCTGGAGCAGTGTGCCCGGTTTGTGGTTCAAAATTCGAACTTGTAAACTGCGGAATGCCCACATCGGGGAAAGCCAAGCACTCACTCAAAAGTTACCGTGTGAGTTACAACGAACCTATTTTGCGCATTTTCAACTGATTATGGAGCAGGTTTATTTGTGTTTGGGAGGAAATGTGGGCGACACTCGCCATTATTTGAAGCGTGCCATCGAATTGGTTAACAGCCGAATAGGAGCAGTTGTGCTTGAATCGGGCATTTACCGTTCCGAACCATGGGGGCTCGACTGTGCTCAATGGTTTCTGAATCAAGTTATTATGGTTGAAACTGCGTTTGAGCCGGAGAGCGTTCTCGAACACTGCTTGCAAATCGAGGAGGAATTGGGCCGCACGCGCAGCGGCAATGGCTACGAACCCCGTACTATTGATATCGACATTATTTTCTTCGGAAAACAGGTGATTGACACACCAGATTTAAAAGTTCCGCATTCGCTTATGCATCAGCGCAATTTTGTGCTGCGGCCGTTGTGCGACATTGCGCCAAACTTTGTTCATCCAGTCATCGGCAGTACTATTCAGCAACTTGCCGAGTTGTGTGGTGACAAGTTGGTGGTTGAGGCTGTAGGTTAGTAAAAGTTTGTCCGGGCTAATAAGCAACAATTTTCCGGCTGTATTCTCCATTTTTTGTTTTGATACGCAAGACATATAATCCTTTGCGTGGCATACGGAAATTCTCAACATTGCTTTCCATCTCCTTACTGCATACCACTATGCCATTCACATCGAAAATCGTAACCGTTAAATCGCAGAAATCTTCAATATAAACTGTTATTGTCTGCTCCGTTTGGTTGTAGGAAGAAACAACATCAAATGCCACATTATCAATTATATCAACCCGATGCATCGAATCTTCCCAACGATAATAGGCCTCCCAATCAAATACAAACAAGCTGTCACAAGCCACGTCTCCAAACTGATAATGACCAATTATTGAATCCTCGTAACACCGCAACCATCCTGGCAATAAACCATCGCCAAAAGCATCTGCCAAGCATTCGCATCCGAACAAGCCATCTAATGCACCAAATTTTTCGGCAAACCGACCGTAATATTCTCCTGTTTTAGAATCTGCGGCTTTTTCGTTGTGTAAACATTTCAGTTTCACGCCATTGATTTCGAATGTATCAATAGCTGTTATCACTATATGACCATGCATCCGGTTTTCGCCGCAATATTTGTTGTTTGGATTGTAAATTTCCATTGTGTCACCCGCGTTCAGTCCGAAATTATAAACAAGATGGAACTCTCCATCGAGGTAGAACATCACGCTATCGCCGGTTTGGTAAGCAAAAATGGTATCTTGCGGGGTAACAACACCTGAACTTGAGGTATATTCCTTTGCCAGAATTTTCACTTTCCTTCCATTGATAACGGCGGTGTCGGTCGATGTTACCTTCATAAAACCCATATCGCCTCGCATCGATTCCATACTTGTGTAATACCAAGTGGCACCCAATGGGGCAAATTCAGTCTGTGCTCTTGCTCCTCCAGCAAAAACAACTACAGCAACCAACGTTAAAATTCTGTTTTTCATGCGTTTTCGAAATAAAAACGCAACCCTTTTCCGAGCCGCGTTAAATATTTATTATCAAATAGGAATTACACGAATTCTTTGCTGATTTTGGCAGCAATAGCTTCAAATTCCTCTTTGGTGAGCTGCTGTTTCTTATCGAAACGCACATCTGCTTCGCTGTTCATCGGGATCAGATGAATGTGGGCGTGAGGAACCTCAAGACCAAGAACCACCACGGCAACTTTCTTGCACGGAATGGCCTTTTTAATGGCTTTAGCCACACGTTGCGCAAACTGATGCAGACCTCCCAAAACGGCTGGCTCAAGGTCAAAAATGTAGTCAACCTCTTGTTTGGGAATTACCAGCACGTGGCCCTTCTGCACGGGACTGATGTCGAGAAATGCGAAATAGTCCTTGTCCTCCGCAATCTTGTAGCAGGGGATTTCGCCGTTTACAATCTTAGTGAATATCGATGCCATAACTCAGGATATTGGTCCGATTTCAACAATCTCAAACTTCATAATTCCGTTCGGAACCTTCACTTCGGCCACATCGCCAACCTTGTGACCCATCAGGCCTTGCGCAATCGGGGTGTTAACCGAAATCTTGAACTCCTTCAGGTTTGCTTCGGTTTCCGAAACAATGCTGTAGGTCATTGTTGCGCCGTTGGCCACGTTCTTGATTTTCACTTTCGAAAGGATTTGCACCTTGCTGAAATCGAGTTTAGACTCGTCAATAACACGTGAGTTTATGATTTTAGCTTCGAGTTGCGATATTTTCATTTCCAGCAGGCCTTGAGCCTCCTTTGCTGCGTCATACTCTGCATTTTCCGACAAATCACCTTTATCCCTTGCTTCAGCAATGGCCTGTGAGATGCGGGGGCGTTCTACCGATTTAAGGTATTCCACTTCGGCTACGAGCTTTTTCAGCCCTTCGCTTGTAATGTAGGAAACTTTGTCCATATCAAAAATGTTTTAAAAATTACATAAAACAAAAAGAATCCCGCTGTGTGCGGAACTCTTTCGGTTAGCAAATATACCAATTTTTTGTAAAAATCCGACTATACGCCGAATTTTAACGTTTTTTATTTCTCTTTGAAGCCTACCAATATTGATACACAGCCGCTTTTTGGTTCTTCTTCGGTTGTGTTTTCCGGCACGCTCACTTCAACTGTAAGCAGTTGGGTAGAGTTGGTCGAGAAGTCCCAATAGTCGGTATAGTTATGATCGGCATTGGTGAACAACTCTTTGCCTTGAAGGTCGAGAAGGCGGAATGTAACATCGCCCAAACCATCGGAGCAAACCACAATGCGATAGTCCTGATTGCTGTAGAAGGTGAGCATCAGTTCGGCCATGTCGCCTTGGTTGAGGACGGCGCTGTTCATCTGTCCATTATAGATATAGGGGGCGAGTTTCGGTTTGCATTCGTTTTTGATGAATGTTTTGCATTGCGCCTGTGCTCCGGCACTGATTGCGAGGCAAAGGGCGGCTACCGATAAAATGCTGATTATCTTTTTCATCTCGATATTATTTTGTTCCGTTTCGGGAATTACAGTTTATCCAATTATCTTATTTCTAATTGCACCCATCAGTCGGGCAAGCTCTTTCAGTTGTTCCGGGGTGATTTTCACAGTTACAGGAGCATCAATGCTGGTAATATGATCTTCCTTGTCAGTGTTCACAACCACCGATTTGTCATAGGCAACCTCAATCGAATTATAAACCTCCTGGATTTTGTTGAACTCATCGGTCAGCGCGGCAACCTCAGGTGTTTCATTATAGGTGTTCATAAGATTGATCAGGTTGGCCACCGTGTATTTTTGATCGACAATATTATTCACGATTTCTTCTTTTGCATTTGGTTGGATAGCCAACGTTGTTGCAAAATGCATACCCTCAACCCATGCTCCTACCAAAATGAGCGACGCGGTCATATCCCGTTCGTTTTCTTTCAGATAACTGTCGGCGCGAGCGTATGTGTCTGAAATGATATAGAAGATCGAGTCGCGGTTTTCGAGGCTCTGTTCAATGCGGTTGATGGTTTCAGAACCCTCGTCTTCAGGTATCTGGAGTTTTTCGGTAACCTTCTTGATTACTGACAGATAGTTGATTGCCTCTTGCAATTGGTCGTAAACGCGGCAGTAGCAGAGATCAGCTCCATACACACCAAAGTTGAGCGCAAGGCTGCTTGAGGTATTGTATTTCTCAAGGTTTTCGGCAGAGTTGAGCATGTCGCTGTTGAAAGGCTCTTCGGTTTTAAGAAGGGTTTGCGTAATTTCAACCGGCGACGGCAAATTGAAGAAGATTTTCTTCACTGTTGCCTCACATTCGTTACTATCGATGGTTAAAGCGCTTTTAAGTTGCTGTTCTTTCACTCGTTTACTCTCGCTTGTACAAGCCACAGCAAGACATGCGATGAAAAGAGGCAACACTTTGTATGTCAGTTTCATATAAATAGATATTAAGGTTTATGGCAAAAACCGGCGAACTGTGAATGCCGACTTTTCGCACACGAGCCAAAGTTAATCAAATTATGCAGTATTGTTATTATTTACTGCATTTTTTTGTTTTAGGATGAAAAGAAGGCTAAAACAAGATTTATACAGGTGTCTGAAATATGTTAAAAAGTCAGGATGTAAAACATTCAGACACACTCATGCATCTAAAAAAGGGGGTTATTTTTTGCCGGTCAGTCAGTGGTCAATTAGAACCCGTAGGTGATGCCGATTGCAAGTATGCTAGCCTTTTTTGCTTTCTTCAGAGGGCGGTTGGTATATTGGTAACCCCATGCGAAGTCCACATCAAAATGCTTCAACAATGAGTATTCGCAGCCGGCCATGGCGCGGATGCGGTCAATTCCGTTTTGAGCTGGGTTGTTGAGCGACTGGCTGAACTCCACGTTAACGTACGGTCCCCACGGATGCTCCTTGCTGCTGTAGGCGGCCTGCAGTTTGTGGCGCAAATACATTGTTGCATATTCGTGCGGTGCCGACGACCAGTCGGTTTGGAATCGCTCTCTGAGGCTGAACACAATATCGCTTTCGCTCTTGTGGCGCAGAGTCACGTTGAGCATGAGTCGGTGTGCGTTCGAATAGCCGTCGTCGAAATTGTTGACGCGCGAATAGCGGTAGCCGCCGCCCACGCGCAGTTTCTTGTGAAGGTTGTAGGTGGCCGATGCCGACACATTGTCTTTACCAAAGGCCGTTGAGTTGTTGTAGAGTCGCAACTCTTCCTCCACAGTAACCGACAGCTTCTTCGAGATTTTCTTTTTCACCCCGATAGAGCTCCATGTCTGAAAATCAGTGTTCTGCGCTGTGGCAGGGGCGGCCGCTGTAAGCAGCGCGCCCGCCAATAGCGTCAGTGTTAATTGTGCAAGTCTCATTATTCCGTTTGTTTGTTTGAACGGGACTGTGCCCGCCGCATTAGTTACTCTCGTTCGAGTAGTTCTTGTATTCGATTTTGCTGTGCTCGATAACGGCCTGCTGGTCTTTGCTGAAGAACACCTGAAGGCGTGCAATGTCCTTCTGATAGTCGAGTTTGATGACTTCAACCTTCTCAATTGACACGCCCATGCGTTTCTCGAGTTCGGCAATCAGTTCAGCCTCTTTTTCGGGGCAAACCAGCTCAATCTTCTCAAAAATGACGATGGCCGTGCCGGCGTTCTCGATTTTCAGTTTCTCAACAATATAAGCAATGGCCACAATCATGCCGTTGGCAAAGAGCAGCTCAGTGTAGCTTACCTTCTTGTTAGCCAACGAGTTGATGACCGAAACACCAATGATGATGAACAGATAGGTCATCTCCTTGATTGGAATGGACATGGTGCGGTAGCGGATGATTCCGAACACGGCAAACAAGCCCAACGCGAATCCCACCTGCAGTTTGACGCTCTCCAAAACAAAGCACATCAAGAAGATAACCTGGCCGATGAGCAGGAAAGTGAAGAGGAAATCGCGGCGCTGAGTCTTCGGATAGTAGATTCCGCGGATGACGATTACCGAAATAATAAGGTTAAAAAAGAAACGGAAAACCAGTGAGCCGATTCCTTCGGCCGAAAAGAGCGGCATTCCGAAAAACAAATCAGTTTGCAAAATATTCATTTCGTTCTATTTTATTGATTAATAATTTCTTAGGTTTAAATGCGTTCTGCTTCAAATCCTCGTGCAGATACGAGATTCCGATGCAGTATTTGCTCAGGCCCGTGTTGAGGCCGTGCACGTTCTTCATTATGTCGATGATTGGTGTGCGCATCGATGAGCGCTCCTTCTTCACTTCGGCAATGCACAAACGGTTGAGTTTTATGGTGTTGCCGTCGTGTGAGAACGACAGGTTATGGTCGATGGTGATGCGCTCGTGAGTCTCAAACGAGGCCAGAGTGATGCGGTTGAATCCGTTTATCGACACAAAATCCAGATTGTCGGCCTGGCGGTGAGTCTTCTCCTCAATAAACCGGCGGCACTCATCGTCCAATCCATCGGTGTTGCTGATTTTTATGCGCGACTTTTTGGTCTGCCCCTTGTTGGTCTTGTGCTTGATTTCAAGATACGACTGCTGGTTGACCTCGTAGGTGCGCATGCGGATTTTGTAGCGGTCGGCGTGGCCCTTTTGGTGCTCCGAGAAGAAGAACCAATCGGGCGTGTCCATGTATTTGGTGAGGTAGAAGAACTCGCGCTGCCCGTTGATTTCGAGCACGCGGTAGTGTTCGGCCGCCTGACGGAGCACGTTGCCCAACTCGTTGATGGAGAACACGAACTTATTGTCGAGCCGGTTCATCAACTTCAGGTCGTCCATCTCGGAGAGCGAGATTGGCCTGAAACATTGGAGGCTGTCCTTTATCTCGTCTTCAGTCATCAGTCAAAGATTGTGATTTGCGGAGCGGTGACAGTCTGGTTGTTCTTGCTGATTTTCACGGTGACAGCGGAGCGCACCTTCATCGGCGATGTCGGGTTGTCTTTGTCTTTCGACAGCGCGTAGATGGTGTAGTTTCCTTTGGTCAGATAGTCGAACTTGTAGCAGCCGGCGTCGTCGGTACGGAAATCTTTGCTGTAGATGGTGTCATTGCCATAGAGCAGATAAACGCGCTCCTCCTGTGCCCAGTATTGGTCGTTCAGTTTCGAGAAGTTCGAGTTCCAGTCTTCAACCCAAACACGGCCAACGATTGTTGATGAGCCGCCCGGGCCTTCCTCTTTTTGGCAAGATGCAAAGAGGATTGTGGCAGTTGCAAGCATTGCCAATCCTGTCTTTAGTGGATTTTTCATTTTAAAATGCATTGTTTTTAATGTTCGTGAATCGTGCGCCCATTGAGGGTTGCCGATTCAACCGCAATTATAAACATACATTTTGTTTTTGAGGTATACTTTTTCGGCAAAATAGCCGGATATTTCGACAAAACGGGGATTTTTCAGAAATTGGGTGTTTGGCAATCGGTTGTTGTATGTGATAATCAATATTTTTTCAAAAATCGCCTTACGGTCAAAATCATTAATGATGTTTTAGTGGAGATATCCTAAATCAAATTATTCAAACTTGCCAATTATCTCCTTGATTTTCCCCAGTTTCTCATCGAGCATCTGCTGAGTTTTGGCTTCGGCCAGAAGGCGCAGATAAGGTTCGGTGTTCGATGGGCGGATGTTGAACCACCAGTCGGGGAACTCAACGCGGTAGCCGTCGAAATCGAACATGGCGGTTGGCTTTTCGGTGCCAGTGAAATAGTCGCGCACGGCATCCATGGCTTGTTGCTTTTGCTCGATTTTGAAGTTTATTTCGCCCGAATTGGCGTAGCGCGATATTGCCGCAATGGCTTGCGACAGCGTTTTTCCCTGCTTTTTCAGATTGGCCACAATGCCAAGCACTATGAGCGAGGCCATTATGCCCGAATCAGAGTAGTAGAAGTCGCGGAAGTAGTAGTGTCCGGCCAGCTCGCCGCCGTAGATGCCGTCAATCTCGCGCAGTTTGAGCGCAGCATAGGCACGGCCCACGCGCCACATGTTCATTTTTGAGCCAAATTTCTCAATGTACTCGCCCACTGCTTTCGATGTGCGGATATCTTGCAACACATTGCCTTTCAGACCTTTCTCCTCAAGGAAATAGTGTGCCAGCAGACCGATAATCAGGTCGGGGCTGATGAAGCGGCCCTGCTCGTCGATGAACATCACGCGGTCGGCATCACCATCGTAGATGACGCCAACATCGGCCTTTTCGCGTTTCACAAGATCTTCAAGGTCAGCGCAGTTGGCCTCGATAAGCGGATTCGGCTCATGGTGAGGGAAGGTGCCGTCGAGAGTGTCGTAGATATAGGTTGGCGCATTGCCCAAAATATCGTGAATCAACATCGATGCCATGCCGTTTGAGCAGTCGATGGCGATTTTCAGATTCGACAGGTCTTTCAGGTATTGCCGTTGAAAATCGATGTATTCGGCTTTGAAATCGAAATCGACAATTTTGCCTTTTTTTGCCATTGGTTCTACTTTGCGAGTTTCAACCATCAGCTTCAGTTCGCCCAAACCCGAGTCAAGGCCAACAGGCAGTGCTTGCGCCCGCGAAATCTTCAAACCATTGTATTCCTTTGAGTTATGCGAGGCCGTAATCTGCACCGAGGCATCGAAATTGAATTTTGCGGTGGCATAGTAAACCATTGGCGTAGTGGTGAGGCCGGCGGCGTAAACATCGGCTCCGGCGTCGGTTATGCCGCGGCACAGCGATTCGAAAATCTCCGGCGACGATGTGCGCATGTCGCGACCCACAAGTATCTTGTTGGTTTTGAACAGTTCAGGAATAAAAAAGCCGATTTTGTAAACATCGTCTTTGTTGAATTGGTCGGGATAGATACCGCGAATGTCGTAGGCGTGAAAAGCGTTCATAACTCATATTTTTAGTTATGACGAAGATAGAAAAAAATCTGAAACGGCTACTTGAAAGTCTGCGATATGACTTGCTCAAGCCTGTCGACAAACAGAATTTCGATTTTGTATTTGTCGGGTTGTAAGCCTTTTGGCTGATTGGGGACAAAAATGCGCTTGTAGCCGAGTTTGGCTGCTTCGGCAATCCGTTGTTCGATACGTGCTGTAGGCCTGATTTCGCCTGATAGTCCAACTTCGCCGGCAAAGCAGTCGCCCTGGCGTAGCGGACGGTCGATGTCGGAAGAGAGAATGGCGCTGATTACGGCAAGGTCGAGAGCGGGGTCGACAACCTTCAAGCCTCCGGCAAGATTCAGAAACACGTCTTTGGTGGCCAACTTGAAGCCCACTTTTTTCTCGAGAACGGCCAACAGCATATTGAGCCGTCGGGTATCGAATCCGGTTGAGGAGCGCTGCGGCGTTCCGTACACAGCCGAACTAACCAGTGCTTGCACTTCGACCATAAACGGGCGGACGCCTTCGAGCGTGGCGGCTGTCGAAATGCCGCTGTATTGGTCGCGGTGGTTGCTTAGCAGGAATTCCGAAGGATTGGGAACTTCGGCCAGCCCCTCTTCGCCCATTTCGAAAATGCCGATTTCCGATGTCGAGCCAAAGCGGTTTTTGTGTGCTCTTAAAATTCTGTAAAAGAAGTGATTATCGCCTTCGAACTGCAAAACTGTATCGACAACATGCTCAAGCACTTTTGGTCCGGCCAGCGACCCGTCTTTGGTAATGTGGCCCACAATTATCACCGGTGTGGCAGTCTCTTTGGCGTACTGCTGAAGCAGCGAGGCGCTTTCGCGAATCTGTGAAACTGTACCCGACGATGAATCGATATATTCGGTGCGCAGAGTTTGAATCGAGTCGACAATAAGCAGGTCGGGTTTAAGGTTGCGGGCTTGCGCGATTATATTCTCGCACGAGATTTCGGCAAGAAAATATATTTTTTCGTCGTTAACCTTCAGCCGTGTGGCGCGCATTTTAATCTGCTCGGCGCTCTCTTCGCCCGAAGCGTAAAGAACTGTGCCTTTGAATTTTCCGGCCACTTGCAGCAGCAATGTCGATTTGCCGATGCCAGGCTCGCCGCCAAACAGCACCACCACGCCGGGCACTAATCCGCCGCCCAGAACGCGGTCGAATTCCGAACTCTGAGTCGAACTCCGCTGCTGGCGGTTTTCAACAATGTCTTTAATCAGGATTGGGGCCGAACCCATGGCTGACCGTCCGACAGCCGACGCGCTTCTTGTTGGTTCGGGTTGCAAAACCTCCTCGTTGTAGGTGTTCCATTCGCCGCACGATGGGCAGCGGCCTATCCATTTGGCCGATGAAGCCCCGCAGTTGCTACATACGTAAGTGGTTTTGAGTTTTGGCATTGCCTAACGTTTGACCTTGACCAGTTCGAAACGCAAGTAGGCACCGCCTTTTCCGCCCTGTGGGTCTTTGCGACGGACAATTTTCAGGCGCTTGTTCTTCTTTATCTCGTCCATCCAGTACATGCCGCAAATGTCGTGGCTGCCGCTCACGTAGCGCGAGGCAGCTGTTTCGTCGGCCATCTGAATGTTGATGATTTTTCCGTCGGTGTTGTATGAGTACACTTGGAATTTGATCGTATCGCCGGCTATAATGTCGCGTTTGCGAGCAGACAGAGAGGCGAAAATGGCCGAGTCGCTTTTGGCCTCTTTGTTATTGGCCTGGGCTTGAATGGCTGTCAATTCCGATATGTCGGTGTGGTTGCCGAGCGAGTCAACAGTCGAAATGTTATATACTTCGAGCCTGTCGCCAGCATAGAAAATCCAGTAAGAAACGGCTTTGACCGAATCGGGGTCGGTGAAAGGCACAACTTTCCAGTAACCGATCAGTTTGTCCTGACGGTTTATTTTGCAAGTGGCAAAGCACAAGGCAATGGCCAGAAATGATAGAATTATGCTTATCCTTTTCATACTAAGTGTTTTTGCAAGCGGCTAAAAGTATCAAATAATTGATTTTGGTAAAAAATTTTTTTACAGATGGCTTTTTTTTATTGTCGAAGTGGTTGAATAACCCTCAACAAATGGTATTGTAAGCACCTTGCCACCCCTGTTTGTAACAATGTCGCAGCCGACAATGTCCTCGATGCGGTAGTCGCCGCCTTTGACTAGAATGTCGGGTTGGACTGTTTTTATAAGATTGTAAGGGGTGTCGTCGGAAAAGAGAGCCACCGCGCTTACAAACGAGAAGGCCGACAGCACCATTGCCCGCGCCAGTTCATCGTTGACAGGTCTTGTCGGGCCTTTGAGCCGTCTCACCGAATCGTCGGAATTGAGGCCGATAATGAGTTTGCTGCCAAGATCGGCGGCTTTGGCCAGATACTCCACATGTCCGCGGTGAATAATGTCGAAGCAGCCGTTGGTGAACACAATGGTTTCGCCTGCGGCCCGCCACTGGCCGATGGTGTCGGTCAGCGCCTCGCCATTCAGCAGTTTCGACGATAGTGCGCTGAAATGGTTCATTTGACAAGCATGTTTGTTGCTGTGTCGGGGAAGATGAATGTTGGTTTGAACGTTTTGGCCTCTTCGAAATCCATTTGGGCATACGAAATGATCACCACCACATCGCCCACAATGGCCTTGCGTGCCGCAGGTCCGTTAAGGCACACACAACCGGAGCCGCGTTTTCCTTTGATGATGTAGGTTTCAAGCCGTTCGCCATTGTTCATATTGACAACTTGAACTTTTTCGTTCTCAATCATGTTTGCAGCGTCGAGCAGGTCCTCATCGATGGTTATGCTGCCCACATATTGCAGGTTTGCTTCGGTCACTGTAACCTTGTGAATCTTCGATTTAACAACTTCAATTGTCATTTCATTGCGATTGTTTAAACGGGTGCAAAGGTAGTAAAATAACTTTCCAAATAAACAAAGTCTGTCAGGCATTTGATCGCTTATGGGTAAACTCCTATTGTAATTATCAAGTTGTTGATACTCAATAGTTACGAACAATTCATGTGAGAGCCGATTAGTGATATGTCGCTTTTATTCCCAGCGTAAAAAACGCAAGATGGCCTTTGTTAATAATTAGTTGTTAAAAAACATCGACCTGTTGGCGGTAAAAAATGCAAAAGGCTACCTTTAGCACCCAATAAAAACCATACCACTATGAGCGAAGAACAACCTAAAGTCAGATATTCCGACGAGGAATTGGCTGAATTCAAGCAACTGATACTTGAGAAGTTGACAAAGGCGCAGGAAGAGTATGACCTGCTTTGCCAGACACTTGCACACTCCGATGGAAACGACACTCTCGACACATCGCCCACCTTCAAGGTTCTGGAGGAAGGAGCAAGCGTGCTTTCGCGCGAGGAGACAGGCCGTTTGGCACAGCACCAGGAGAAGTTCATACAGCACCTTAAGGCTGCTCTTGTACGCATCGAGAACAAGACATACGGCATCTGCCGCGAGACAGGCCAGCTGATACCAAAGGAGCGTCTGCGCGCCGTTCCGCATGCTACTTTGAGCGTTGAGGCGAAAAACAGCAGCAAGAAATAGCCAGACATAGCAGCCACAAAACAATTGTGGCTGTTTTGTATCGGCTTGTCTTAAAAACACAAGTATTCGCTGTCAGACGGATTTGTTTATTTCCGTTTCTAATGAAAAGCGGAATGTGTTTTTAATAAAAACATGACAGCTAACATATTGTTTGCTAATTATATACATTAATTCGAATATGAGCAGAGGAAAACTTGCCATTGTCATCATCGCTGCAGTGCTTATAGCCGATCAAGCGCTGAAAATATGGGTTAAAACCCATATGGCAATAGGAGAAGAGATACACATTGCCGGCAATTGGTTCATTATCCATTTTACGGAGAACAACGGCATGGCATTCGGCCTTGAGTTTTTTGGCCGTATAGGGAAATATTTGCTCAGCACTATTCGCATAGCCGCCGTAGGGTTCATCGGATATTATCTGTTCAAGCTCACAAAGCGTGAAATATCAGTCGGTTACTTTATATGTGTGGCTCTCATAATGGCTGGAGCCGCCGGCAATATTATAGATTGTGCGCTCTATGGCCTCATTTTCGATCAAAGTTGGAACAACATAGCCTCGTTTGTGCCGTTTGGCTCGGGCTATTCAAGTTTTCTGCAGGGTCGAGTTGTTGACATGCTGTACTTCCCCATAATACAAGGTCATTGGCCAGCGTGGTCGCCAATCAACTCCACTGAGGAGTTCATCTTCTTCAGGCCGGTTTTCAACATTGCCGATTCGGCCATCACCTGCGGAATGATTTGGATGCTGCTCTTTGAACGGAAAAATCTGCAAGCTGAACTTGAGATCAGTTCAAAAAAATGACGGAGAGATGGTTACGAAAACGATGAACTGGAAACAACTGCTGTCGACACGCCGCTACGGCAAGCCCGACACAAAGGAGGTTGACCTTGAGATTATTCGTACAAACTTCCAGCGCGATTATGACCGTCTGATTTTCAGTTCGGCCTTCCGCCGCTTGCAGAACAAGACTCAGGTTTTTCCGCTGCCAGGAAGCGTTTTTGTTCATAACCGTCTGACACACAGCCTTGAAGTGGCCAGCATTGGGCGTTCGTTGGGAAACATTGTGGCAAGGCGGATAGAGTCGGAGGTGGAGCCGGAGCTGAAACCTCTAATCGGAGAGTTGGGCACCATTGTGTCGGTGGCCGGACTTGCTCACGATCTGGGCAACCCGCCATTCGGTCATTCGGGCGAGAGCGCCATATCGAACTTTTTCGAGAACGGCGATGGCCGCACTTTGCAAAAGGAGATGACAGAGGCCGAGTGGGCCGATCTGACTAATTTTGAGGGCAATGCCAATCTTTTGCGGTTGCTCACCCATCAGTTCAAAGGGAGACGTCCTGGCGGAATGTCGCTCACATACGCCTGCCTGGCGGCCATGATCAAATATCCGTTTGCTTCGACAGAGCGCCTCAAGAAAGGCAAATACGGATTTTTCCAGAGCGAGCGTGAGGCGTTCCTCTCAATTGTCGAGGAGACAGGTCTCATCTGCACCGACGCGCAGCGCGGCATCTATGCCCGTAGCCCGCTTGCTTATCTGATGGAGGCCGCCGACGACATAGCCTACATGATTATGGACATTGAGGATGCCCACCGGTTGGGAATCCTCTCGTTCGACGAGACACGCGAGCGACTCTCGAGTTTCTTCGACGGAGAAAACCTTTCGATTTTCAAAAAGAAGCTCGATGATGTCAAGGATGTTGTTACCGACAGCAATGAGCTGGTGGCATTTCTGCGCGCCATGTCGATTAACCATCTGACAACACGTACATCGGAGGTGTTCCTGAACCATCGCAACGAGATAATGGAAGGCACCTTCAAAGGCTCGCTGGTGAAGAACCTGCCTGAAAAAATTGAGACAGAGTACGAGGAGAGCAGCGACATGTCGGTTCGCAAAATATACAACAACCGCTCGGTGGTCAAGGTTGAGATAACGGGCTACAACGTGCTTAAAACGCTGGTTGAGGAGTTTTTACAGGCCGCCATGAAGCCAGACACCAACTATTCGCGCAAACTTCTGCAGCTCATTCCTGAGCAGTACAATGTCGACAACACCACTGTTTATGGGAAATGCCGATCGATACTCGATTTTGTTTCAGGCATGACCGACCTTTACGCCATGGACCTCTACAAACTCATCCGTGGCGACAACACGCTGGTAATCTGATAGTTTTCTTGTCGTATAGAAACCTTGTTGGGGGCATAATGCGCCAGACAGCAGCTGACGATTGTGCAGTAATCATATTGTTGGGCAGGACATAAAAAAACAGTCTTCAGTTGGGGATCTGAAAACTGTTTCAACTACAATAATAACCAAATATTCAGTGACTAATCGATTGAACGCAACAAAAGTAAAAATCAAAATTGCCGTTAGTTTTAGAAATACAAATTTGGCGGCAATGAATTCAAATTCGGTTAGGTTTGTTTCATATTTGGTAATATTTTTTTGTGTAATAACCAGACACCCGACAACCAACACCTAACACCCGTTTACAACTCTCCGTTCAGGAACTGCGTGTAAATCTTGCTCTGTTTCTCGAACTCAAGCAGGAAGCCGTCGTGGCCGTAAACCGAGGCCAGAATACGCAGCACGCTGCCCTTGATGCCCTTGTGGATAATCAGCTGGTCCTCAACAGGGAACAGAATGTCGGTGTCGATGCCGATGACAAGCGTGTGCGCCGTGATGCGCCCCAAAGCGGCAAGGAAACCGTCGCGGCCGCGTCCGACATTGTGTGAGTCGAGCGCCTTCGACAGCGTGTAGTAAGAGTATGCGTTGAAGCGGTCGGCCAGCTTGTTGCCTTGATGTACTTGATACGAGCTTACACGGAAGTGGTCGAGCTTGTCCAAATCGTTAGGGTCTTCGGCCTGTGTGCGGTTAAACGTTTCGCGGTTGCGGTAGCTGATGAGAGCCATTGCGCGTGCCGATTTCAGTCCCAGCTCGCCGCCGTTCGGATTGTCGTCGTAGAAGGTCTGGTCGGCCTCGATAGCCATACGCTGCGCCTCGTTGAACGCCGACACCCATGGAGTGTTGACCGCTGTGGTGGCCACAAAAAAGGCGTTTTTGATGAGCGGCGGGTTGCTGATGGCCCACTCAATGGCCTGATGTCCGCCAATCGAACAGCCGAGGATTATCTCAATGGAATTGATACCGAGGTGCTTGCGCAGAATCTCATGGCATTTCACCTGGTCGCGGACAGTGATGAGCGGGAAATCGCGGTAATAGGGCTTGCCGGTTGCCGGATTGATGCTCAGCGGGCCTGTTGTGCCGTAGCACGAACCCAGAATGTTGGCGCAGACGATAAAATATTTCGCCGGGTCGAAGAACTTGCCCTCGCCCACCATTCCCGGCCACCAGTCGATGGGGTCGGCGTTGGCAGTGTAGGCGTGGCACATCCACACCACATTGCTCTGGTCGGCGTTTATGGTGCCGTAGGTTACATAGGCAATGTCGAGCTCGGCAAGGTGCTGGCCGCATTCAAGGTCGAGCCCCTCGCTGTAATGGTAATATTTCACGCTTTTGCCGCCGTCGTGCGACAGGTATTTATCTTGAATTTGCATTTCGTGACAGATTAAAATTCTCTATTGCGGATTTCCCGCCAGTTCAGCTTTGATTTCAGGTTGCGACAGGAGCAGTTTCCAAGTCGGGTCCGATGCGTACTGGTCGGCATTTTTGAACCCTTTGGCAACAGCCTCGCGGTAGCTCTCAACCATTTTCTGCTTGTCGCCGGTCATTAGGTAGTAGCGGGCGTACATCAGATAGACATCGACATTGTCGGGGTCCACCATTTTGTATATCTGCAGTTTTTTGAACGCATTCTCCTGACGGTTGCCCATAATGTCGCTGTTAATCAGTGTGAACGACACCATGCTCAGGTAAGCCATAAGGCGCTGGCTGGTCAGGCTCACGTACTCGTCGCGGCTGGCAATGCTCTTTTCAAAGTTCTCAATCTCGGTTTTCCACCATTCGATATCGCGATTCTCAATCGAACCGATGAACTGTCCTCTAAGCGACACTTCCTTCTCGGCCAGCTCTTTAATCTTCTCCAACTGGCTGTGATACATTGGGTTGTTGCTCAAGTTGTTGAGGAAAGCCGACAAGCGCATATCGTTGTCGACCGAACCGAACCAGCCTTGGATGCGACCAATCAGTTCGGCGCCTTTAACATACTCGCCCAGAGCCATGCTGTTGTTGGCCGAGTCGCTAAGCGATTTGTAAACCGAGCGGAGCCAATCGACGTTTGACGGAGCGAAACCTGTGCGCATAGCGTTGACCTCCAACGCTTTAAAGGCGTTTTCATACTCAACAGCCGACGGCCACTCATGTTTTCCGTCGAAGGTGAGCGATGTGAACGGAATGCCCATTTTGTTGAACATGGCCAGGGTCTGCTGCATGTCGAGGTAGTTGAAATCCTTGTTTCCGACCATGCCCACAAAGCAGAACGTTGAGTCGGGTTTGATATTAGGAATAATGCTGCCTCCGCAGGCAACAACGCCTTTTATCTCGGGAATGTTGATACCATACATCATAGCCACCTTTGCGCCGCCCGAAAAGCCCGAAAGATAGATCCGGCTGGCGTCGGACGGGTATTGGGTTTCAACCTCGTTGATAAGAGCGAGCACAATTTTCTCGGTTTCGGATGCCGACTGTCCGTTTTGGAGGTCGTTGCTTCCGATGAGAATGTATTTGTAATCGGCAGCCAGCTTGGCGTAGGCCTCAACCGGTATTTGTCCTTGTGCATGAGGGTCGAAGAAGATGATGGTTGGCATTTTCTGACCGTCGGACTGCGGTGCGTAAACCGAATAATGGATTGTGGTGTCGGCCACGCAGACACGTTTTTCGACATTGGCCGTGAAAGAGTCTCTCGAACCGTTATGACAAGATGTTAATATTGTTGAAATCAGCAATATAACTGCCGATAACGCTGTGATTACACGTTTCATTTTTTACAAATTAAAAGCGTTTTTAATTTCATCAACATAGTCGAGCTTCTCCCATGTGAAGAGCTCCACAGTCAGTTCGCGGCGACCCATGTACGGCGATTCGAACACTTTCTTCACGGTTTTGGGCTCGCGTCCCATGTGACCGTACGATGCTGTCTCCTCGTAGATTGGGTTGCGCAGTTTCAGGCGGTCTTCGATGGCGGCCGGACGGAGGTCGAAAATCTCGGCTACCTTTTTGGCAATCTCGCCATCCGACAGTTTGACTTTCGATGTGCCATAGGTATTGACAAACACACCCACCGGTTTTGCCACGCCAATGGCGTAGGCCACCTGCACCAGCATTTCGGATGCCACACCTGCGGCAACCATGTTCTTGGCAATATGGCGTGCTGCGTAAGCTGCCGAACGGTCAACCTTCGATGGGTCTTTGCCCGAGAAAGCGCCACCGCCGTGTGCGCCGCGGCCTCCGTAGGTGTCCACAATAATCTTGCGGCCGGTCAAGCCGGTGTCGCCGTGAGGTCCGCCAATGACAAACTTGCCGGTTGGGTTTACATGAAGGGTGAATGTGCCGTCGAACAGTTTCTGCACACGCTCGGGCAGTTTAGCCACGGTGCGCGGAATCAGTATCTCCTTCACATCCTGTTTGATTTTTGCCAGCATTGGCTCATCGGCGTCGAACTCATCGTGCTGTGTCGATACCACAATGGTGTCGATGCGTTTAGGCTGGTTGTTGTCGTCATATTCAATGGTGACCTGGCTTTTTGCGTCGGGGCGCAGATAGGTCATCACCTTGCCCTCGCGACGGATGGCGGCCAGCTCAATAAGCAGGCTGTGAGCCAGTTCGAGCGGCAGCGGCATATAGTTGTCGGTCTCCGAGCAAGCGTAACCGAACATCATTCCCTGGTCGCCGGCACCCTGATCCATATGGTTGGCGCGCTCAACACCACGGTTAATGTCGGCCGACTGCTCGTGAATAGCCGACAGAACGCCGCACGAGTCGCCCTCGAAGCGGTATTCGCCTTTGGTGTAGCCAATACGGTTGATGACGCGGCGCGCAACTTCTTGAACATCAATGTAAGCATCGCTGCGAACCTCGCCTGCCAGAACCACCTGTCCGGTTGTTACAAGAGTCTCGCAAGCCACTTTCGATTTGGGATCGAAAGCCAGAAAACGGTCGACAATGGCGTCGGAAATTTGGTCGGCAACCTTGTCGGGATGTCCCTCTGAAACCGACTCTGAAGTAAATAAGTAACCCATAACTAAATAATATTTAATGTTTTAAACGTCATATTGTGCGGATTGCAACAATCCTCGTTATGGTAATAATTGAATATGAATGCAGGGGAAAAGCGTGCTTTAGCATTTTTTTCTGTGGTTGCAATCAACTCAAATCTTTCCACAACGGGCGCAAAGGTAAAATAAAAACGTAAATGAAAAATAGAAAAATGGGGGCATTAGGCACTAGGCACTAGGCACTAGGCATTAGGCGTAAGGGGGAGGGGGAATGGTTAATGATTAGTTACAAGGCATAAGGCAAAAGGGGGAATGATTAATGGTTAGTGATTAGTAGGGACGCGGCACTGCCACGTCCGAATAACATAATTGTCCGTCATCAAAACAAATTGCACCAACACCCAACCCCCAATACCCAACACCAAAAACAAAACCGCGGCACTGCCACGTCCGAATAACGCAACCATCTATGGTAAAAACCAACACCCAATCCCCAACACCCAACCCCCAACACCCAACCCCCACCCCCCAATAAAATCCCCCTTCGCATTTGGGCATAAAAAAACCGGTGCAGATTGTTGCGCCGGCCTTTGTCTATAATTAGTTGTGTATGTTAGCGGTATTGGGTTTCGGTTGCGCCATCTTATTTTTCATCATCCGACGGGGCGTCGCTAATCGACAGGCTTCCGTCAACGACTACGAAAACAACCTCTTTGAATTCGGGATTGACATTGCAGAAATCTCTGCTGCTAATGCCCATGGCGTACGTTCCGACATTGGTGGCGCTCACCGAGTCGGTTGCATAGCAAACGAAATCCTCAGTTGTGTAGTCTTTCGAATTCGTCTCGACAGTGTAGCCTATTGATGATTGTAAATGTCCGTTGTAGGTTACGTTTTTGACATTTCCCCTGATGGTAACAACAACTTTGTTGTCGCTGCTTTTCAAGATTGATGTTGCCGACACAACAACTGTAAACATTACAACTGCAATTGCTACAATGCTGATAATCCGTTTCTTTCTCATAAGCCTATAATTTTAAATCCACGATGCAAAATTAAGCCGCTATAAAACTCAGTAATATTCTTTAACAACTATTTTTTCAACAGCGCAAATGTGAAAAGAAAAAACAGCACAAAAAGCGGCATTTAAAATTCGGCGGCTTTCGGTTCAAATATGGTGGTAATCAGCAAGAATATGGTTCACCCGTTGATTAGCAGAATTTTACGAAAACGTGTGCGTACTTTTTTTCGATTATTACGGCTGATAATTAATTCACCGACGGCTGGTTTCTTTATTTTCCAACGACATCATAAAAAAGTATGTTGCAGTACAACCTTTGTTGTTTTTGTGTCAGAAACGGATAGCACCTGAACATGCAAAAAGTCATTTTTGGCGTAAAAGAAAAGCCGTCTCCTTTTGGAAGACGGCTTTTCAAACAAACCCAAACTTATTCCTATGATAACATTCTATTCTTAATTGTTCTCCGGACGCAGTTTGCGAACGGTAACGGCTGTCTGCCACATCTCGCTCTCGCGCAGTGCTTTAAGCTCTTTCTCAAGACCAACGCGGTAGTCGGGTTTCGAGTTGCTGTCGATTGAGATCTGAGCCTCGTTGCCGGTCTTAACTGACAAGTAAAGCCACTCGAGAACAGGTTTAACAGCATCGTGGAAACGCGGGAACCAGTCGAGTGCGCCGCGCTGTGCGGTTGTCGAGCAGTTTGCGTACATCCAGTCCATGCCGTTCTTTGCGAACAGCGGCATGAGCGATTGTGTCAGCTCCTCAACAGTCTCGTTGAATGCTTCTGACGGGGTGTGTCCGTGCTCGCGCAGAACTTCGTATTGAGCCAGCAGCAAGCCCTGGATGGCGCCCATCAGTGAGCCGCGCTCGCCGGTAAGGTCAGAAGTAGCCTCGCGTTGGAATGTGGTCTCGAACAGATAGCCCGAGCCAATGCCAATGCCAAGAGCCAAGGTGCGGTCCATTGCACGGCCGGTGGCGTCCTGGTAAACAGCGTATGACGAGTTGAGGCCGCGGCCCTCGAGGAACATTGTACGGAGTGATGTACCCGAACCCTTCGGTGCAACCATGATAACGTCGATGTCTTTTGCAGGAACAACGCCTGTGCGGTCGTTCCAGGTGATGGCGAAACCGTGTGAGAAGTAGAGGGCGTTGCCCGGTTTCAGGTGCTTCTTCAATGACGGCCAAACCGACATTACAGCGGCATCCGACAGAAGGCACATTACAATTGTACCTTTTTCGGCAGCCTCTTCAATCGAGAAGAGAGTCTTGCCCGGAATCCAACCGTCGGCAACAGCCTTATCGTAAGTTTTGCCCTCGCGCTGGCCAACAATTACGTTGAAGCCGTTGTCGCGCAGGTTGAGCGACTGGCCGGGGCCTTGAACACCATAACCGATAACGGCGATGGTCTCGTTCTTTAATATTTCACGTGCTTTTTCCAATGGAAACTCTTCGCGGGTCATCACATTCTCAATAACACCGCCAAAATTCATTTGTGCCATTTTATTTTGTTTTTAATTAAACTTTTACCGCTTTTAACGAATAGAATTTTTCGAACGGCGAAAGTAAAAGACTTTCAGCAATTTTCAACAATCTTTTTCGATTTTTAATGATTTTTGTTGGAAATGCGCAGTTTTGTGGGGGCGGGAGGGGTTTTTGATTATGCGCAAGGCCGTTTTTTTGCCACGGAAGGCACGGAAAACACGGAATTTTTAAAACGCAGGCGTTTTTTTGGTTTTTGTTGTCGCTTGCGCGAGAAATTTGAACAAAATTTGGAATTAAATTTATAAAAAATTGGTTTTCAGAATTTTGTATAATTTTTGAATCGATTTTCTAATAATTTCCGCCCTGTAGGGCGCAACCCACAACACGCCCCCCCACAAAAAAACCGGAAACCCCAACGGGATTCCCGGCCTTTGAATGCACACGCGGTGCGTTATGCTGACGCAAGCATTGTGTCCCTACGGTGTTATTTTCCTAATTTCTCCAATATCTCCTGCATTTGCGCCTCCAGTTTTTCCACATTGGCCTCGAGCGCATCATTTCTCCACCCTGTTTATCAGTCCTATACGACAAATCCGACATATTTACACTTGCCTCAAACAAATAAAATCCCCACATTTGCAAAAAGCGCACCTATGGCAGAACAAGGTTTCATTCCACCACACGGCAACTATCAAGAACTTTTGTCCTACAAAAAAGCTCTGATAGTGTATTCCTCCACAGTGTTGTTCTGCAGGCGGTTTATGGATTCGCGCGACCGCACTGTCGACCAAATGATACAAGCCGCACGCTCTGGCAAACAAAACATCATCGAAGGCTCAATGGCCTCCGGGGCCTCTAAAGAAACCGAGATTAAACTCACCAACGTGGCCCGCGCAAGCAATGAAGAACTCTTGGAAGATTACAAAGACTTTATCCGAAACAACAAAGGAATCCTTTGGGATAAAGACAGCAAACAAGCTCTGTATGTCAGGAAATTAGCCTACAGCAAAGACGAATCCTTTGAAACCTATCGTGAATTCTTGGAAACTCGTCCTGGAATTACCTGTGCCAACATAATTATATGCCAGATTCACCAGTGCAACTATCTGCTCGACCAGCAGATTCGCCGGTTAGAACAAGATTTTCTCGACCAGGGTGGACTCCGCGAGCGCATGACGCAAGCTCGCAAAAACAAACGCGGTTACTAACTCTCCCCCCCACAAAAAACCGGAAACCCCAACGGGATTCCCGGCCTTTGAATGCACACGCGGTGCGTTATGCTGACGCAATGTTTGCGTCCCTACGGTGTTATTTTCCTAATTTCTCCAATATCTCCTGCATTTGTGCCTCCAGTTTCTCAACCTTCGCCTCGAGGGCATCCTTCTCGGCTTTCAGCTCGTCTTTTTCGGCTTTCAGCTCTTTGATGGCCTCGATGAGGACTGGTGCAAGTGTTGCATACTCAACTGTTTTGTAGCCGCCTCTGCCGGTGTTTACTAATTCGGGGAATTCTTGTTCCAATTCTTGGGCAATAACACCAATGTGCTTTTTGTTATCCAAATGGAGGTAGATGCTATCGCCACGTTCCTCGTTACTCTTCCAGTAGTAGGTTACGCCGCGCAGTTTAAGCACCTTGTCCAGCGCTCCGTTGAGTGTCTGAACATCTTTTTTCAAACGTGCATCGCTGCTATTCCACCAAGACGTTGTACCACCTGCAGGCCCCTCGGCCCAAACGGCATAATTTGTATAATAATTGCTTTCTTCTACCTCACCATATATCGCATAATTTTCCGAAGCCCCATTAGCGTATCCTTTCACTCCGTAATGGGTTCCGTCACTTCTTTGTTCGTCAGCTTCTCCATATACACCAATGTTAGTTCCTGTTGCTGAGTTAGCGATACCTGATACTCCTGTAGAAACTCTATAGCCATAGGAAGCTGAGGCAGATATGCCATTAGTATAATTGCTGGAACTAGTATTAGTCACAGTTAAGGATGTGGTTTCAGCACTTGTACTATAATTACCAATTTGTGCATAAACATATTTCCAACGTTCGTTTGTACCTGTACCACCCAAATTATAGCTTGCAGCAGATGGTTTCAGAGTTGATGCCACTTTGCCAGAAACAGAAAGATTACCGCTTGTAGAAAGGCTTGTACCAGATATAGCACCGCCCGATATTGTGCCGCTTGTTGAGAGGCTGCCTACGGTTGCTGAATTGCTGGCATTGATATATGAAGTATAAACATAATTCCAACGTTCGTTTGTACCTGTACCACCCAAATTAAGGCTTGAATTCGGCTTCAATGATGTTGTCACCTTGCCCGAAACCGACAGATTTCCGGTTGTTGAGAGGCTTGAACCTGATATTGCGCCGCCTGATATTTCGCCTGATGCTGAAAGGCTACCAACGCTTGCTGTGCCTGTTGTAAGAAGGCTTGTACCAGATATAGCACCGCCCGATATTGTGCCGCTTGTTGAGAGGCTACCCACGCTTGCTGTGCCAGATGTTGAAAGACTTCCAACGGTTGCTTTTCCACTGGTGTTGATAGTTGACGAATAGACACAATACCAGCGGTTGTCGGTTCCACCTAAATTATAACTAGAGGTTGGTGTAATACTACCGCCTACTGTTATGGCGCCAGATAGTGTTGTGGCACCGGTAATGGTTACTGCACCGTCGAAATATCCGGCATAGTTGTTGGCATTACTTCCACTGGCTTTTGCATATATCGCGTAATTGTTATTCTTATAACTCGATGAAGCGCCATTGCCCGAAGCGTATGCAAATATGCCGAAATTAGTGGCACCGGCACTTGATGTGCCAGCACTACTTGCATCTGCATATATGGCGTTTGCTATAGTGTTGGTATATTTTGTCCCTCCAAAATAAAAACCTGAAGTTCCATAATCTTTACCCGTTGAACTAAACTCGCCTGCAATGGTATTGGTTGATGCAGAGATTGTGTTGGTGTTGAGTGAGGTAGAATACACTCCATTCCAACGATTGTTGGAGTTACCCAAATTAAGGGTGGATGTATTGGGCAATAATGTGGAAGCCACTTTGCCCGAAACAGTAAGATTACCGCTTGTTGAAAGGCTTGTTCCAGATATAGCACCACCCGATATTGTACCAGTTGTTGAAAGGCTTCCAACGGTTGCTGCGCCGGTTGTTGAAAGGATGCCCACGGTTGCCTGTCCAGTAGTATTGATAGTATTCGCATAAATGCTACCCCAACGATTGTCAGAGTCGCCCAAATTAAGACCTGTTGCATTAGGCTTTAATGCGGAAGCCACTTTGCCCGAAACAGTAAGATTACCGCTTATGGTTACAGTACCATTGGCGTTAATATTGTACGCATAAACATTTCCCCATCGAGCATGATCACGTCCCAAATCATAACTTTCGGAAAAAACGGTACATGGAATTAATGATGAACCTACTCCATATCCATTTCCATAGTTTTCTCCTCCATCATCTTTAACTATCAAACGGTCTAGTGTTGTCACTTCGGCTTTTAAATCGCCATTTATTTCTGTGTCACCGTTCGTATAAACAACAAGCGCATCGGCTCTATGGTCATCACCAGAACCACTACCAATAACAAACTGCCTGTACTTGGTATCTGGTCCAGGAGATGGATTATAATCCGTATTATAGCTACCAATGGCAAACTCACCTGCATTTGCTATGGTTCCAATACCAACTGCCATAGAATAATATCCTTTGGCTTTGGCATTACCAATTGCAGTGGAGAATTCCCCTGTGGCTTCTGCCTTAAAACCTATAGCTATTGCTCCTTTTTGTGTGGCTTGGGCACCCGGGCCAAAGGCGTATGAATAGTCGCCCGATGCACTCGGTCCAGGGATGGACTCAAAAAAAACGTTAATAGTGCCATCACCACCTCCACCAAAAGCGAAACTATGCTTGCCTGATGAATACGCTTCTTTTCCAAAAGCAAAGCTACCTTCATTTCTGGCAAATGCTGAATTACCAAATGCCACAGAGTTTTTCGCTACTTGTTCAGTAACAGCACCCGATCCAATTGCCACGGAATTTTCGCCTTCAGCATCTGTATTTCTACCGAAAGAGAACGAACTTTTGCCCCTGGCTATTGCTTGGTAACCTATGGCTATTGAAGTCTCACCAGTGGCTATCGATCTGAAACCAAACGCCTGCGACCACTTGCCTTTTGCTTTGTTCTGGTATCCAGCGTTAAATGAGTTTTCACCCACATCGTCTGGACGCTCAACTAGCAGATTACCAGCCATAAAGGCGTTACTCTCGGGATACCAGTAGATGCGGTTTACTCCGTTGAGTGTTTGTGCATCAGTTGCAAGGTCGATATTAAATAGATTGCCGTTGCCATTACCTTTTGTGCCGCCACGGCCGCTAACGGCAAAGCCGCCGTTGCCAGTACCATCTTTTGAGTCGCCCTCAAGGCCGTCAACACCGAAGTTTCCTTTGGCACCGCTGCCGCCGTTAATATAGAAGCGTGTGCTGTCGGAGTTTATGGTCAT
>JAGCFC010000007.1 GCA_017650325.1 Salinivirgaceae bacterium | reverse complement strand
CGAAGGCCCTATCTTTTTCCTCGCGGAAACGGACTGCAAATGTAATGCCTTTTCCGTTACTCACAAGAACTTTTTCATCTTTTTTTCGAACCGGGCGGCGTTAGCTCCCCGCTCCTCATTCCCACTCCCTGATTCCCCCCCGGTCCGTTTTAGAACTCGCTCCCTTTCGAAAGCGGGTGCAAAAGTAGATGCTTTTTCCTTTTCCGCAAGGGGTATAACACTTTTTTTCAAAGAAAATTTAATTGTAATATATGAGTCTGATTATACGGCCGTTAACCCTCGCAAAATCTTCCTCAAGGCACAGAAATCTTGCTATTTGAGCATATCTGAGACCAAAAAACACACGAATTATCGGCGAGATTATGGTGCTTGGCGACTAAAAATCTCAAATAATAGTCATATCAGGTTACCAAAAATGTCTTACGACAAATCGTTCCTAACAAAGACAATAAGGTCACATATATATAAATAGGTATAGAGCCTATGGCCTCGTCACAAAATTTCAAACAGCCATAGCATGTACTGCAAAAGTTTGATTTAGTCTTCGGAATCGTTTCCATGCGCATAAAACAAACAATAACAGCAAAATAGACAACAAGATTGATTTCAGATAGTTCAAAATCGTCAAAAAGAATACGGATAAAAATAAAATTGATTGGCAGCAAATTATATTTGCACTTGAAAACAAAGCAAATGTCTGCTGTTTTTTTGGGGGGAACATACTGAATCATAATAATATATGAAAGGTTCATCAAGCCAGATAAAGAATTTGAGTTTAGTGGGTGCCATTGTCGCCCTGGGTATCATCTTTGGTGACATCGGAACCTCGCCGCTCTATGTTTTCAGAGCAATTTTGGCATCAATCGGTACAGTTTCAACCGACACTATCATCGGAGCACTGTCGTGCATTGTCTGGACGCTAACTCTGCAAACTACAGTAAAATACGTCTTCATAACACTGAAGGCGGACAACCGCGGCGAAGGTGGCATTTTCTCGCTTTTCGCACTATTGCGTAAAAACCACCGCAAGCTGTTCATCATTGCCATTATTGGCGGCTGCTCACTGCTTGCCGACGGGGTTATCGCGCCATCAATTACAGTGCTGTCGGCCGTTGAAGGTCTGTCGATAATGAACCCACATCTGCCGGTACTGGCTATCAGCGTGGTAATCATCACGTTCTTGTTCTTCATCCAACAGTTTGGAACTAACACCGTGGGGCGGTCGTTTGGTCCGATAATGCTGGTGTGGTTCAGTACGTTAGGTGTTCTGGGTCTTATCAATCTTGTCGATTGCCCGATGGTTTTAAAGGCCTTCAACCCCTACTACGCCATCAGGCTGCTGGCAAACCATCCGTCGGGAATACTTCTGCTGGGCGCCATTTTCCTCTGCACAACCGGTGCCGAAGCGCTCTACACCGACCTTGGCCACTGCGGCATCAAAAACATCAAGGCAAGCTGGACGTTTGTCAAGACGATGCTGATAATGAACTATATGGGTCAAGGCGCTTGGATAATCAACAATGCCGACAGCATCGACGGCAGCGTGAATCCGTTCTATGCCATTATGCCCGAATGGTTCCTACCGGTTGGCATCGTGCTGGCCACTATGGCGGCCATTGTGGCTTGTCAAGCATCCATAACAAGCTCATATACACTGATTAGCGAAGCCATATCGCTCAACTTCTGGCCGAAAATCAGAATCAAATATCCGTCGCAAGTCATCGGACAGATGTACGTGCCCACCATCAACTGGATTGTGTACGGCTGCTGCATCTTCTCGGTGTTCCACTTCCGCAACTCGGCCGCGCTCGAGAACGTTTACGGTTTCACCGTCACCATCACAATGCTGATGACCTCAACGCTTGTGGTGTTCCATCTCTATCAAAAGAAAAAGCCGATGTGGGCCATTGCGCTTTTCGCGATAAGCTATCTGGTGATTGAAGGCTCGTTCTTTGCAGCCAACCTGCACAAATTCACCCACGGCGCCTGGTTCACCACAATGCTAGCCACCATTCTGACACTCATAATGGTGATTCTCTACATCGGCCGCCGCATCCGCAACCGTTTCATAACATTCACAAAGATAGGTGATTACCTTCCGGTGATAAAAGACATCAGCGAGGATGAGACTCTGCCGAAATACGCCACAAATCTTGTTTACACCACCCACGCCAACTACAAAACCGACATCGAAGCGAAGGTGATGGACAGCATTGTCCACCGTATTCCGAAGCGCGCCGATGTATATTGGTTGCTGCACGTCGATATTCTCGACACGCCTTACACTCTCGAGTATAAGGTTGAACATCTGGTGCCAAACAAGGTCATCCGTATCGATTTCTTCCTGGGATTCAAAATGCAGCCGCGCATCTACGATTATTTCAAGCAAGTGGTGGCGCACCTTGGCGAGGATGGTCTCGATCTGCGCAGTTCGTATCCGTCGTTGCGAAAGCACAACATTTCCGCCGACTTCCGAATCATCCACATCGAGCGCCGCGTGCCCAAACAAGCCGACCTATCATTCGGCGAGCGGCTGGTACTCACGCTATACTACCCGCTCAAGCGTATGGGCCTGACCGACGTGTCAGCGTGGGGTTTGGATGCTGGAAACGTCTCAACAGAGTCGATACCACTCACAATTCCGTCGAAGACATACATCCCAGAAATCGTGAGGGCTGAATAGCGTAATGGAGTCCGGACTTTAATCATGGTAAAATCTGATTGAGGATTCTACTCCTAAAAATCCGCGAAAAAAAAACGTTTCCCCCACTCCATCATTTGGCGCATATTATCATATCTTTACACAAAAAACAGATATGGCGAACAACGACAAAGGACAAAACCTGATTAACAAATATGTATGGTTAATCGACACCATCCTAAGATGGGGTAAGATTTCGTACAAAAAACTGAACAATGAATGGGTGGGAACCGATTTCAGTCATGGTGCGAACCTTCCCAAACGCACGTTAAACAACTGGCGTGACGGCATAGCCGACATGTTCGGCATCGACATTGCCAATGAGAATTGCGGAGAGTACTGCTATTATATTGAAAATCCAGATGTTATAAACGGCTGCGGCATCAAGGCGTGGCTCTACAACACCTTCAGTGTGGGCAACACCTTGTTGGATTGTCAAAACGTCAGAGACCGAATTGTGCTGGAAAACGTGCCGTCGGGCCATTTCTATCTGCAGACCATTGTTGAAGCGATAAAGTCGAACCATGTGCTCAAAATCACCTATCAGAAATACGATGATGATGGGGAAAGGACCTTCAACGTACAGCCTTACTGCCTAAAACTATTCCGTCAGCGGTGGTATCTGGTGGCTAATAAGATATCAGATATGGTGAAGGTTTATTCGCTTGACCGCATCAAACAAATCAGCATTACCGACAAAAAGTTTGAAATGCCTGATGACTGGAATGCTTCGGTCTATTTCGACGGCTGTTATGGCATAATTATTTCAGGAGAGAATAACAACGAGATTTTCCCAGTAAAGTTGAAGGTTTCGGCCTCACAAGCGAACTATATACGCAGCCTGCCGTTGCATGAATCGCAAAATGAGGATGAACGCAATGAGGAATACAGTATCTTCAGTTACCGACTGCGTGAGACTTACGACTTTGAGCAAGAGATTCTGCGTAACGGCAGTGGTGTAGAAGTGCTTGAGCCACCAATTCTTCGAAATAAGATTAAGCGTATCATCACCGAAATGGCCAAAAAATACAAATGACGGACTCTGATGTATGACAGATTTTGCGGCTATTGATTTTGAAACTGCAAATGGTTCGCGAACAAGTGTTTGCAGTGTCGGCGTGGTGATTGTGCGTGGTGGCGAGATTGTAGACAGTTTCTACTCGCTCATCCATCCCGAGCCCAACTACTATAACTATTGGTGCACGCAGGTTCACGGGCTTACGCAAGAGGACACCGAAGATGCCCCCGTCTTTCCTGATGTGTGGGCGCAGATAGAGCCGAAAATCAAAGGCTTGCCGCTGGTGGCGCACAATGCCGCATTCGACAGGGGGTGTCTGCAAGCCGTGTTCCAAACCTATCGGATGGATTATCCGGACTATCAGTTCTTCTGTACTTGCGTGGCTTCGCGTCGGCATTTCAAAAAAGAATTGCCAAACCATCAGCTTCACACAGTGGCTGCAGCGTGTGGCTATAATCTCGAAAACCACCACCACGCTTTGGCCGATGCCGAAGCCTGCGCATGGATTGCGAGGGAAATTTTGTGAGCTAAATCCTAATTAATTCTAAATTCTGAATTCTTCATTCAAAATTAACTATGCCAACCCAAATAATCACCGACACCGAACATTACAGCACTGTGATTGCCCTTGCGGCAAAAGCTCAGCGCTCGCTTTGGATTGGCACAGCTGACATTAAAGATATGTATGTGAAGCAGGGCGCGCAGGAGAAGCCTTTTGTTGGTGTGTTGGCCTATTTGTTGGGACGAGGCGTTGAAGTGCGGCTCATCCATGCCAAAGAGCCAGGCGACAATTTCCGCGACGATTTCGACCGTTATCCTATTCTTGCCAAGAGTTTGGAGAGGGCACTCTGTCCGCGTGTGCATTTCAAAATCATTGTCATCGACCAGACGACCTGCTACATTGGCAGCGCCAACCTTACGGGTGCCGGAATGGGAATGAAAGCGGCCGGACGGCGTAACTTCGAAGCCGGAGTTCTTACCGACGACCCGCAACTCGTGGATGCCGCCATTGAGGAGTTCGACAAGGTATGGCGCGGTAGCGAGTGTAAGCGGTGCCAGCGCAGGCCATTCTGTGGCGACCCGATAGCGTGAGGCGGTTTTTATCGCTTTGCGAGAATTTTGAATAATTTTTTTTCGAAAGCTCTGCCACCATTTGGCATAGGTAGAAGTTAGACTTGCAGTGTCATTCGATGAATGGCGCTGTTTTTTTAGTTGTATAACTTTAAAAGAAATTGATTATGAAAGATTTGAATGCATTAAACTCTCTTGGACTCGACAAATGCTGTACTGACAAGGAGCGTGCGGCTGTACTTCAAGAAGAAATTGCCCGAAGGGAGGCCGAATTGAACCCGATTAAAGAGACGTATCGGAATGTGTTTGGGCGAATTGTTGACGAATGGTACAATAAGTTCGCAACTAAATTCCCCGATTTGGTACCAAAGTCGTTAAAACTTGACGATTATATACAAGTGATTGTTGATTTTGATAGTGCACACTGCGCTATTATTATCAGTAAAGACGAAAACAGAAATGAACTTTACTGCTTGACAATGATTAAACTTAAAGACCCCAAAAAGGATAGGCACATAATCGATGAACTGGCAATAGAATATCCCCAAATTTATCGGTGGAAACGAGAAAATATTATAAGTAAAGGGTTTGGCATCAACGATTTTGATACCGCATTCTCGTATTTCTGTAAGATAGTCGGGCGTTTTGGGAAATTACAAAAGGCAGAGAAGCAAAGTTGAAGGAGTAGAAATGAATTGGGATAATGTTTAATTTTATTGATGTGAAACTTTAAAAATTTGAGATTATGGAAAGAAAATATTTTGAAAATCAAAATATTAGTGGCAACAACTATCATTTGCCGCCAATCGACCTACTTAACGACTACAAGCAGGACGATTCGGCTGTGACCGAAGAGGATTTGATAGCCAACAAAAACAGAATTTTAGAGGTGCTAGATATGTTCAAAATCGGAGTTGACAAGATTTCAGCCACCGTCGGTCCAACAGTGACGCTCTACGAGATAGTGCCGACAAATAATGTTAAAATCTCTGAAATCAATAATTTAAGAGAGGATATTGAATTTGGGTTCGCCGAACTTGGCGTTCGCATTATTGCGCCGATTCCTGGGCGAGGAACAATCGGCATTGAGATGCCAAACCGTAAGCCGCAAACGGTAACGTTACGCTCGGTGATTGGGTCGAAACGGTTTCAGGAATCGGATTTTGAGTTGCCTGTGGCCATTGGCAAAACCATTGACAACGAGACAGTTGTGTTCGATTTGGCAAAAGCGCCGCACTTGATTTTGGCAGGAGCTGTTGGGCAAGGTAAAACGGTGGCAATCAACACAATTCTGATGTCGTTACTCTACAAGAAAACACCCGAGCAACTGAAGATTGTGCTATTCGACCCTAAAAGAATGGAACTATCGCCATACAAGTTGGTAGAAAAACAATTTTTGGCCAAACTGCCCGATGACGAAACTGTCATTGTTACAGATAGATGGAAGGCAGCGGATACAATGCAGTCGCTTTTTCTTGAGATGAACAGCCGCTACAACTTGCTACAAAAATCTTTTTGCCGCAACATTAAAGAGTACAACGAAAAGTTTGTCTGCGGGCAACTCGACCCAAGTAATGGTTATGGCTATATGCCTTATATTGTTGTGGTTATAGATGAATTTTCTGACTTGATAATGACTCTTGAAAAAGATATTGAAATGCCCGTCGCCCGTTTAGCACAATTGGGAGATGCGGTTGGCATTCACCTGATTATCGCAACGCAAAGGCCTACAAATAATGTCCTCACAGGTCTGATAAAAGCCAACTTCCCTTCGCGCGTCGTCTTCAAGGTGTTGAGTAATATGGATTCGCTCACCGTTCTTGATGCTCCGGGCGCCACCCAACTGATTGGTCGTGGCGATATGCTGATTTCGGTGGGTTGCAACGTTCTCACACGAGTGCAATGCGCTTTCGCCGATGCAGCAGAAATTAAGCAAGTTGCGGAATATATTGGCAGTCAGCAAGTGTGCAAATCGACATTTACGCTACCCAAGTGCGAAACGAATCGTGTGGACGGCGAAGAATAGTAGAATGAATTGGAATATTTTTTAACTTTATGGATGTTGAATTTTAAAATGGTTGATTATGAAAGATTTTAATGTGTTAAACTCTCTCGAACTCGACAAATGCAAAACCGACAAAGAGCGGACAGCAAAACTTCAAAAAGAAATTGTGCAGAGAGAAGACGAGTTAAAATCGATTAAAAAGATATATCGGGTTGTGTTTGAACGTGTTGTTGGCGAGTGGTATAGCGAATTTACTGCCAGATTCCCCGAATTGGCGCAGCAGTCGTTCAAGGATAAAGATGGAATGTGGGTTGAGGTTGCTGTCAATGGCACACATTACAATATCAGTATAGGGAAAGACAAACGAAAACTTTTTTGTCTTGCAAGAATTACCACTAAAGACTATGTAGATGGTAGGCGCATAACTGATGATATGGCGCGGGAATTAAGTGATTTATTGTCGTGGAAAAGGGGCGGCGAACTAATGCTTGAATGGTTTGATGCCAACGATTTTGACGCCGCATTCTCGTATTTCTGTAAGATAGTCGGGCGTTTTTGGGAATTGCAAAAGGCTGAAAAGCAAAGTTGAAGGTGTGGTATGAATTGGAATTTTTGTAAATTGCGGAAATGACTTTAGTAACAACTAAAATTCCTTAGTTATGGACGATATTATTGGAAGAAGAAAAGCGGAGTACGAACCGCTAATTGAAGATTTCAAAAAAGAAATCAGAGGATTAAATCTGCAAAATGTTACAGGACCACATTTCCCTTGTGTGGGTGAATGCTACGAAGAAGCAAAGTACAAATTTGTGTTCTGTGGTATGGAAACTTACGGTTGGGATTCGTTGGAAGATTTAATGAAGCAGGATGCCAACAAGTATTTGGTGAATGGAGATAACCGTATCAATACTTATCAGCCAATTGAGTGGATAAGTAATTGGAATGCAACATTTTGGGGATTTATATTCAAATTTTTGGCGAAGTTTTATAATACCGACCTTGATAAACTTGTCTATGATGAAAATGACGCAGCGTCTCGTTCAATACTAAAAAGCATTATTTGGTGTAATTCTAATGCGATTGAACGGTTTGGCGTCACGTGCGAACATAATGGAGTCGATATTAATGTTTGGAACGCAGTAAAACGAGCGAGCAAAAAGTTTGATGATTTAATACGTGTTGTGAACTTTTGTGCACCCAAAGTTATTTTTGTGCTTTGTAAGGCTGCTGAAGAATATATAGTAAATGATGAAGAGATTAGTCGTATCTATGGGGTTGATGCAAAACAAAAAAACAACGTTTTGAAACTCAAACACGAAAACCCCCAATACACATACTATTATCTGCGCAATTCGTTAACACACGTTTTTCTTTTGCCGCACCCGCGTTGGATGGGACAATTCAGCGGATATGGACAAGATGCATATATTGATACTCTAATTGAATCCATTAAAAACTATCACATTTGGGACGCTTTGCCCAAATCAAATAAAGATTGGAACATTGTTACTGAGGATTTTATAAGAAATCCTGATAAACCATATCAATTAATGGCAAGTATTGCACACTCTCTAACTTTAAGCAATGCTGTTATGTATGGTGGAGATTTAGGAAGGTTATTCAATATGAATGGTTTTAGAACGGGTAATGCTAAATATTCAGAAGATGGAGGTCGCGGAGTTTTTTCTGTAATAAAATATGCATACAAATATTATCACAATAGAGGAGATTATCAGACTGCGTATGAAATAGCAAGAAGTTTTGTTAATAAAAATGGTGAATACTCATATTAATCAGTTAAATCTGTGTTCTAAATCAAAAACATATCCTTCGCGGAAAAGTTTAATACTCAAATCGTACAATTATGGAAGAAAAAAAAATCCTACCAACGTCAAAGGAAATAGTGGATGGCCAACTAAAAATGGGGCATAGTCTTGATTGGGCCGACCTTTACGCTGATAAAAAAACGGAACTTCCCTACCGAAATTTTTATGTTGCATCCGATGTATATGCAGAATTAGCTTCTCGTGATAAAGAATATGCAATGAGCGAATTGAAAAAACACGCAGAATCCTTGTTGAATGATGTTATTGCACAAGAAATATATGTCAAAATGATATCATCTGAAGGTTACGATTCTTTGGACATAGAAAAAAAATCTATACAATATTCTGAATTATATCAGCAAGAAATTGCAAATGGGAAAACAATTATTTATGCAAAAAAATATGCAGAATCAATCACATTCGAGTTTTTTCAAGAAAAAAAAGAAGAAAAATCAAGGCTAACAGCGGAATTATATGACATTGCATCGAAATATGGAGAACCAGATTCTTGGGAATGTGATATTTTTATTAGAGGTTGTGTTAATTGCGATAGCGAAGATTTTGACAAAAACTATGACAAAATGCGAACACGATACACAAAAGATTGGCAACGAGAAGTTCTAATTACTCTATATGAAAAGATAGAAAAAGAAGGCATAAACTATTACTTCGAATTACCACGCAGCAAGAAGAAAGATATTGAAACAGAGATGTTGGATATGATGTACCCGGAAGGATATGATGATGATGAAATATCAGTATTTTTCGATGATGATTTATAAATGGGGTAAATAAAAATTTTTACAAATCGCAGCGCCGCCGAAAAAATCGGCGACGCTGCATTTTTACCCAACTCAAACAAAAATGAAAATTTTACATCTTTCCGATACTCACGGTCTTCACTGTCAGATTGGCCATTTGCCCGAGGCCGATGTGATTGTGCATAGTGGCGACATCAGCCATCGCGGAACGGAGGATGAGTGTCTCGATTTTCTTAATTGGTTTATCGGACTGCCTTATAAGCACAAGATTTTCGTCTGCGGCAATCACGATTTTTGTCTATACGAGGCCGACGGCATCGAGGATTTGCCCGCCAACGTTCACTTTTTGCAAGACCGCGATGTAACCATCGATGGTGTGAAGTTCTACGGCGCCGGTTATCTGCATTATCAGAACCCAATTCCGTCTGATACCCAAGTTCTTGTCACGCACGAGCCGCCGCGAGGCATTCTCGACCGCGAAATGGCTTGTGGCATTGGTGATTACGGCAGCCAAGAGATTCTGAATCAGGTGTTTGAATTGTCTGCTCTGCGACTGCACCTGTTCGGTCATTCGCACAATGGTTATGGTCTTTACCAGAAAAACGGGATAATCTTTAGCAACGCCGCACTTTTAACCAGCGGAGGTGTGGAGATTGCTCGTGAGTCGCGATTGATAGAATTCGGCGATTCTGTCAAAATCTTATAAGACACCATAATTGCATCGCTTCGCGAGAAATTTGAACAAATTTTAATTGAAAAATTTATAGAAATTTGATTTCGAGAATTTTATAAAATTTTCTTTCCGATTTTCTTGAAATTTCTGCCCGAAGGGCATCCCCCCATTCTTCGCTCTGCGAAAAAATCCAAAAATTTTCAAACTCTCTGCTGCAATTTGGCAGAGGTCGCGGTTTCTTTTGCCACATTTAATTGTAGTGGCATATGAAAAAGAACAACGAAACAAATGGCAATTGGAGCCATAAGCACAATTATCCAATTGCGGAAGTTTGGAATACCGACAACACTTTGGCGCAACTGATAGCGCCCCGACTGCAAACATTCAAGGAGTTGGACAAACACTGCATTCCTGTCGGTTTCAGCGATATGCGCCAATGGAACAATACCATTCAGCAAATGATTGACGCCTTTGAGTTGATGAAGAGTGTCCGCACACCATCCAATGATGAGGAGACCGTTGTGAAAACCGGACTGGAACTTTTCTGCAAACACTTTCGTGATTTGTGGGATTGATGAGGTGAAAATCAATCAGAAATCTGAAATTAAAAATCAAAAAACAAAACATAACACTATGGAAATTAATGAATTAATCGTCAAATTAAAAAGGAATGACAATCCCGATTGGAAGCAATTTCACAATATTTTTATTGAGGAGAAACTGAAGGAAATACAATATACGCCCAAGACGGAACAGGCATTGTATCTTTTCAATAAGGTTACGTCACTCATTATTGACTATATTATGAAAACACAACGTAACGTACAGATAGAAACGGATTTAGGAATTTATTTAAGAGATCATTGGGTACACTGTTATATCAAGACTCATTGTATTGAAGTTTTCGATACCTCACAAATTCACCTATATGCAAAAAAAGATGATTTGAAGCATAAACTGCAAGAAATCACCAATTCCATTCCGAATGAGGTATATCAAAAAATTGTCGATTCTCTTCCAAAATGGAATGAGGAGTTTAAAACCGTCTGTCGCGAAAATGTCAGGCAAATCGAGGCCATTATATTTGGAAAATTTGACCCAAGATACGATATTTTATACCATTATTTAGAACAGAAAATAGAGCTGATGAAGTTTTTGTGTTACGGAGAACGTGGCGCAACTGCAAGCAAATTGAAGGCATTAGGCTTCCCATTCGAAAAACGAATAACCGCACCCGAAAGTATCACTCGCAATGGTATTACCTTTATAAGTGATCCAATCCCAAACGATTGGATTATCAGATGCAATAATTTTACAATTGAAAAGGGAAGATGGCCGAGGGGTAAAATGATATTTAATATTGCCAATTTTGGTATATCGCCACACCAAAATTTGCCAGCCGAGACCATTCTCGAAATCGACCGCAGCATTCCGCAATGGATTGAGGAGGTTAAAACCATTCAACACAAATTGAGAAAACTGTATAAAATCAAGCAAATAAGCGAGTGTACTGCTATTGCTCTTGCAAAAAAACATATGCGTGAGTTAGGTTGCGAGTATCAACTCAAAAAGCACTTGCTAGAAATCAAATTGCTGTACAACCGAAAATTCAGCATACCACTACCAATAAACAATGTAGACGCATTAAAACGAACACTCGCCCGTATTCCGCAGTGTGTTGATGCTGTCAACAGCGTGCCGGGCGAGTATTGTGTAAAGAACCATACCCGTTCCAAAACAACCGACAAGAAGGTCGATAATAAGAAGGATAATTGTAAAGCAGATGGAATTCCATTCGAAATAACATCAGAGAAGATAAAAGGAGAAAAAGACGGCATTCCATTCGAATTGACATTAGAGGAGATAATCGTTCGTTTATCCAAAAATCGCGAGTTGACGCGCCAATTCGAATCGTTAACAATGGATGAGATTGCGCAGGTGTGTGACGAAGTGCCAGCCTATATAGATGCAATCTACAGCATTCCGAGCAATTTCCGCATTCATCCAGTGCTTTCTGGTGACAAATGGGTGAAGGAGGAGGTGTGATTATCGCTCTGCGATAAAAATCAACAAAAACTGAAATTACCAAAACCTCTGCCGCAATTTCGCATAGGTTGCCCATTTATTTGTCCCGTCAAACTTTAAAAATGTATAACTATGGCAATAGATTGTAAAGAACTGCAAAAAATTCTGTCGGTGATGCCGGCGGAGCAGAACCTGATGCTGGTAGGCAAGCACGGCATTGGAAAATCGGAGATTCTCACACGCTTTTACGAGCGGCAAGGCTTGCAAGTGGTAACTCTGTTTCTGGGGCAGATGAGCGACCCTGGCGACCTGATTGGCTTGCCGCGAATGGACGAGCAGACTGGCCGCACCATTTTTATGCCGCCCTACTGGTTCCCTGTAGATGGAAAGCCCGTGGTGCTCTTCCTCGACGAGTTGAACCGAGCCCGCCCAGAAGTGCTGCAAACCATTATGGATTTGGCACTTAACCGAAAACTTGCTGGGCGGAATCTTCCCGAAGGAAGCCGTCTGATTTCGGCCGTGAACGATGGCGAGGAGTACCAGCTCACCGACCTCGACCCCGCACTGGTGTCGCGTTTTAACATTTACACTTTCCAGCCGTCGGTGCCGGAATGGCTGATGTGGGCTGCAGAGAACAAACTCGACTCGCGCGTTATTGAGTTCATTCGCGCCACGCCCAAATTTCTCGATAGCGACGGCACCACCAGCACCTTCGACCGTGGCCTTCAGAAAACACCCGACCGTCGTGCCTGGAAGAAGGTATCTGATTGTATATCAAATATTGACAATCTTGAATCGGTGCATAAGAAGATGCTTGCCGGAATTGTCGGCGCGGCTGCAACGCAGGCGTTTGTGTCTTTCTTGGGCACAAGCCGGCTTCTGTCGGGAAAAGATATTCTGCTCGAATTCCAAAAGCATAAGGATAAGTTGAAAAAGTACAAGTTGCACGAGGTGGCAACGGTGAACGAGGATATTTTCCAATTCATTGAACTTGGTGGACAAACGCCTGAACAAAAGAAAGTTATGGCCGAGAATCTGAAGAAATACATTGATGAGTTGCAGAAGGCAAAAAAGAACGAAGAGATAGCGCACTTCGCCTCGTTTTTCGAGAAGGACACTTACAAAAACGCCCTCTCGTTCGTCATTACCGAAGTTCCCTCTGTGTATGAAACTATTATCGGATTTATTGAAAACTTGTAAATCATTTAGGATGTATGAGTTAGGAATTAGAAATCATAAAAAGTTGAGAGTGTTTAGAAGGTTTAGATAGTTGAGAGACTAAACCTTCTAAACCGCGAAGCACTTAACCTTCTAAACTTTTAACAATGACTGATTTACAAAAAGAATACGATTACTGCTGGGAGATTTTCAGCCGACGGTTTCCTGAATTAGAGAAGCCGAAGATGTATGTGCGGAAATTGAAACGGGCGCTAGGTTGGTGCTGCTATACAAATCCGCCACACATTACGCTCAACCGCAGTCTGACAAAGACAACCAATGTGGAGTTTGTCCGTCACGTTATCTTTCACGAGATGAGCCACTTGCTGCAACCGAACCACAAGCGTGAGTTCTACGATTTGCTCAAGCAGTTCGACACCTTGCAGATACGTGAAAATGAGAAGATTAACCATAGAGTGGAGCGGCTAAAACAGCGTGCTGAAGCTATTCGGAAGTCGATGAAATGCGTGTAAAGTAAAATGAGTAAAGAGTAAAGTTGAAAAGGCATAAGGCAAAAGGCATAAGTGATGAATGAAAAGTGAAAAATTAAAAATTGATGCTTAAAACTGACTGATGTCTGTTGTCTGAAGTCTGTAGTCAAAAAAACTCAACCCTCTCAACAGCGAAACGATAAACCTTAAACCTGTTAAACTTTTAAACCCGTTAACCTTTTAACAATGAAAGAAATACTGACACATATTGTCGAGCAGTGGTATCTGACCGAACCAGCGTTATTCCAAATCTTTTGTATTCAGCAGTTGGAGCCGAACACCAAGATGTGTTGCCCCGTGCGGTGCGGCGGCGGGCGCGTGCAGTACAATCCAGCAATGATTACCGGCTGCCGCATAAGCAACGCAGAGTTGGAGGAAATGCTGCGGATTGAGATGATTCGCCTTCTGCTGAAACACCCCTACGAGCGTCTGCCCGAAGGCTGCTTGCCCGAGGCGGCGAGCCTTGGAAGCAATATGGTGATTGACCAGCACTGCAACTTGAAATGCGTGCAATACGCAAAAGCCGCCAACTTTCAACTACCTAATAATGAATGCTATGAATGGTATGTCAACAAGTTGGATGTGTTACTTTGCAAACCGCCTCTTGATAATGATTCGTCATCAGAGCCGCAATCAATCGGCTCTATTTCTAGCAATAGCAGCGGAGAACCTTCTGACGGCTCAAACAATTCAAATTCAGGCGGTTCGGCAGGTAGTAGTTCAGTGGGCGGCGGTTCTTTATCTAATTCCGAACCGAAAGGTGGCAATGGTGGCTCAAATTGGCAGAAACTGTCAGATAAAATGAACCGTTGGCTTGCGGGTAATTTTCAACTGGGCCGAGAAATGGACAAAACTATGCAGAAGATGTTGCGCGACTGGCTGGCCGACAATGTGGAACTATGGCAGGACGATGAGTTGCGGCGCGAGGAAATCAACGAGATTATCCGCACCACAACTCAGTGGGGCACGCTGCCTGGCAAACTTGTGGAGCAGATTATTGCCTCGCTTGCGGTGAAAATGGACTACCGCAAGGCGCTGTCGTCGTTCCACACAAGCATTCTGTCGAGCAAGCGGCACCTGACTCGTATGCGCCCCAACCGCCGCAGCGGATTCGCGCAGATGGGCAGCCGCTACGACCTTGCGGCGCGGCTCTTAGTGGCCGTCGATGTGAGCGGCTCAATCGACACAAAGACCTTGCAGGCGTTCTATTCGGTGGTGGCGAGGTTCTTCAAATATGGCGTCGAAACCATTGATGTGGTGCAGTTCGATGCCGCCCTTCAAGGCGAGGTTGTCACCTTCAAGAAACGCCCCACAAAGGTTGAGGTCCGAGGCCGCGGCGGTACAAGTTTCCAGGAGGTTTTCGACTATCTGAAAGACCACCGCAAATACGACGGTCTTTTGATTTTCACCGATGGCTACGCCCCCGAGCCCCGCGTCGATTTCGCAATGCGAACAAAGGTGCTTTGGATTTGCCGCAGCGAAAAAGAGTACAACCAGCACAACGAATGGATGTCGAAAACGGGCCGTGCTTGTTGGATAGAATTTTAGAAAAATTGTATGGACGTGGCGTGCCGCGTCCGAAGGAAAAAAGAAATGTTATGGACGCGGAAGAATTATTTGAAATGTTGAAAAATGAGTCTTGGGAAGATACCTTGTCGAGCAGTACTTTGTTACTACTTAAACGATTGTTTTTCAAACGAAAATTGGAAGAAATAGACAACAATATCACAGCAATGGTGATTATGGCTGATGGAAATACATACAGACAAACCTCTTTTATTGACAATTTGAGACGCAATTTGCCCGAAGCCGAATTGGTATGTGACAAATACAACGAACCACACTGGGTAAAAATGGAAAATGTTGATTTTGTGATAGATAAAAGATATACAAACTTCTTTCGTTTTTATAATAAATCGATTTCAGATTCAACGTTATCAGTTGCAGGTGATATTTCTATGGTTATGCGGAAAATCAACAACGCTATGCCAGAATGGGAAGCGGAATTTCGTGCGTTTCTCATTAGAAATAAAGAGAAAATCGAGAAATACCAAGAAGAATGCCTACTTGAAGGATGCGACAAAACTGATATCGCAAAAAAATACTTGCAAATCAAGATAAGCGACACGGTGTTTTTGCACAGAAAACTACTACCCGAAAAGCAAGAGTCTGTTTTAAAAGCACTGAACGACAATGGAATGAGATGCAAAAATACAAGATATTTTCTGCAAAACATTTCATTTAAAATCGAAGACTGGTACCTTCTCCAAAGCCCAGAATTCAGATTGGAAATAACTGCCAATAAAACAAATGTTTCGGTGGGGTTGTATTCTGCCGAAGTTATTCTTGAAATCGACCGCAACATTCCGCAGTGGGTTGCCGAAGGCAAAGAATTGGAGAAAGAGTTTGCCAAGAGTGAGAAAATTAAGCAGATAAATGAAAATTCGGCAAAGGCACTTGTAATAAGCAAGATGCACGAATTGGGGTGTGAATATAAACTCAACGCGAAAGCACAGGAATATAACTATTGGAAACGAAATAAGCCCAAAGAGTTAGTTTTAGAAATTAAATTGCAGAAAAATAGAAAGTTGGTTATAAATATTCAGTCCAACAATCCCAATAAAGTAAGGAATTTGCTCGATTCTCTTTCAGCCTATATCGAAGCCGTCAATAACATTCCGATGAATGTCAAAATTCAATTCCAAAGTGTTGGCAATGAAGAATGGCTGAAAGAATAATCGATAACGCAAACATTTTCAACCCTTTAATCTTTAAGACCATGAACGCAAAAGAATTATTCAACGAAATAAGGACTTACACGACAGATTCTATTTTAAGCCAACTTAAATGGTTGTTTTTTAAAAAGAAAATAAAAGAAGTAACCGACAAAGACAATACTGTAATAAATCGTATAGAAAAAAGAATAAGGATAGACGATTTTATCGCCAATTTCAACAAAGAGTTACCCGAGGCCGAACTGATTTACTACAAGAAAGACTTCCAACGATGGATAAAAATGGAAAATGTGGATTTTGAGTTTGATGCCTACGGCATACATTTTTATGACAGAACTATCTCTTTACTAGATTTTTATGTAACAGACAATATCGCAGAATTATTGCGGAATTTCAACAACGCTATGCCCGAATGGAATGCGGAGTTTCGAACACTCTGCGCTGAAAATCAACAAAGAATCGATGAATTGGAGAAGAATCAACTGATTAGCAATTCGAGCAGACAGACTGTAGTTAAAGATTATTTAGAACTTAAGGTTGCCGACACGGCAATTATAAATAGGCAATTGCTGCCCGTTATGTATGATTCGGTTGCTGATGCTCTAAAAAACGAGAGAGAGACGGAGTGTCAAAGAGTGTTAGATAATTGCAAAATCAATTTCAACAGGGTGTTTGAAATGAGAGGTGATACTATAAGGTTGTGTGTAAGGTTGTGGTTTAATTATGGAGGCAACTGTTTGATAGGCTTGTGTTCCCCCGAAGTCCTACTCGAAATAGACCGCAAAATCCCGCAATGGATTGAGGAAGGCAAGGAATTGTACCGCGAATTCGACAAGCAAGAGAAAATAGAGCAGATAAACGATAACACGGTTAAAGTGCTTGTAAAGAATAAGATGCGAAAAATGGACTGCGAGTACATTTTCCACCAAAAAGAACAAAACGATTGTTATCAAATATTGAAAAAGCCGAACGAATATGTTTTGACAGTCAAATTACAGAAAAACAGAAAGATATCCGTAACCATTCCGTCCGACAACCTCGACCGCGTGCGCAAAATTCTCGACACGCTAGAGGCCTCAACCAACGCCATAAATAGCGTGCCAGGCGAGTACCGAATAACGAGTCGTATCCGCACCAACACAACCGACAAGACGGCCGATAAGGTTGATGTTAAGGAAGATAAT
>JAGCFC010000064.1 GCA_017650325.1 Salinivirgaceae bacterium | reverse complement strand
TTATTTTCAAATCTTTAACGCTGCCATTCAAGTTAGCGTCATCGCTGTAGAGTTTGACTGTCTGATTTGCATCAAACATAGGCAGGTTCAAGTTGAGTTTCAGCGGCTCTTTCTGTGCGTTGATACCAACCACGAACCATTTGTCGGCGTGGCGGCGCGCCAGAACGGCGTACTTGCCAGGATATCCGTCGATAAACTTCACCTCGTCCCAAGTTGTCGGCACTTGTTTCATAAAATCGATAGCCCACGCAGGCGCGTCGGTAAGGTTGTTAGGCGCCATAGCAAAATGGTTTACAGCCGTTTGGAACATAACCGAAATGGCCAGAGCAAACACATCGGAAGTGCGGCGGGTGTTGCCGTGGGTGTTGTCGTAGGCGTAGTGCTTGTTGAGCGTGCTGCCGCCCCAGTCCATACTGCCAACGGTATTGCGAATGAATGGGTGCAGAGTGGCGCAGAAAGCCTCATTGTCGCACTCGTTTTGGCCGAAAGCCAGATTCTCGCTTGCGCGGACGGCCTCACAAGCCGCAAAATTGGGGTACATACGTTCCCAACCGCGCGGAAGCGTACATCCGTGGAAAATCACCAGCAGACCGTAGTCGTTGGCGTCGGCCAGAATATCCTCGTAGAGTTGCATCATCGGTTGCTTGTCGCTGCCAAAGAAATCGACTTTAATTCCGCGAATGCCAATGCTTTGCATCCATTTCATTTCGGCGCGGCGGGTGATTATGTTGTCCATAATTCCGCGTGGCGACTGCGGCGCGTCGTTCCAGTAGCCGTTCGAGTTGTACCACAAGTAGATACCCACGTTTTTCTGCTTTCCGTAGTCGGCCAGTTCCTTGATTTTGTCGCGGCCGATTTGAGTGTCCCAAAGTGCGTCAATCAGCACCGACTCGAAGCCCATTGCGGCCGAAAAATCGATATACTTCTTCTGCACATCGAAGTTGGTATTGCCGTCCATTCCGATAATCCACGACCACGAGCCGCGCCCGTACTTGTATTCCTGCGACGCCTCGTAGAGCGGCTTCACGTAATCAAAGGCCACCGTGGTCTCAACAATCGGTGCCAGAGTTTTGCCCAAAGTTATTGTGCGCCAAGGTGTTGACGACGGCAGAGTCATTCCAGGCGTTGAAGAGCCCAAGCCGTTCATCTCGCCCTCTTGCGGAAGGCCGATAGTGTAGAGTCCGCCGTTGCCACCCATTAGTCGGCCGCCGAAGTAGCGCCCGTTTACGCCAGTTTCCGAAATCAGAATCCAGCCCTTGTCGGCATTCTTGAACAAGCACGGGAAGGTGTAGCCTTGTCCCCAGCCGTTCTTTCCAAGTGCGTCATCCACAGTGTAATGCGTCTCGTACGACGGTGTGGTGCGCGCAAAACCGCCCATTGGTGTGGCTTGCGGGCAAAGGAACGTTGTGGCGCCTTCGGGCAAACGGAATCCCGACGCTTCCTGCTTTACAACGCAACAGAACGTAGGACGTTGTGCCATAAGATTATAGCGGAACACCACATCGCGGTTCGACACGTAGAACTCAACGCTGTAAACGTTTTTGCCGTCTTTGGCGAAGGTGAAAATGCCGCCGTTGGCCTCAACATCTACCTTGCTCTGCTTCGAGTTTTTGAGCGTGTAACTATCGGTGTACTTCAAACCTTCCTAGCTGTCAGTCAGCGACATACCGTTGGTATAATCGCCAAGGTCGAGAACCAGGCCAAGCGGTGACTGCTCAAGAAACGCCTCGCCGCCGTATTTCACCGAGTACGAAGGTTTTCCGTCTGAATCACTGACGGTTACAACTATCTGCCCGTCGGGGCTTGCAATTTGTTTTTCGGTTGCCCAGACACTGCCCACACAGTAAGGCAGAAGCAGGCTCAATAGAAACTTTCTCATCATTTTAAGTTGATTATACGTTATACATTGTGTTTAGCGAAATTCATCTACACAAATATAATCAATTTTTTAAGTAAAAAAGTATTTTATACTTTTATTATTGATTTTCCTCATTAATACAAAAAAAGAGCCTTGCGGCTCTCTTTTGTAAATTATTGTTTTACGATTATTTACAGTTTATCCACAAGGATAATTCTGATTTCGCTTACCTGTCGCAATTGCTTGTCGTTAGTAAGAAATGCGTCGCAGCCGTTTTGAATGGCAATCATTTGAACGCAATTCATTTACAACACTTTGCGCGTCGGCATTCCAAATATGGGTTGCTGTTTCATATTTCGAGAAGTCAAGTGGCTGCTTTGTTTCGCGCTTTTTCTGCTGATTTTGGAACAAAAGGAAATCGATATATGATTCCACATTTTGCTGTTGAAGCGCCGAAAGACTGTCCATCTTTTTTTCTAAAACCGCATAAGTCATTTTCTTGCCATTTATTTTTTTCAAAATTAGCAAATTTTAGTTTACAAAAAAAGAGCCTTGCGGCTCTCTTTTTCAGTTTATTAAGCACAATTGCCTTATTCTTTGACTTTTATACCCATCACGCGGAAGCATTCATCGCAGTCGCCATTAATAAAATCGAATTCGGTGGTGCCTTGGGGCAGCGGTTCAAAGGTCAGGTGGCAGTGGCCAACTTCGCCGAAAGGCACTTGAGTAAAACCTTCAAAGCCAATGTTTGAGTTGGTTATCTTGCTAACTATCTTGCCATTAGTATATAGCGCTGTAGCGGAACTTATTGAGTAACCGCCAACCGCAGGGTAGGTGCAATCCATCACAACGGAATCGCGGTAGATAGCCACTTTGTCGATAAGCAAACTGCCATTAATGTCAGAAAAAGTAGGGTTGTTTATGGTTGTTACGCCGTTTTCGGTTTTAAATTCGGGCGCTGCGAAACCACCGGCATCCTTTATGACTTTCAGAATCCTCACTAAATCGAGCCCGAGCCAAGTGTCAGTGATTGTGCCATTGGGATTGACAACATAGAACGTCGGGTAGCCACCAATTTTGTACAAGGCAAAAATGCCGTTCTCACCATCGCGGTCGTTTAGAAGCGGACTTGTGTATTTTTCTTCGGCCATCATTTTCTCAAACTGATTTTTTGTATCAAGCGTAATGGTCACTATTTCAAGATTTTTGTTGACGTCTTTCTCGTAGAAGTATTTTACGGACGGTGTAAACATCCGACACGGTCCGCAATAATAAGTGCTGAAATCGAGCAATAGCCACTTGCCTTGATAATCAGCCAAATGGTGAATGTTGCCATCAATGTCGTACAAATCATAATCGGTGATTTTGTCGCCAATTTCGGGGGCTTTGCCAAACAGATTATTAGTAATCCGTCTCCCGTCAGGTGTTGCTTTGTCGGCATCTGAAAGTTTTTTATTGTAGAGTTCTACATACTTGCTGTGTAGTGGGTGGTCACTACCTGCATGGTTGAAAAATTGTGTCGACGCAGCAAAAGACTTAAGCCAATATTCATCAACAGGTAAAGAATCCAATGCTTTAAGTTGGGAATCACTCATCTGCGAATGGATTTCATTTAATAGTTGCCGAAGTGAATCCACTTCTTCTTTTGTTTTTGTTGTGTCGTAGCGTTCCAACATAACGCGGTCAAATTCGATTAGAACATCTTTTTGGGCATTGTTCATGTTGTTGGAAAATTGCTGACGCGGGTTAGTGCTTTCGACTGTCCAATTTGCACTTAACACCCCCGAACCAACAACTTTCGACTCGCAGCCCGGGGTTATGTAAATATCCCGACTACTATAATAATTCCGGACAGAAACTGTTGCACTATAATAAGTCTGTTCATTAATGGAATCGCATTTAATAATATTACAATACGTTCCGTTTTTTACTGTGTCTTCAATAAAACTTTGTCCGCCGCGGCCTTCACATTTGTAAATAATCACAATTGTATTTTCGGGAAGGTCGGTCAGATTCACGCTGATAGTGGTTTCGGCTTTTTGGCAGGCCGTGAGCGCAATAGCGGCAATGGCCGTCAGTTTGAGTAGTGTTTTCATATTGTTTGTGTTTTTTAGTTAAAGTTCCCCAAATATAAAAAAAGGCTTGATACGAAAATGCATCAAGCCTTTAAAAATCAGCGTTTTTTATCTTATTTGAAGAACGGTTGCAAATGTCACCACTAGCATTTAAAGCAATTCGCCAGGGTTCATTTGCAGGAACTCTTCGGCCTTGAGCCCGCCATCGCCAACCACAAGTGTTCGGGCGTTCTTGTATTGCTTGCGGAATTCCGCAATTCCCGAGTTGGTGGTGTCGGCGTTACTTTTTACTTCGATGGCGAGCGTTGCGCCGTTGCGCTCAATCACATAATCAACCTCGCGCCCCTTCGCATCGCGCCAATAATAAGTAGTGTATCGCCCCGCTGCCGCACAGTTTATAATATGCGCGCCGATAGCCGATTCAAACAGCCGCCCCCAGAGTTTCGGGTCGGCCAGGGCATCATTGAAACTTTTTTCGCAGTAGATGTTCCGCAAGGCGTTGTTATAAACCTGATATTTAGGCACACTGTCGCGTTTGCGAGCCTTGTCAACCGCATATTTGCCAAGCGAACAAACCAATCCCGCGTCGCCCAGCAGCCGCAGGTATGTCGATAGAGTTGTCACGTTGCCCGCGTCTTGCAATTGGCCAATCATTTTGGTCAGCGACAGTTCCATACCCGAATATGCCGACGCAAGTTCGAAAGTCTGCCGCAGCAGTGCGGGCTTCATCACTTTGACACCTTGCAGAATGTCTTTGTTGATGGTAGCATCGACGATTGAGCCCGAAATATAATCGAGCCAGCGGTCTTCATCGGTTGCGAATGCCGCCGCGCCAGGATACGAGCCGAAATAGATGTATTGCTCAAGGCTCATTCCGAAGGCGTCACGCATTTCGGCATACGACCAATGCGGCATCAGTATCCGTTCGAACCGTCCAGTCAGGCTGTCGGCCAGTCCGTAGTCGAGCATCACCCGCGACGAGCCCAGCAGAACAACCTTGATATTCACATCGTTGAACGTGTCGGCATCCCATTCTTTTTTTACAGCTTCGCTCCACGCATTCACCTTCTGCACTTCGTCGATAACCAGAATGTGCTCGCGCTGTCCTTCGGCTTTCATCTTCCGCCGCACCGTTTCCCAGCACTCACTAATCCAATATAGGTTTGTCGCAGGAACTGCGTCAGCCGTGAACATTGTGTACGGCAGCGGACAGTCGTGCAAAACTTGCTTTATCACTGTCGATTTGCCAACCTGACGCGGCCCCATCACCACTTGAATGAATTTCCGCGGCTCTTCGAGTCGTTTTTTAATAATCTGATATCCAGCTCTTTGGTGCATATAGTTTGTCTTTGCTCAATTAACGCACAAATATACTAATTAGTTTGAATAAAACTACTCATTTGATTTAGTAAATTTACTCAATAGATTGAGTAAATTTACTAAATACTATGTAATATATTGATTTTTACATAAATACAAAAGGTAAAATTCGGTCAAATTGGACGATACCTACGGTCTGCGGTTCAAATAAAAAAGGCTTGATACAAATTGCATCAAGCCTTTAAAAATCAGCGGTTTTTATCTTATTTGAAGAACAGTTGCAGCGTCTCGGCCAGATAGTCGCGGGCGTTCATCCAGGTGTGGCCGCCTTCGGTCTCTTTGTACTGATACTTAATGCCTTTGGCGTCGAAATAGTCGCGGTGAGTCTTCACGTTCTGATAAAGGAAATCGTGCTTGCCAACGCCGTACCAGAGCACCTTGAAGTTTTTCTGCATCGCTTCGGGCGTCATCAGGTTTGCGAAGCATTTGTCCATTGCTTCGGGAATCAGATAGGCGCTGTACGAAGCCATATTGGCGAACTTGTCGGGATTGCTGAAGGCGGTGAACTGCGACTGTCCGCCACCGCGCGAGAATCCTGCAATGGCGCGGTTTCCGCGGTCGTTAAGGGTGCGGAAGTTCTGCTCAACAAACGGCATAATCTCGCCTGTCATCACGCGGGCAAACTGCTCGTACATCGCCACGGCTTCCATTGTGGCGGGATTGGGCGTGCCGTGCAGCATATTGCCGTAGGGTAGCACAACAATCATCGGAACGGCCTTGCCGTCGGCAATCAGGTTGTCGAGAATGGTGTTGAAGCGGCCCACTTTGAACCAGGTCTCTTCGGTGTCGGTGGTGCCGCTGACAAGGTAGAAAACGGGGTATTTCTTATCGGGATTCTGCTCGTATTCGGCAGGCGTATAGACGATTAGCGGACGGTAAACGCCCAACTCTTCCGATTTGTAGTTCATATAGGTGACGCGGCCGTGCGGAACATCGCGAACGGTGTAAAGCATCTCATTGTCAGGCACTTCGAAGAGCGAAGCCTTGAAGTTCTCGTTCGGGAAGACGTTCATATTGGCAGGGTCGGAAATCGATACGCCATCGACAACGAAGTTATATGGATAAATGTCAGATTTCGGGGCGTTTAGCGTTATCGACCAAATGCCATTGGCGTTCTTGACCATCGGCTGCAGACCTTCGGTGAATTGGCTCGAGAACTCAACCTTCTGTGCGTTGGGCGCATAAACGTTGAATGTTGCTGAACGCAGACGGGCTTTCGTGTTGTCGAACACCATCTTGTTCTGTGCGCGGTCGAAGTAGAAGTTCATCATATGCATCACGGGCGACACAAGGTTATTGGCGCGCGGGTTCGACAGGTCTTTGGCCTTGATTCCCTGCAACTCGAGCATCTTCACGGCGTAGCGGCGGCCCAGCATACGGTAGCCTTCGGCCGTAAAGTGCAGTTGGTCAAAGTTTTCGGGGCAACCGCTCGAACTGATTGCGTACGAGTTCTTAATCACTTCGGGCAGGCGGTTGACAATCGGGTTGTGAGCCGCGCAGGTGCCGCCGCGGTCAGAGTTGACAACTTCGCCAGCCAGCAGCGGAACGTTGTCGGGGTTCAGGTTCAGGTCTTTCATCAGGTCGTCGTAAACCGATTTCACCATCCCCAGCCACTCTTCCTGACCAGTGTTGGTCTCGCCTTGGTGCAGCAGAATGCCCTTAATCACGCCGCCTTGTTTCTGCGCGATTTTGGCCATATCGACAAGGCGTTTGTAGGGGTTGTTGTCGTACTCTTTCAGCATCCCCACCATCCAGTCGGGGCATTTGGTGCAGTAGTCGGCAATGCTGTCCTTCATAAAGGCCTTGATATCGCATCCGCCAATGGCCACGTTAATGACGCAAATGCTCACGTTTTCGGGCAGGTTCTCAACCATTGTGCGACCAAAGTAGTCAACTGGTGTAAGGCCAGTGTTTTCGCGGCATAGCGGCGGAACAGCAGGGTACATTTTGCCCATTTTGCGGCCCATTTTCGGAAAATCGACGGCGGCCATCATCTTGAAGCGCGCATCGATATTCTGACGGTCAACCTCCTCAATTTGGGCGTTGCCCTCCATATTCGATTGTCCGAAGCAGAGATAAACCTGCAACTCTTTGTTGTCCTTTGCATTAGCCGTCAAACTTGCGGCAATGCACATCATTGCTAATAACTTTTTCATTTTTAAGTGTTTAGTGTTCCGAAAAGTTGTTGAATCGGTCAATCGGCTAGTCGGTCAATCGATTCTTGTGGCACAAATATAGCAATTCGGCAATTCAAAGAGTGCCGATTGTGTGATTTGCGAAGAAATGGGACGAATGGCGGGATTTTGTCTTTTATATCGGATAAAATTTGGCGATTTTATCTTTTATAATGGATAAAGTCAATTTGTTCGTCGTATGCTCAAAGGTTTTCCAGCCACTCAAGTATAGGTAAAACTGTTATGGAAATGTCACCGTTGACAATCTTTTCGGATTCTTCTTTGGTGATTATCAGCAGTTTTGTGTCGCTGTGTTTTTTCACGAAATCAAACAAAGAGCGTGTTTCACGTTCTCGAGTGTCGAAATCGGTAATCGAGTATGATACCTGAATGGCAAGTTTTTCCTGCTCAACATAAAAATCAATCTCAATATTTGATTTTAGAAAAGTTACGTTCTCGCGCCCGTATTTCCGACAAAGAGCAATGGCAACCATATTCTCTAATAGTGCTGTGTCTGAATCAAACAGGAATAGGTTCAGAATGCCGTTGTCGATAAAGTAATACTTTTTCACGCTTTCGCGCTCACTCATTTTCGCAAATCCGTTTTCTATGGGCAGAACCAGCCAGGCGTCAACCGCATAATTGATATATTCCGACACGGTTGTAACCGTTGCATTGTAGCCTATCGATTTGATAATGTTCTGAATACGGTTGTATGACGTGGGTTGTTTCACACTTTCGGCTAGTTTGCGAACAACCAACCCCATTACCTTGCTGTTGCGGATATTGTTGCGAGCGCAAATGTCGCCCAAATAGATTTTTTGGTAAAGGCTTTGAACCACAGCACGTTT
>JAGCFC010000063.1 GCA_017650325.1 Salinivirgaceae bacterium | reverse complement strand
TGGCTTCACCATTGGTGCCGAAATCAAGCAGTTGAAGCCCGCCACGCCGATTATCTACCTGACAGCCAAGAATATGAAGGAAGATATGATTAAAGGCTATAAGATTGGTGCCGACGATTATATCACCAAACCATTTGATTCTGAGTTGCTTATCTATAAGATAAAAGCCATTTTGAAACGTACGCCTGCCGCCGCGCAGCCTGATAATTCCGTTGAGGAATTGACGATTGGCCGCTACGTGTTCAACGTGAAGAACCGCACGCTCACCTTTGAGGACGGCTCGCAGACGAAACTATCGCCCAAAGAGGCCGACTCGCTTTACTTCTTGAATCAGAACGTCAACAACGTTGTCGACCGCAACCTGACGCTTGAGAAAATATGGGGCGAGACAGGCTATTTCACCGCCCGCAGTATGGACGTTTTCATCACCAAACTGCGCAAATACCTGAAATCCGACCCAAACATTGAGATTACCAATGTGCATGGAACAGGGTATATTCTTGGGGTGAAAGGGTAATAGTTAAATTTGTGGGTGCAGTGGTATTATAACGTTTGCTTTACAACGTTATAATGCATATAATCTCAGTGTATTATGTGCCTAAACATAATACATAGAATCAATTGTCATACCAACTTTTTGTTTTGTTGTATTTCAAGTCCTGTAGAACAGCCGACTTGACAGCAATGTTGAATGTGTAGCTCTGGCGCTCGCCAAACGGCACAAGGTTTAACGAAGCTGCCCAGCAGTGCAGGTCGCGCGAGAGGCTGAACCGTGTGTAGGTGAACTCTTTCGAGTCGAAATCGTAGCCCGATGAGAAGCCGATTTTCCATTTCGGAGTAAGACTGAAATCGCCGTTAAAACTGAGCGAGTGCGACAATTTGCCGGCATTTTTTGGCTTCGAGTATGTGAGGCTGTAACTGAAACTCAGGTTCCACGGAATGTCGAAATAATCATATTCGTCGAGGTCGCTGTCATCGTACATTGAGTGTTCGGCATCGACAACAGGTTTTGCGTTCTCATCAGTTTTCTTGTCTTTCCCGAAGAGTGTCTTCGAATTCAGACTGTAGCCAGTCGACATTGAGGCTCTTGTGATTCGGAACGGACGACCTGAGTGGTTATACTCGAACTCGTTGATTCTTGTCCCGACCGAGTCGATGGCGTAAAAACAGCCGGTGGCGTTGAGTTGTATGCCAAGACTCTTGAAAAGAGTGGTTTTTGCCGATATGCTCAGGTCGCTCCATTTGAACTCTTCGGCCAGAATGTTATACGATGTGCTGAAATTGAGCGCATCGAGCAGTTGTACCTTGCGTTCCTGTTTCACGGTGTCATTTTCGTCCTTTACCTTCATTTCGAACTTGTTGCCAAGCGACAGCCCTATAGAGCCGCTTTTACCGCTGCCCGGAACACCATAAAGTCCGTGCATGTATGGCGAGTAAAGCTTTGTGCCGGTTGTGTCGCGCGGGTCAATCTGGTAGAAACCATATTTTTCTTGACCGAAATCGGGCCGCCAGTTGTAACTTGCTGATGGCGTTATAACGTGGCGCAGAGCCTTGACGGGTCCTTTTTTGAACAAGTACATACCATAGAGCGTAGTGTTCAGTCCTACGCCAAAACTGTAATCATAAACACGGTAGAAACCTCGTTCCTCGCGTTCTTTGTAGTTTCGGCTTGTGATAGGGGTCGTGTCGTTCAGCGCCTCAATAAAGTGACGGCGGAAATACCATCTCTCGCTGTACGAGGCCGATGGCGACAAACTGAAGTATTTCAGAATCTTAAACGATTTAGTCACCGATGGATTATGCTTCACTCCGTATTCGAACTTCTCGAGTGTTTGGTCGGTAAACAGGCTGTCGATATGAGTCTGCACACGGTTTTGGAACGTTCCCGAATAACTTACGCCAATATCCTCGTACCACCGTGCCGAGCCAATCTTGTTGCGGCGCTTGAACGGCTGGATTCGGCTCATGGTGAGCGTAAAGTTAGGCAGAGTGAGGCTCAAGCTCGAGTCGCGTGTATTCTGCGTATGCTGAACGTTCATCGACAAGCTGAAAGGAGAGTTGTAAATCCGGCTCATCTGGTACGATATACTCGACGATGTGGTGTTTGTCAAATAGTCCTGCGACGATGTGGTCTGATAGCGGTTGTAACTGCTCGACGAGAAGTTGACGCTTGCCGAAAATGTGCTGTTCGGACGTGCCTTCGAGTCTTGCGAGTGCGACCATTGTACGCGGTACTGGTTCTCATCGCGGTAATCTTTCAGGCCTTTCTCTCCAAGAATCAGTTTGGCGTAGTTCACACTCACATTGCCAGAGAATTTGTAGCGCAGCTTGTAGCGTGTAGTTCCGCCAAGCTCCCACGAGCCTTTCGAGTAGATGCTTCCGCGGATAGTCAGATCGACATAATCGTTTCCGGCAAAATAATATCCGCCGTTCGAAAGGAAGAATCCTCGTTTGTTCTCTTCTCCAACGCGCGGCATCAGAAAACCTGAAGTCTTCTTTTTTGTAATGGGGAAGTAGCCGAACGGAATCACCAGCGGCAAAGGAATATCGGCCATCACCATATACGATGGCCCCGCAATTATGGCCTTGTCGGGAATGTATTTTCCCTTTGTCAGCTCAATGTAAAAGTGAGGGTCCTCAAGCTCGCAGGTGGTGTATTTGCCGTGCAACATGTTAATCGAGTTATCTACCTCTTTCTTAGTCAGTTCACTATGCAGATAACCGTCTTCTTGCTCCGTATACAGCTTCTCAATATAGCCGCGTTTAGTGTTAACATTGTAGGTGATGTTGTCGGCCTTCATCTCCTCATCGCGCTGCTTGAACACGGGCCTGCCAATAAGCGTTCCCGTAGTGTCGGTAATGCCTTCGGCATATATGATGCCTTCGTCCATATCGGCCTCGATGTAAGCGGCGGTTAGTTCGATGTCCTCATATTCGATTTTGGCATCGCCGAAAAGATAGACTTTCTTGCCGTCAAGCGAGAAAATGGTGGAATCTTTTGCGCTTGTCCTGATGTCAGTAGTCAGCAACGACTTCTTCGGTTTAGGCTTCACCGAGCCAACCGAGTCGGAAACCGATGCGGAGTCGGCAGTGGCCACACTGCTAATGTCAGTTCCGGCCACTGCGGTTGTATCTGTTATTGCTCGATTGTTAATCGAATCATTATCAGTTGTTTGAGCCCCAACTGTTAAATTGATGATTAAACATATCAACAATGTCGCAAGAAGGCTTTTTGTTTTCAAATCAATAGAAAAATATACTATTTTTGTTACGTAATAACATATATAATATTGCGTGCCAAAACTAATCAAATTTAAAGTGCCAATAAAGCATGAACCAAAAATTTGTAATAGCAACAATAGTCTTGACATTATGTATGGGTGTCAATGAAGCAGATGCCCAGAAAAAAGACGCATACAAGCACACTGTTGTGCTCGATGCCGGACATGGCGGCCACGACACTGGTGCCATCGGCAAAAACGGGAAGGAGAAGGATGTTGTTCTGTCGATAGCCCTCAAAGTGGGTGACTACATCAAGAAGAACATGCCCGACACCCGTGTCATCTACACCCGCGACGATGATTTCTTTGTCCCGCTCGACCAGCGCGCCGCCATTGCCAACAAAAACAACGCCGACTTGTTTGTGTCGATTCACGCCAACTCGAACAAAAGCTCAAAACCATTTGGCACTGAGACATTTGCAATGGGTTTGCACAAGTCGCAGGGCAACCTTGAGGTGGCTCAGAAAGAGAACTCTGTAATTGTGATGGAGCAGGATTACAACACCAAATACGAAGGTTTCGACCCGTCGTCGGCCGAATCGTATATTATTTTCTCGCTCATGCAGAACGTCTATCTCGACAAGAGTCTCAAACTGGCCTCGATGGTGCAGGACGAGTTCCGCGAGAAGGCCAAACGCGCCGACCGTGGCGTGAAACAGGCCGGATTCCTGGTGCTATGGCACACAAAAATGCCAAGCATCTTGATTGAGACCGGCTTTATATCGAACGAGGAGGAGGAAAAATTCCTGATGTCGAACACCGGGCAAGACTACCTTGCATCGGCCATCTACCGCGCCATCCGCGATTATCTATCGTCGCTCGTAGCCGAGGAGATGGAGGTGCAGAAAGTTACCGACCCAACAACCGACAAATCGGTTCAATCGACTAATTCGCTGTGCTATAGGCTTCAAGTGGCCACCACATCGGCTCCGGTTGCCGACCCGAACGAGAAGTTCAAAGGCAAGCCCGATATTTTCGAGTATAAAGACGGCAACAAGTACAAGTATATGGTTGGGCGTTTCGAAACGCTTGACGAGGCCACCAATTACAAAAAGACAATCAACACCGAATTTCCCGACGCATTTATTGTTCCGTTCAACAACGGTAAGAAAATATCGATGAGCGAAGCAAAGAAATTGGAAAAGAAGTGATAGCCGGCAATTAATCCAAACAGATTATCCGCCAACCATCATTCCTCTAATGTCGTTGGTTATCTGGCGGATGCCCTTGATTTGCTCTGGGTCGAATTTCAGATCCCCATTGTCATGAATAATAATGCGCTTGTTGGCGGTGTCAATCTTCATGCAGCCTTGTGGCACTTTAATCACAAACTCGTCGAAATCCTTGCGGAGTTTCCGGAGCATTACCAGATAGCTGGCAACATCGATATCGTTCTGTTGGTTTTGTAACAGGTTGATTATTATGTTCAATGAGAATTTCTGAGTGGCTATTCGGCTTATCATTTTCGCATCGGGCTGGTTATACATGTTTATTGCGATGTATAGCGACTCAATCCAGCCGCCAAGTAGCACCAAAGCCGCACTGTTGCCGCGTCCGCAGTCGTTCAGATAGCCTGTTAGGTCCTTATACGCGGTTCGTGCTATTGACTTAAGTGAGTCAACGTTGCTTGAGTAGAATTCACCCTTCTCGGCAATTTGAGCAACATAATTCGATGGAATACCCATTTGGTCGGCAAGTTTCTGGATTGCAGATACATATTGGGCGGCTTGTTGGTTCTGCTCAAATACCCATAGATAGTTAAGGTCGGCGCCATATACACCGATATTCAGTGCCCGGCTAGTGCTTTGTGTGTATTTTTGAGTATTGTTCAAAGCATTAACCAATCCGGTTTTATAAAACGATGAGTATCCGTTTATCAAGTTCGACATGTCGGATGGAGTGAAGATGTTGTAGAAAATGACATCTTCGTTTCTCAGATTTTTTGGGAGAGGCTTTTCGTTCTCGAATGCATCTGAATCCGACAATTTAGACTTATTGCTATTGTGGCAACTAACAAAAAGTGTTGAAACACAAATTGCTACACATAAGCAAGACAAAATTCTGGTCCTTTTCATAAAAAATCATTTTAAAGTCTATAACCTTGTAAATTTATAAAAACCAATTGATATTGTTCGTTAGCTTTTTAATCATTTTTAGTTTTTTTTTATAAAAATCTCTAACCTGATTGTCTGGCAATGGTTTTGACAGGCATTTTTCGAATGTAATTTTCAATCAATTCATTCATTATATTAGCCGACGTAATGCGCTCTATATTATTTCGCATTGAGTGTTTTCGGAAGATTTGACTATCAGTGTGTTGTTGATGAACCGAGGTGAGTGTAACAATGGTATATTTTATGGTATATGAAGATAAAACAATGGATTGAGGCGGCTCGGTTGCGTACATTGCCGCTGTCGGTGGCAGGAATAATTGTGGGGTGCGGAATGGCGTATGCCGACGGTATGTTCAGTACTTTGCTGTTGGCTCTTCTTATAGCTACAACGGTGCTTTTGCAGGTGTTGGGCAATTTCGCCAACGATTTGGGCGATTTTCAGCACGGTACCGACAACGAGAATCGTGTTGGACCGAAGCGAACACTGCAAGGTGGTGGACTGTCGGTGTCGGAGATGAAGCGTGGTATTGTGCTGATGGTGGCACTTGCGTTTGCTGTTGGAATCCTGATGCTTTGGTGCTCGTTCGGATTCGGCAAATGGTTTTGGTTGTTTGTGGGCATAGGTGTGGCCGCCATTGTGGCGGCGCTGCGTTATACTATGGGGTATAATCCGTTTGGTTATCGAGGGTTGGGCGATTTGATGGTTCTCATATTCTTCGGGTTTGCAACGGTTGTGGGATCTTATTTTATTATGGCCCATCAAATCACGTTGAACACTTTATTAATGGGCGCAGCTATTGGATTAATGAGTGTCGGAGTTTTGAATGTCAATAATTTACGAGATTCTGCAAGTGACCGTTTGTCTGGAAAAAGAACCATTGTTGTCAAGTTTGGCACGCAGTTCGGGCAGCTTTACCATCTGATATTGTGCCTGTTGGCAGTGGCGCTGGTGGCAGTCAGCCTTATAATGAGGCACAAGTGGCTTAATTTACTATGGATTGTACTGCCAGCCGTTTTGCTTATCGCCCATGGTGTAAGAGTTTTCCGCACTGCTGATGTGAAAACTCTCGATCCGGAACTAAAAAAACTCTCGCTCACAACTTTATTGATGTCCATAATGTACGCTGTTGCGGTTGCTTTCTGATGCATTATTAAAAATAAGAGTTGTTTTTTTCTTAATGATGTCATTTTGCAATAATGTATGTTTTCTGCCAATATGACAATCTTATTGTGAATCATTGGTTTATCGATGCGGGATAGGCGTTTTTGCTGTCATAAGAGCGATATTTGTTCAAATTGAGGACAAACATGTTTTTCGCTTTATATTTTTTATACATTTGCACCGCCAAAAAGGAACGGAGTTTAGCGCAGTTGGTAGCGCGCTACGTTCGGGACGTAGAGGTCGCTGGTTCGAATCCAGTAACTCCGACAAGCTCGACAAATAGTCGGGCTTTTTTTGTGCCCGATACCCTATGGAGGGGTTTTTTATCCATATCGTTTTATTAGACCATATTCCTATTCGTGGGGTCAAGTGACGTAAGTGTCTTGTTACAAGGTCGTTAATGCTAAAAATGGACAGTTTTTGCCTCTTCAGAATGCGATAAAACGATGTCGCTCGATTCGAATATGGTAAAATCCGAAAATTTGCGATTCGAAATCGGTTGGTGGCGGTTTTCAAAATCTGTTTTTTAGAAAAGACCGAGGACAATATTTCATTTCACCGAAATTCACAAATCCTTTATCAGCAAGGTATACAGGGGAGAAGAGGTCTTTTTCTCCAAATGTTTTATAATTCGTTTCTGTATGATGGGATAGGATGGAGTTGGCCTATTGAGGTGTACAGAATTTTAAGCAAAATAGAGGAAATTTGTATTTAACAATAATCTGTAGCTCCGATTATTATTAAACAGCTCGCAAAAATGGCGATTATTTATGTAAACATGCGTGTTTTTACATATGTTTAGCGGTAAGAGTTCGGTGTTTATTAGTCGACTAATCAGCATTTTACATGATTTATCTCTAGTTGTGGTTTAAGTTAATTTGCCAGAATAGGGAGGTTTTAGGAGAAAATCAAATATTTTATGCATGCATATTATTAATAACCAATAATATATATTAATTTATCTAAACAAGAATGTTAAGTCGATAATTTTCCGCGCGCAGCGGTTGGTTACAAAAGTGAATTTCATCCCAATTACAAAATGTAAATAACACCGTTTCGTTAATTTGTTACATTTGTAACCGATAAGATTTGCAGTCATGGAAATAGTTGAACGGATTAAGAAAATTTACGATTCAGAGGGGTTAACGCCTTCTGCATTTGCCGATACAATTGGGGTTCATCGCTCAAACGTGTCGCAAATAATGAGTGGTCGGCAGAAGCCGAGTTTCGAGTTATTGCAAAAGATTTTAACCGCATTCCCGCATTATAATGCCGATTGGCTTGTTATGGGGCGTGGCGACATTTATCGCCAGCCTGTACAAACCTCTATTTTCGACATTATCGGCGATGATGGCGAGCCTGTTGTCGGTCCTGGGTTCGGGGAGGAAAACGCTGTTTCAAACGGTGATGCGGACACTAATTCAGACCAAAGTCATGTAGGAAACTCGTTAACACAACAAACACAAATGACTGAAATTGGGTCGAATGCCACAAATTCTCCAGATGTGGCTGCCATTTCTGAGCAAAGCGCACCATCCGCCGAATTAACTTCGGTTCTGGCGCACGCGGCGCAGCATCAGGCAGAGGTGAAGCAGGTGGTTGTCTTGTATTCCGACAACACTTTTGTAGCATACAATAAGCAGTAAATCAGCCGCATAGACTGTCAGCCGATTGTTAGCAATTTGCTGATATTTGCTGCACTGTTGTGGGCAAGTGCACGCCTATTCTTCTAAATTTGAGCCAAATAAAACAGCATTAAATGTATCAGAAAATAATTCGTCCGCTGCTGTTCCGAATCGACCCCGAACGCATTCATTCTGTGATTAATACGGGGTTGAAGGTGGCTCGTTGCGTGGGCATTGGCAAAGTGTTGGATTGGTGCTACAATCCGCGCGGTTTACAAATGGAAACAGAGTTCTGCGGTATTAAATTTCCCAATAAAATAGGCATTGCCGCCGGTTTCGACAAGAATGCAGAGGTGTATAAAATGTTGGGCAACATGGGTTTTGGGCATGTCGAGATTGGCACCGTTACGCCGCGTCCGCAGCCGGGTAACCCCAAGCCGCGACTGTTCCGCCTGCCTGCCGACAGCGCGCTTATCAACCGCATGGGATTCAACAACAAAGGCGTGGAGAACGCCGTGAAAAACCTGCGCAGGCGCAATCGTAAGATTGTCATTGGCGGCAATATAGGCAAGAACTCGTCAACGCCGAACGAGAAGGCTGTAGATGACTATGTGGCTTGTTTTCAGGCGCTTTACGATTACGTTGATTATATAACAGTGAATGTCAGCTGCCCGAATGTCACCAATCTGCGTGAGTTGCAAGGGCAGGAGTCGCTTGAAAGAATCCTTTCGGCATTGGCCGAACAGCGCCGCCAGAAAGCTGTATACAAGCCGATTCTGCTTAAAATATCGCCAGACTTGAACTTCCAGCAGATTGACGAGTCGCTTGTAATTATTGAGCGCTATGGGATCGACGGCATTGTTGCGGCCAACACAAGCACCACACGCAATGGTTTGAAAACCAGTGAAGAACGCATAAAGGAGATTGCTAATGGTGGTTTGAGTGGCCAGCCATTACGAGACCGTTCGGTAGAGATTATCCGCTATATAAGCGAAAAAACGGGAGGGAAGCTGCCTATTATTGGCGTGGGCGGCACAATGTCGCCGGCTGACGCCATGGCTAAACTTGACGCCGGAGCAACGCTCGTTCAGGTGTTCACGGGCTTCATTTATTATGGTCCAAAGCTGGCAAAAGATGTAAACAAAGCTGTGAAAAACGGTTTACAAAAGTGATAAAATGTACGTTTTTGTGGTGTTTAGATTTGTAACAATAGGTACTTTTATAGGTTGAGACAATAAAAAATTTGAAAATATTATTAACAGGATTCTATTTAACAATAATGTTTTATGTCAGAAATCGCTATTTTCGACCAAATAAAATATAGCAGCAGACGAGGAATCGAAATTTCCCGAGTTGTTTCAGCTATTAGGAGATTAGTTCCTGCAGTTTTGGTGGCAATACTGGTTTTGTCGTGCTCATCGGCACGCCGTGCTGCTGCCGACGAGCGAGCCGCATTGTCGAGCAAGTTGGGTGTTGAGATTACCAAAGATGACAATATAAAGCTTTATCGCTACGTTTCATCGTGGATAGGTGTTCGTTACCGTACGGGCGGCACAACCAAGAACGGTGTTGATTGCTCAGGTTTTGCCGGTGCCGTATATAATGATGTGTATGGCAAAAAAATTCATCGTACAGTTGCTGACATCTATTCTGAGGACTGCCGCCACATTCGTCAGGGCAATCTTGAGGAGGGCGACCTTGTGTTCTTCCGCACCGACGGAAAAAACTCGAAAACACCGAATCATGTTGGTGTTTATCTGAAAGGCGACAAATTTGTGCACGCAAGCTCATCGAGAGGTGTTGTGGTTAGCAGTCTTGAGCAGGATTATTACCGCAAGGCATTCATCAAAGGAGGTCGAGTTAAATGATTGATAAAGAGTTGTATAAGTCGTTCAACGATAAGCTGCCTATTTTCTTCAAATCGTGGTGGCTCGATGCCGTTTGCGAAGGCGGAGAGTGGTGTGCCGAGGCGCACCAGGAGGGCGGCGAGTACGATTCGGTTTTTGTTTATTTCGTTAAGCGCAAATTTGGGCTGTCGTATATTGTAATGCCGCCGCTGACGCAATTTTTAGGCGATTATTCGTTCATTGACAGAACTTTAGACAAATATAAGCCGATTTCGAACTATTATATCGACCATTTGCCAAGCACGGCTTTCATGTCGTTGAGCATGAGCCATACGTTCAAATACTGGACTCCGTATAAGTGGCGCGGATTCGATGAAACTACACGTTATAGTCTAATAATCAAAGATTTAAGCGATTTAAAAGCTGTCTATAATAATTTTGAGGACTCAAAGCAGCGTAACATTCGCAAGGCCTCGTCGAAGTTTACAGTTTCCACAGGATTGTCGGCCACTGATTTCTACGATTTTTTTGAGAAAAATTGTGGCTCTATAGTTGCATTTTCAAGGTCATTATTCGAGAAACTTCACCAAGAATGCGTTAAAAACAATGCCGGCACGATTATTTATGCTACAGACGAAAATTCAGCCATTTCCGGAGTTTTGTTTGTTGTTTGGGATAATTCTGCAGTTTACGCGCTGACTTATTCGTTTGAGAATAATGCGCGCAAATCTGGCGTTGGCGATTTACTAATGTATGAGGCGATGAAGATTGCCGCTGAAAAACATTTGGCTTTTGATTTCGAAGGCAGCATGATTGAGAATGTTGAGCAATCGTATCGCAGATTTGGTTCTGAGCCAGATGTTTACCACGAAATTTCTCGAGCCAATTTGTTTTTCAAATTAATCAATTCTGTGCACAAAATCTATTAATAGGGCATATTTTTATATATCCTATTTAACATAATATAAATTATCAGACAAATAATAATCTGCGAAATATAAGTATATTATGTGGCTGATTTTACTGAAAATCAAAAATAAAATAATTATGAATAAATCTATGGAGTATTCATACAGACAAATTCTAATTAAACAATAATTTTTAGCTGAAAACTTTGTTTTTTCCGTGAAATCTTTGTGATCTGTACAATCTGCGCGAAAAATCTGCGAAAATCCATTCAATCTACGTGTGTTCAAAAAAATCCGTGATGTCTGCAACAACTAAGCTATATTTGCAGAAATTATTTATGAATTATGAAACACGTTATAACTTTATTTCTGGCGGTTGCAACATTTGCAGCCTGTGCGCAACCCGACAAATGGAATTCGAAAAAGTTTTTTACAGTTGCTAGCTACAACGTTGAAAATCTGTTTGATACGATAAATGCAAACGGCAAAAACGATGAAGAGTTCACTCCTTCTGGCAAGAAAAATTGGACTTCGCAGCGTTATCACGAAAAACTAAGCCACTTGTCCGAAGTAATTGCCGCCATTGTCCCAGAAAATGGTCAATATCCTGATATTGTGGCAATTATCGAGGCCGAAAATATTGCCGTTTTGCGCGATTTGGCCGCACAAAAAGCTATCAGTGGCGCTGGTTATCAGTGCATTCTCGACGAAGGTCCCGACCCGCGCGGAATTGACTGCGGACTAATGTATAACCCGCAGACATTCAATTATGTAAGTCATAAATCGTTCACGGTGAAACTTCGCCCTAGCAACGACCGCACCCGCGATATTCTCTATGTTAAAGGACTTTCGGGTAAAGACACGCTGCACGTTTTTGTAAACCATTGGCCATCGCGCATCGGCGGAAAAGAGAAAACCGAGAACAAACGCGCACAATGCGCTGACCGCCTGAAGGAAATCACAGACTCTATAATCAAACGCGATCCGCAGTGTAACATTCTGATTATGGGCGATATGAACGATACGCCTGATGATGAGAGTGTGCTAAACATTTTGGGCGCAAAAGGCACCACACAGTATGCGCGACTCAATAATATAATGTATCAGTTGCAACAGGCCGGCAAAGGCAAGTATGGTCACGGAACATATTATTACAAAGGCAATTACGATATGCTCGACAACTTGATTGTCAGCAACCCTCTCCTAACTCGCACCAAAGGTTTCCGCCTCTACGAGAACACAGGCTACATCTTCGCTCCTAACTTTATCAGCTTTAAGGAGAGCAACGGAGACATTGCACCTTCCCGCTCATATTCAGGTAAATACTATGGTGGTTACAGCGATCACTATCCTGTTTATATGATTTTCTATAAGAAGTAGTTGAGTAAAGTTGAAAGTTTAACTGGTTTAACAAGTTTAAATCCTTCAACCTTTCAGTCAATCTATTAATCAATTAATCAATTAATCAATTAATCAATTAATCAATTAATCTGTTAATCAATAAATGCCGTTCGAGATTAACTCGCCTTTCAAGCCTACGGGCGACCAGCCGCAAGCCATCAAGCAACTTGTGGACGGCCTGAACAGCGGTCAGCAGTATCAGACGCTGCTGGGCGTTACGGGTTCGGGCAAGACGTTCACCATTGCAAATATGCTTGAGCAGGCGCAGCGCCCCGCGCTCATCTTGAGCCACAACAAGACGCTTGCGGCGCAACTCTACAGCGAGTTTAAAGAGTTTTTCCCGAACAACGCGGTTGAATATTTTGTGTCGTACTACGACTACTACCAGCCTGAGGCTTACATCCCGGTAACGGACACCTATATTGAGAAGGATTTGAGCATCAACGACGAGATTGAGAAACTGCGTCTGCACACCACATCGTCGCTGCTGTCGGGCCGCCGCGATGTGATTGTGGTTTCGTCGGTGTCGTGCCTTTACGGTATTGGCAACCCCGACGATTTCTACAGCAACAGCATCAGCGTGAAGGTGGGCGAAAACGTTGG
>JAGCFC010000062.1 GCA_017650325.1 Salinivirgaceae bacterium | reverse complement strand
TGTTGCAACCGTTGGTGTGAATGGCGCACAAAACGCAGCCATTCTGGCCGCTGAAATGCTTGCCCTTGCCGATGCCAACCTCGACTGCAAACTCACAGCATACAAGGAAGGTCTGAAGCAGAAAATTGTGAAAGCCAACGCTGAACTTGCCGAAGTCAAGACTTGGAAGTTTAAGACGAATTGAGAGGTTTCTGTGCTATGTCTTCCTTAACTAGATGGACATAACCCACCACTACATTGAAAAAGGCGAAGGCCAGCCGCTGATTCTGCTACACGGAAACGGCGAGAACTGCGATTATTTCTGCCACCAGATTGATGCCTTCAGCAAGCGATTTCGGGTGATTGCGCTCGACACTCGCGGACACGGACTGACGCCACGCGGCGAAAAGCCATTCATAATCAGGCAGTTTGCGGATGATTTGCTCGAATTTATGAACCTGAAAGGGATTGAAAAATCGCACATTTTAGGCTTTTCCGATGGCGCCAACATTGCAATGGCTTTTGCAATGAAATACTCCGAACGCATTGACCGACTGATACTTAACGGTGGCAATCTTGACGCTTCGGGCGTGAAACGCGGCACGCAGGTGCCCATTGAAATAGGCTACTGGTTTGCAAGCCGTTTTGCCAACAAGAGCGCCGAAGCCAAAGCCCACGCCGAAATGCTCGGCCTGATGGTGAACGACCCAAATATCGCGCCAAGCGATTTGAGCAAAATCACCGTCCCCACGCTGGTCATTGCAGGAACGCGTGATATGATAAAAGAGTCGCACACACGGTTGATTGCCGCTAATATTCCCAATGCCGAACTCGCGTTTATATCTGGAAATCATTTTGTTGCAAATAAGAATCCGAAGGAATTTAATGCTCGGGTGATGCGCTTTCTGGAATGAAACTGAATCGCAAAAAGCAACAACCTGTTTCTTGACAAGCACTTTCAGCGGTGTTACTTTTGCATTGTCAAACAATAAAAAACGATGATAATATGGAAGTTAAAGACATTTTAAGGAATCTGCGCGAGCGTAACAATCTGACGCAGGAACAGATGGCCGAGCGCGTGAATGTTACCCGCCAGGCCGTGAGCCGCTGGGAAACTGGCGAGACGCAACCCAACCCCGAAATGCTGAAAGTACTGTCGCGGAAGTTCGATGTGTCAATCAACACACTGCTGGGCTCGCCGCGCACGCTCATTTGCCAATGCTGCGGAATGCCGCTCACTGAGGATTCGATGATTAGCCGCGACACAGATGGCAACTTCGATGAGGAGTACTGCAAATGGTGCTACGCTGACGGAAAATTCACCTACGAGAGCAAAGAACAGCTTATCGATTTCTGCGTTGAGCATTTGGCAACTGATGCTTGGCCAAAAGAGCAAATCAGAGCTCACATGGAAGCTGTTGTTCCGACATTAAAGCATTGGAAATAAGGAAGAACTCCTATGCCACGAGCACGCAGTAAGGCTGATTTGCTGAAATAACTTTATAACTCAAACAATGAAGAACATTGCAATTGTAACAGGCGCAAGCAGCGGAATAGGCCGGGAGTTTGTGAAACTCCTGCTCGGGCGCGGCGAACTTAACGAGATATGGATTATCGCGCGAAACACGGAGCGTCTGCAGTCGATGGTGACGGAATTTGGCGACAAACTGAAACCCATGTCAATGGATATGTCTGACATTGAACAGATTAAAGCATTGACAGACATATTGAAAAGCACCGATGTGAACATCTGCTTTCTGGTAAACAGCGCCGGTTTTGGCAAGTTCGGTTCTTACAGCGATATCAGCATTGATGAGTCGGTTAATATGATTGACTTGAATATCAGTGGATTGGTGGCAATGGGACTTGTCTGCCTGCCATTTATGTCAAAGGGCGGGCGGATAATCAACATTGCGTCGCAGGCATCGTTTCAGCCGTTGCCCTACCTAAACGTCTACAGCGCAACCAAAGCCTTTGTGCGCAATTACTCGCGCGCTCTCAATGTTGAGTTGAAAGAGCGCGGAATAACCGTCACTGCCGTCTGCCCGGGTTGGATGGACACGGCCTTTATCGACCGTGGCAAAACGAATGCCACCAAAACGGTCAGTCGGTTTGTGAATATGACAACACCCGATGTGGTGGCGGCCAAAGCCCTGCGTGACTCGTTGTGTGGCCGCGACATCTCCACCTACTCGCTTTATGTGAAATTTAACCGCCTGATTGCAAAACTGTTGCCTCAACGTTTTATGATGAAAATATGGCTCAGACAGCAAGGATTATAACCGATTCCATTAATTGATATACAGATGAATATATGCAAATAACCGATAAGAATTTCGACAATGGCAATCCGTTCGACTTTGGTCGGACATCGGCTGATTACGCGAAGTTCCGCGATGTTTATCCGCCGGAATTCTACAACAAACTTGCTGAACTGAAAATCGGTGTCAAAGGCCAGAAAATCTTGGATTTAGGCACTGGAACAGGAGTTTTGCCACGGAACATGTATAAGTTTGGCGGAGAGTGGACTGGTACGGATATATCTGAAAATCAGATAAGATATGCCGAAAAACTTTCACATGATGCGGGAATGAAAATCGATTATCAAGTTTCGGCATCGGAGGCGCTCAATTTTCCCGAAAAGTCGTTTGATGTGGTAACAGCCTGCCAATGCTTCATGTATTTCGAAAAGAAAATCATTGTGCCAAAAATTCATAAATGGTTGAAAACGAACGGCCATTTAGCGGTTTTGTTTATGGCATGGCTACCCGACGAAAGTGCGATTGCAACAAAAAGCGAGGAACTTGTGCTGAAATACAATCCCGATTGGAGCGGTGCGCATTGGAAACGAAACCCTGTGGTTGAGCCTGATTGGGCAAATGGCTTTTTCAGTTTGGCTAATGCCATGGCCTTCGATGTGCCAGTCCGATTCACAAGAGAGACTTGGCACGGACGGATAAAATCGTGCCGCGGAATTGGGGCGTCATCGCTAACGGAAACTGAAATCGCAAATTGGGAAAAAGAGCATACCGAATTTTTGAAATCCGTTCCGGAACAGTTTGATATACTGCATTATGTAACCATTTTGGATTTAAAGAAGAACAGCAATAAATGATTGCTAAAAACGGCTTTTGTTTTTCGCTGTCGTTAGTTACATTTGCCATTCAAAAAGTAAATAACGGAGCGCGCGTTCGTTCCTTAAATTCAATGGTTTATGGATTATAACTTCACCGAAATCGAACAGAAATGGCAGGCTTATTGGGAAAAGAACAAAACCTTTAAGACCGTTTTAGACAAATCGAAACCTAAATTCTACGCACTCGATATGTTCCCCTATCCGTCGGGAGCGGGACTGCACGTTGGTCACCCCGAAGGATACACGGCTACCGACATTGTGAGCCGCTACAAACGTATGAAAGGCTTCAACGTTCTTCACCCGATGGGTTGGGACGCCTTCGGTCTGCCTGCCGAGCAGTATGCCATTCAAACGGGCACTCACCCTGCCATTACCACCAAAAAGAACTGCGACACGTTCCGCCGCCAAATCAAGGCTTTGGGCTTGAGTTACGACTGGGACCGCGAGATAAACACCACTGACCCAAAATATTACAAGTGGACACAGTGGATTTTCATTAAACTCTACAACACCTGGTTCGACAAGGAGCAGCAGAAAGGCCGCCCCATTTCGGAGTTGCCCATTCCTGCCGATATCAAGGCCAAAGGGGATGCGGAAGTGAAGAAATATGTTGACTCACAACGTCTTGCATACTACGACAACGCCCAAGTTTGGTGGTGCCCCAACTGCAAGACTGTCTGCGCCAACGAAGAAGTTTTGAACGACGGCTCGCACGAGAAATGCGGCTGCCAAGTGAATCGCAAGAATCTGAAACAATGGATGTTGCGTATTCCGTTGTATGCCGAGCGCCTGTTGAAAGGTCTCGACGGACTCGACTGGCCCGCTGGCGTAAAAGATATGCAGCGCAACTGGATTGGCCGCTCGACTGGTGCCGAAGTCGATTTTGAACTCGACGGCGTTGATGCCAAACTGACCGTTTACACCACCCGCTGCGACACCTTGTTCGGCGCCACCTATATGGTTATCGCGCCCGAGCACCCGATGATTGACCTGATTGTCACTGCCGACCAAAAAGCGGCTGTTGACGAGTATCGCAAACAGGCTTCAATGAAATCGGATTTGGACCGCACCGAACTGGCAAAGGAGAAGACTGGCGTGTTCTCTGGCCGATATGCAAAAAATCCCGTAAACGGCACATTGATACCTATCTGGGTTGCCGACTACGTGCTGATGGGCTACGGAACGGGCGCAATTATGGCCGTACCCGCCCACGACACACGCGACTGGGAGTTTGCCAAGAAATTCAACCTGCCGATTATCGAAGTTCTGAAATCGGAAGTCGATGTGCAGGAGCAAGCCTGGACCGAAGACGGCGTGCACGTCAATTCGGGATTCCTTGACGGTTTGAACAAGAAAGACGCCATTGACAAGATGATTGCCTGGCTCACCGAGCGCAATCTGGGCAAGGCCACAGTCAACTATAAAATCCGCGATTGGTTGTTCAGCCGCCAACGCTACTGGGGCGAGCCGTTCCCAATCATTCACTGGGAAGACGGCGAAGTTACGATGGTCGATGAGAAAGACCTTCCGCACAAACTGCCCGAACTGACCAAATACGAGCCGAGCGACACTGGCGAATCGCCGCTGGCAAACGCCACCGACTGGCTTAACGTTACCGACAAGAATGGCCGCCGCGGCCGCTACGAGACCAACACAATGCCGCAATGGGCAGGTTCGTGCTGGTACTATCTGCGCTACACCGATCCAACAAACGACTCTGCGCCGTTCTCAGTTGAAGCCGAAAACTACTGGATGCCTGTCGATTTGTATGTGGGTGGTGCCGAGCACGCCGTGCTTCACTTGCTCTACAGCCGTTTCTGGCACAAGGTTCTGTACGATTTGGGCATTGTCCACACCGACGAGCCTTATCAGAAACTGTTCAATCAGGGAATGATTCTGGCTTTCGCCTACGAGACACAGGCTGGAGCCAAAGTCACTTCGGATATGGTTGAAGAGCGCGACGGCAAATTCTACCACAAGGAGACTGGCGCCGAACTTCGTCAGATTGTGGCCAAGATGTCGAAATCGCTCAAGAATGTGGTTAACCCCGATGATGTGATTGCCCACTACGGAGCCGACAGCCTTCGTCTTTACGAGATGTTTATGGGACCGCTCGACGCCGTGAAACCGTGGGCCGAGAGTGGCGTGAAGGGCGTGTTCAACTTCCTTGCGCGCGTGTTCCGCTTCTTCAGCGAGAAAGACAACGT
>JAGCFC010000061.1 GCA_017650325.1 Salinivirgaceae bacterium | reverse complement strand
GGATTTGGCAGCCGTGGCAGCTTACCATGGGCGAGTATGCGTGCTTGAGCGAGAATGTGGATTGCTACTGCGTCGATGAAATCCGGATTGGCAATCAGGCGACGGTGAGCCAAGGGGCAATGCTGTGTACGGCGAGCCATGATACCGAATCGCGGACGATGGAGTTGACAACTAAGCCAATATACATTGATGCTAATGCTTGGATTGCGGCACGGGCAATTGTGCTACCAGGAATTAATATTGGTGAAGGAGCCGTGGTGGCTGCGGGATCGGTCGTGACAAAGGATGTCGATTCTTGGACGGTTGTTGGCGGCAATCCGGCGAAGTTCATAAAGAAAAGAGAGCTGAGGAATGACTGATATTGCGGTTGTAATCCTTACTCAGAACGAAAAACTGCATATCCAGCGGTGTCTGGAGCGATTGGCGCCGCTGGAGCCGAGACAGGTAGTTGTGGTTGATTGTTTTTCAACGGATGGAACGCAGGCTATCGCTACGAGCCTTGGCGCGACAGTGGTAGAGCATGAATGGCCGGGGAATCAGGCGGCGCAGTTCAACTGGGCGCTGGACAACCTGGAGATAAAGGCTGAATGGATATTGCGGCTAGATGCCGATGAGTGGTTGTCGGATGAATTGATAGCTGAGATAAAAGACAAGTTGCAGACACTGACTAAGGATGTCGGCGGGGTGGTGTTTAAGCGGCGGCATTATGTGGGGTGGCTTGGCAGCAAGTGGATAAAGCGCGGTATGTATCCTACGCGAATCCTGCGGTTGTTTAGGACAGGCCATGCGCGCTATGCCGAAGATATGGTGATGGACGAGCATTTGGTCGTTAAGGGCGGGGTGGTAGAGTTCGATAATGATTTTGTGGACGAGTCGCTTATTACGTTTGCGGATTGGCAGGAAAAGCATTGTGGCTATGCCAAGCGCGAGGCGATGCAGGCGTTGGAGAGCATGAAGTCCGGGGTTTGGACCGATCCGCGCAAAGCAAAGTATTATCGGCTGCCGCGCTACTTGCGTGCATTGGCATATTTTTGCGTGCGCTACTTTCTTAAACTCGGATTCCTCGACGGCCTCGCCGGCTTGCGTTGGCACTTCTGGCAAGGGCTGTGGTATAGGTGGCTAGTGGATAGAGAGATTGGCAAGTTGAGAAGGGGACAGGCAACAGGGAACAGAGAACAGGAAACTGGTAACAGGGAACAGGTAATAGGGAATAGGTAACAGGTAACTGGGAACAGGGGACAGGAAACAGGGAATAGGGAACAGAGGAGAGTGGGGGTGGATGGTAGCGGCAATCAGGCACGGTTCATACAGAAACAAGGATTAATCATACAAGATACCAGATATGGTTTTTCGTAATACCACTGTAGATATCCCAGAAGACCTGTTGCGTGCGCACGCAGAAGGGCGGGTAGTGTTCTTTTGCGGAGCGGGAATATCTCGGGATGCCGGAATACCTGTTTTTGGGGAATTATTAAAACGTACGGCCAAGAAGTTGAACCATGAGTTATCGGCGTGCGAAAAACAACTGGACAAGCAAGAAAAGTATGATCAATTGTTTTTGATGTATGAGCGCGAGTTTGGCGATGCCATAAGGGTAAGAAAGGCTGCCGCAGAGTGTTTGTATGAGCACCGAAAGGTAGATGATGATTCGCTATCAAAACATATTTCGCTGTTGCAATTGTCACAACTGCGCAACGGCAAAGCGCGACTGGTTACTACAAACTATGATAACTTATTTGACGAAGCGCAGAGAATAACGGGCGGGGTGCAAGAATTCAAAGCGCCATTCTTACCGGTTCCCAAGGAGTATAAATGGAATGGCATTATATATTTGCATGGGAAACTATTGGATTCGTTGACAGATGATAATCTGAATTCGCTCGTCATATCGAGTGGCGATTTTGGATTGGCATATTTGACAGAACGCTGGGCTTCTCGGTTCTTGACGGAATTATTCAGAGATTATGTGATTTGTTTTGTCGGATATAGCATAAATGATGTGGTGATCAAATATATGATGGATGCGTTGGCATCTGAGCGTATGCGCGGAGAGGAGCATTTGCAGGTTTATGCTTTTGCCGGTTATGAGCGTGCGGGTAGGGCTAAATGTATCTCGGAATGGTGGGCGAAAGGGGTGGAGGCCATTCCGTATAAAGTGACTTCGAAGAATGGACATGGCGAATTGACTAGGGTGTTGCAAGAGTGGGCGAAGAGTTATGAGATGGGGCGAATGGATAAAGTTGGTGCGGTACGATTGGCGTTGCAATCCGAGCCAGATGCGATTTCAAAGGATGGGCGCCAGACTGTCGCTAGATTTTTATGGGCGCTCAAAGACGAAATACGGAATGATGATTTACCGGAGCCGACATCAACAACCGCCAAGTGGCTGGAACATATTCCGGCGGAGGTCGTGCAATGGAAGAATGGGGATTATATAATAGGATGGATATCTAGGCATATAAAATTTCCGGAATGCCTCCACTGGTTTGTAAGATGCTGCAGCAAGTTAAATATTGACCATTACGGATACTTCATTAACACAATTCCGATTGATGCAGACAACGGCAAGTATTATGACCTATGGCGCTTGTATTTGTTGAATTTTTGGCGCAAGCACACT
>JAGCFC010000060.1 GCA_017650325.1 Salinivirgaceae bacterium | reverse complement strand
GCTGATGAGGCTGAACTTCATGTTCACCAGCTTATTGGTGATGAGCTGACCCGCAGCGTTGCGGATAACCAACTGATACTGAATGCTGTCCTGCGCCGTGCAAAGCGCTGCTGACAATGCGAGAATGGCAGTTAAAAACAAGCTTGCCAAAAACGATAGCTTTTTCATTTTATGTTAGTATTTGATTGACATACAAATCTTTTTTCAACAAACAGCAAAACCAAAATAAGGTTTAGGGTTCATTAAGCTCGCAATTTGTCTGAAAGGGGTAAAAATATAAAAATATGTTTATTATGCACACATTTTTAGGGGTTTACGGAAAAAATATTTTTGAATTGGGAATTCAAAAAGGAAGGAATGCATGTTGCATCTAAGGTCTGGAGACAAAAACCAAACTTTAAATTCAGTAATAATTACATGCGAATGGCTTTGATTTCTTAAAAATCAGCCATTATTCGCATAAAAAGTTTCGTCAGTTAGGATAAAAAATTCTTTCTAAAACTTCGCCATTACAAGAAACCCAAATCCATCTTGGCTTCCTCGCTCATCATATCCTGATTCCATTCGGGTTCGAACACAAGGTTGATGTTCACCTGGTGGATGCCTGGCACAGATTCAAGTTTCATCCGCACCTCGTCGAGAATCTGGTCTGCAATGGGGCAGCCAGGAGCGGTCAAGGTCATCTCGACATCAAGCACGCCAGCGTTTTCCTTTAGGTTGTAAATCAAGCCCAAATCGTACACGTTCACGGGGATTTCGGGGTCGTAAACGGTTTTGAGTTCGTTGATTATTTTGGTTTCAAGTAATTGGTCCATAAGCATTTATTGATTAACTGATTTATTGATTGAATTACTTGTCGCGTACCAGGCGTACTGCAAAACCAGAGAAAAGATCGCCGCTGGGCACGTTGGCACGGACTGTTTCGGGAGCAAAGAAAATAACAAATGCGCTTGAACGGTTTTCGGCTGTGCTCGACCAATAAGTGCCTAAATCGTTGACATTCTTAATAACGGTACCACTGCTACGAAACCCGCTTGCTGGCAGGAACACTGCTCCCGCTTTTTCCATTTCAAACCATTCCTCGGCACTGTAATCGTTGTATCTGGAATAGCCGTAATCTTCAATGACTTCGGCGCGGTTTAAACCTAATTTTAGCGGATAAAGGTCTTCTGGCATCGTCCAATTGTCGGGCAGCAGAATCACTCCGTTGGAATTGGATACGCATGCCACCGCAAATTTCAGATTGTGCTCTTTATCCTCGCGGGAGAACAGATAAACCCACTCGTCTCTTGTCAACGTGCGCCATGCGTTGTCAGCATCACCGCCGTTGCTTATACGGTTCGAACCCCAATCGTATCTGTAATTCCAGCCCGTAAGGTCGGTTCCATCGCCTGGGCCATATTGGCCATGGACAGAGTCGTTAGTGTATGGCAGTCGTCCGCTGTAACCGCTTGTTCCCCACCCGAATAGGTCGATCCAACCATCATAATCGGCTGATATATTGCAGTTATCTTCACCAACAAAATCGTATTGGTGCAGAGCGAAACGCCATGTGGCAGTGCTGGGCTTATATTGTAGATTGCCTTGCGAGAAACGGACTTTGCGGTCGGGCGCAACCGAAAACTCGCCATACAATGCGCCATCATCGGTTTGAGGCGCGAACAAGCGTTCACGCTCCTCGATCTCCGCGGCTGATTTTGCCTCTTCGGCCGCTAACATTTCGGCACGTATTATGTCCTGTATCTCCTCACAATAAGAGATTTTTATGGTGTCAGACAAGGTATATAGAGCGAAAGTTGCTGTGTCATAATTTATTATGGCTGTAATATTATACTGGTTATAACCCCATTGAATTTTCGCATACCTTGCGGTATCTTCACTCTGTGCGCCGATTTTTACTGTGTAAATGCCGTTGCTTCCGATATTTACGTCTTGCGTCTCGGTATAAATGGGAACAAATTTATTTTCGATTTCTTCACTTATGACAAACTCCGCCTTCACCGTTGTGTTGGTCAGAAGGACGCCGTTTGCGTCGTGCGCAACCCCTTGGTAAGTGAACGGCCCACCTTGATAAGGACGAATAGGCTGTTCGGAGCAACCTGCAACAAATGCCACAACAAGAATGGCGAGAAATAAATGCAACTTTTTCATTTCTAATATATTAAGTTTGGAAATCAACTTTCTGCCGCAAACGCCACGGCATACATCTTAATCTGCTTAATCATACTCACAAGGCCGTTTGAGCGGGTTGGCGACAAGTTTTCGCGTAGGCCGATTGCATCAATAAAGTGAAGGTCGGCATCGATAATCTCTTTCGGCGAAAGCCCCGACAAAACTTTGATTAGCAGACCGATAATGCCTTTGGTTATGATGGCGTCGCTGTCGGCGCGGAAGGTGACAAGGCCGTCGGCATAGTTGGCCGTGAGCCACACTTGACTCTGGCAGCCTTTAATGAGGTTCTGCTCGGTTTTATCGCTGTCGGACAGTGGCTCAAGTTCCTTGCCCAACTCAATCAGATATTCGTACTTGTCCATCCAGTCGGTGAAGACACTGAACTCGTCAATTATTTGTTGCTGGCGCGACTCTAATTCGTTCATTTTCAATTCGTAATTACTCGGAACGGATTTTCCGTTTCCATCTGCAAATATAGTTTTTGTTGTTAATCATCAGATACCCCGATAATTATCGGGATGGATAACCAGCGAATCGGCCAAAGTCCTGCTTATTTCAGCATATTGACTGCCCGAAGCAGACTATCGCGCAGAATATCAATCTCTTCGGCGGTATTGTAGAAGGAAATTGATGCGCGGACGGTTCCAGGAATACCGAAGTGCTGCATTATTGGCTCGGTGCAGTGCGTGCCAGTGCGCACGGCAATGCCCATTTTGTCGAGCAGTGTGCCGATGTCGAACGGGTGGGCAAAATCGGTCACAAACGATACCAACGATGCTCTTTTTTCGGCGGTGCCAATCAGTCGCAAATCGCTAATTGACTGAATCTTATCGTTCAAATAAGTAAACAATTCATTCTCGTAGGCGGCAATGTTGTCGATGCCGATTGACTCGATGTAGCGCAGAGCCTCGGCAAGGGCGATAATGCCCACATAGTCGGGCGTGCCCGCCTCGAACTTATACGGCAACTGATTGAAGGTGGTGCCGCTGAACGACACGGTCTCGATCATCTCGCCACCGCCCTGATATGGTGGCATTTGGTTGAGCCACTGCTCTTTGCCATAAAGCACGCCGACGCCTGTCGGTCCATAAATCTTGTGACCGCTGAAGACAAGAAAATCGCAGTCGAGTTGCTGAACGTCGAGCGGGAAATGCTGGATGGCCTGCGATGCATCCACCAAAACGGGGACATTGTGGCTGTGGGCAATCTCGATTATCTGCTCAATAGGGTTGATTGTACCCAAAGTATTTGAAACATAGACAATTGACAGCAATTTGGTGCGCTCTGTTATCAGTTCCTCGAGTTCGGCCAGATTCAGTTCGCCGCGGTCGTCGAAAACCCATTTTACAACTTTCGCTTTGTGTTGGTTTTCAAGCAGTTGCCACGGCACAAGATTGCTGTGGTGCTCCATCTCGGTGACGATGACCTCGTCGCCATCACTAAAAAACTGCTGGCTGAACGAACTTGCCACAAGGTTAATGCTCTCGGTGGCGCCGCGAGTGAAGATTATTTCGCGCTCCGACGCCGCATTCAGAAACTTCTTGACCGTCTGCCGCGACTCCTCCATTGCCGCTGTGGCGATGTTGCTCAAGTGGTGAACGCCGCGATGCACGTTGGCGTTGTATTGAGTGTAAACTTCAACAATCTTGTCGATGACGCGGCGCGGCTTCTGCGTTGTGGCCGCGTTGTCGAGATAGACAAGCCGACGATTATTCACGGTCTGCTCGAGAATTGGAAAATCCTTGCGTATCTCTTTGACGTCGAAGTTCATAGCACTATTTTTTCACAATTCGCATTTTCATCATCACATCGTTGAGCGGACGGTCGTTGCGGTCGGTTTCAACGGCGGCGATGCTGTCGATAATATTCAGTCCTTCAACAACTTCACCAAAAACGGTATAATCGCCGTCAAGGAAAGGCGCACCGCCTTCGGTGGTGTAGGTTTTGCGCTGTTCGGGGCTGAATTTGAACAGTTTGGCATCGGGATTAGTTTCGACAAGATGCTCCACAAGGCTATCACAATAGTGGTTGAAAGCAGCAAAATTACGTGCGCGCTGCAGTTTGGTCAGCGCCTCCTGGTCGGCCTTGCTCTCGTCCGATTTCAGCCAGTTGTTGAGCAAACTCTGCTTGACTGATGCGTTATGCTGTTCCTCGATATGGTCTAAATCTTTGTTAGAGTACACTTTACCTTGCACAATGTAGAACTGGCAACCCGACGATTTTTTCTCGGGATTGTTGTCGCGTGCAGCGGCCAGAGCACCACGTTTATGGTATAAGCCGTCGACAAACTCGGCAGGAATGCGATCGCCGTGACTACCAGTGCCTAACATTGCACCCTTTTTGGCGTTTTTCGACAGCGGGTCGCCGCCCTGAATCATAAAGTCCTCAATCACACGGTGAAAGAGCAGACTATCATAGAAATGCTCCTTGACCAGCGTCACAAAATTCTCCTTATGCAGAGGTGTCTCGCCATAGAGTTTGACCTTCATATTGCCGTACGGCGTCTCAATAACCGCGAAAGCGGGTTTCGGTTTCTTACGTCCGCTTTTTGCCGATACCAGCCCGACCGAAAGCAGCACTATCGATATGTAAAATAAATACTTCTTCATAGTGGGTGCAAATATAGAGATTTAGGAGTTATAATTGAATGGACAACAGACATCAGACAAAAGACAACCGAAAATATATTAATGGGCAAAGTGTCCGTTGTCCGGAGTCTTTAGTCCGTTGTCGATTAAACGCTAAACATACCTTGCCCGCTCGCCGCCGATGAGTTTCGGACGGCAGTAGGCTGCCACCACGTGGGCATTGCCAATCTGATTCGGCGTGAGATGGACGGGTACCGCCACATCTTTCAGGTGCATACCAATGAGAGTGTCGCCAATGTCGAGACCGCCAGCCGCCTTGATGTGCTCAACCACAACGGGGTTTGCAAATCTGTGATAGGCTGCCGTGGCAAACGAGCCGCCACCGTGCAGCCAGGGCACAACGCTCACGGGCTCGTAGCCGTAGCGTTCGGCGCACTCGGCATCAACCACAAGCGCGCGGTTAAGGTGCTCGCAGCATTGGCAGGCAAGATAAACGCCGCGTTCCGACAAAATCTTATTCGCTGTGGCAAAGATGGTTGCGCCAATCTCGGCACTCGAGTTCTTGCCAATCAAACCACCGGCAACCTCGCTCGACGAGCATCCAATAACAAAAACCGACCCTTTGGCCAACGGGTGAGCATCGAGCAGCGAAGTCAAAATCTGCTCCGTTTGCTCCGAAATCCCTTCTAATTCAATTGTTTCCATAATTAAAATTGATAGTGGCAAACCCGTGAAATTTGCCGCTCAAATATATCGGATTTTGATTTAGAATAATCAAAAACGACTACGGATGCCTATTGATGCAATACCTTGGGCACCAAAGCCAACTTCTGAAAACAGACGCAAAAAACCTGGCCCTAATTCCGCACCAAACTTGCCGTCTAAACAGGGCAGTACCCAATAGTCCCAGCCAAATCCATCAATCGAACCACCTCTCGGAATATAGTCCGGGCAACGGAAATAGGATACTCCTAATCCCCATTTGGCATATAGACGAATTTTTTCTTTATTAAAACAATTGAATTGCATAACACTCAAAAGTCGCCAAATCTCGTCATTGGGCCAATAAGTATTGTTTTCTCCCCACCGCTCGTGGTTTATCAACACACCTAACTCAACCTTTTTGTTTATTGTGCGCATATATTGCACACTGAAAATGCCTGAATAGTAACTGAAAAAACCTCCTTCGAGATTATTAAGCCAAGTAAGTATTATGTATGGGGAAGGCGCACCATACGCTATGGCAATCTGATTTTTCGGATAGTTGGGTTCGTCTTGCGAATATCCGCAGAGCGAGCCGACAAGAGTAAGCGCAATTAGTGTTAGTTTTTTCATAGTAGTTTGAGTTTTAACAATTTGAACAGTAGTTTGATGATATTGTCTTTATTAGCATTAAAATCGAGCTCTAACACCCGCAGCTGCCAAACCCTGCGCGGCAATACCGATTTCAGAAAATACACGGAAAAATCCAAAACCATATTCGGCCCCAAACGCTGCTGACATACAAGGAAGAACAAGTATATCATTGTAGATGTCACCCGAGTAGTCGGCGCAATCATTGCGGCGAGATACGTTCATGCCAAGCCCGCCTTTTGCATACATACGCCAATTATCTTTTGTGAGAATATTGTACTGCGCAACGCACATAATACGCCAGATTTGGCACTTTTCAGTCCACGATTTTTCCAGAATCTCATCATAAATCAAACCATCCATCTTCTCGTAGTTTGCCAATACACCTGCTTCAAATTTTGGCATTTGTGGTATGCTGTGCATATACTGAATGTTGAAAATGCCCGAGTAGTTGCCTTTTTTAATCATATACCTGATTCCTGCCTCGTCTGCAGATTCCACGTATGACCAATCGTAATGATATGCCGAAGGTATGCCGTAGAACACTGATATTTGATTTTTGGGGCTATCAGTTTGAGAGTGTCCGCACAATGCCCAACCGAAAACGAATGTAAATATTATTGCTAACTTTTTCATAATAAAACACTTTACAGTAATAATTAATTGGTTATATCGGAAACGGCATCTTAGAATCGTGTTCTGAGACCAAATGATACTATGCCTTGCGCTCCGAATCCAACTTCGATAAACGGGCGCAATAAACCCGGACCATATTCAATCCCGGCCAAACCTTCTATACACGGTATAATAAAAGTATCATCGTCGAACGTGCCGTCTGAATTATGCCGAAAATCGTATCGGTAAAAAAAACCTACACCCGCACCTCCTTTGGCGTATGCGCGCGCATACTCTTTATTGAGGAAATTATATTGCGCGACGCATAAAACCCTGTAGAATCTATCTTTTGGTGTGCACGATATTTCCGGATTCACGTAATTAGTCAGTCGGTCAATTCGTTCGTAATTTGCCGCTAGGCCAATTTCAAGTTTTGACTTAATTGTGCGCATATACTGCACATTGTAAATGCCATAGTATTGGCGGATTTTTTCGTGGTAGTCTTTTTTGGAGATTGCCTTACCCGAGTTGTCTGTTTTTTCCGGCACATCGTTTGGCATATCGAGAATAAAGAAAAAACTTACCGCACTGTAGGACGCTGAGATCTGATTTTTAGGATAATCAACCCGTTCTTGCGATCGCCCATACGGAACGATGACAAAGGTGGCTAGCACCAGTAGAATTAGTCTTTTCATAATAGTTTAAGTTTATAGTATAGTTAGTTTTTTGTGCGATTAACTCGCACTACAATTTTAAGACAATTTTGCGAACTGTTTCCCTACCTTTATTCTGATTTTTAAGTGGTTTTAATACATGACGAATGCCCGACAAGCCATCTGTAAACAAAAAAAGGCCCTGGTGCGTCTTACACCAAAGCCTTGAGCGGAAGTGGCAAACTTAAAATGTCCGATTGTGTTTTCAGCCTAATAAAACAACATTGAAAGCAGATAAGCCACTATGGTTGAGACCGATACGCAGATGAGTCCCGGCATCATAAACGAGTGGTTTAGCAGATACTTGCCGATGACGGTTGTGCCGGAGCGGTCGAAGTTGACGGTGGCAATATCCGACGGATAATTCGGAATGAAGAAATAGCCGTAAACCGACGGCAGCACGCCCAGCAGCACCCAGCCCGGAATGCCTAAAGAGTAGGCCAGCGGTAGCATTGCAACCACCACGGCACCCTGTGAGTTTATCAGCACCGACACGCAGAAGAACACCAGCGCTATCGACCACGGATATTCCGCTACAATGCCCGAAAGCATCGCCTTCATTTCGGTCATATAGTTGGAGAAGAAAGTGTCGGCAAGCCAGGCAATGCCGTAGATGGCCACTACAGCCACCATTCCCGACTGCCATACTGGTCCTGCAACGGCCTTTTTGGGCGATGCCTTGCAGAAGATTATCATCAGCGCAGCAGCGGCAATCATAACTATCTGAATTACAAGGTTCATTGCCAACGGTTTTTGATACAATTCGGTCATTCCGAACGACTGTATGCCCGATTTAATCAGTTGCTCGGGTGTGATAAGAGTGCCGTCGGCAAGAGTTGCCGGAGCCGCGCCTTTAACGGCTCGCAGCGTGCTGTACGATGGCAGAGCGTTCTGGAAAATGGCGAAGAAGACTATCACACACAAAGCGCCAAGGAAGATGAATACGGCGTTTTTTGCTGATTGCGGGATTTCCTTGTCGAGCGTTGTGGCCGAGTTGCCATAGATGTACTTATATTGTTCGGGGTCTTTCAGTTTTTCCTGAAACTGCGGGTCTTTGTCAAGGTCGAGTCCGCGGTGGTACGAAGCGGCAGCGGCAGCCATCAGGCCGCACAGGCACGACGGAATGCTGACCATCAGCACACCCGGTATCGAAACATCGAACCCGTTTGCGTTCGAAATCGATACAAAAGCCACCACGGCAGCCGCAATGGGGGAGCAGGTAATGCCCACCTGCGACGCAATGCTAGCCACACCGCACGGACGCTCGGGGCGGATGCCTTTTTTCAAGGCAATGTCGCAGATAATCGGCATCAGCGTGTAAACAACGTGCCCTGTGCCCACAAGCACGGTCAAGAAGAATGTGCAGAGAGGTGCCAGGAAAGTGATGCGGTCGGGGTGCTTACGCAGAAGCTTCTCAGCCAGTTGAATGAGCCAGTCCATACCGCCCGACGCCTGCATTATTCCGGCGCAGGTCACAGCGGCTATGATTATGTAGATGACATCGGTTGGCGGCGTGCCAGGCTTGAGTCCGAACCCAAAAACAAGAATTGCAAGGCCTATGCCCGAAATGGCACCAAGCGCCAGCGAACCGTAACGCGAACCAACCCACAGTGCGCCAAGCACAATGCAGAGTTGCAGAATGATTGATAGTGTTGCCATAAATTTACGTTTTGAATTATTGCAGCACTAAATATAGGGTGTTTTTTGCTTGATTGAACCGATTCAATACAAATCAATCCACAATTATATTCTCTGTTGGCACTTTATCCCATGCGAATAGGCTTATAATCTCTACAACGGATAGTTCTTCGCATTGTTCGGTAAGGCCGGCCAGATGGGCGATTAGGCCCAATAATTGCTGCGGTGTGTAGCGTTGGCGCAGCGAACCCATATCGGTGCCAGCATTGCGTTTTGCAAGACGGCGGCCATCGGGTGCCACAAGCAGCGGAATGTGGGCAAATTGCGGCGCATTGTAGCCGAGCAGACTATAAAGGTAGATTTGCTGCGGTGTGGATGACAGAAGGTCGCAGCCGCGGACAACCTCTGTTACGCCCATAAGCGCATCGTCGGTTACAACGGCAAGCTGGTAGGCAAAGTTGCCATCGGCACGGCGGACAATGAAATCGCCGCAGTCGCGGGCCAGATTGTAGTGTTGCAAGCCATAATGTCCATCGGTGAAGGTGCAGTCGGCATTGGGCACGCAGAGCCGTGTGGCGGGCTTGCGTGTGGTGCTCATTGCAGTGCGCTCGGCGGCCGTGAGTGCTCGGCAGCGGCCACTGTAAACCACCACGCCGTCGGATTGGTGGGGCGCGCTGGCGGCCATAATGTCGGCACGGGTGCAGAAGCACGGATAAAGGCGGCCTGTTTCGCGCAGTTTCTCTAAAACGTTGATATAAAAATCGGTGCGCTCGCTTTGATAGTACGGGCCATTGGGGCCGCCAAGGCTTCCGCCTTCGTCCCAGTCGAGGCCGAGCCAGCGCAGGTCGTCTTCAATCTGGTCGGCATACTCGGGGTGGCACCGCTGACGGTCGAGATCCTCGATGCGCAGAATCCACCTGCCGCCCTGGCTGCGTGCCGACAGCCACGAGAGCACGGCGCTATAGATATTTCCCAAATGCATTCGCCCGCTCGGCGACGGGGCAAAACGACCAACGACCATTGATTGACTGATTAATTGAAGGATTGAATTATTCTCGCACAGATGACACAGACAACACAGATTGTCATTGAAATTCTTTGTGCCCGCTTGCGGGTTAGTGCGAAAATCTAAATATCATTATTTTATAAAACTGTTTGTGCTGTCCGGTTTGGGTGCGAATTGTTTGAAATGGAAAGTCATGCCCTTTACGTTTTCGCCTTTTTGGGGGCGCTTACTGTACCTACAGAATGTGGTATCATTAACTATTTTCGCATATTGTTTAACTGTCGATTTAGAGATATAACCACCACTATCCCATCCTTCAAATTCAATCACACTGTCGGATATTTGAAAAACCCCCCATTGGTATTTAT
>JAGCFC010000059.1 GCA_017650325.1 Salinivirgaceae bacterium | reverse complement strand
GCCCGACACCTTCGCATACGATTTTATAATGCTGTCGACAATCGGAACAAGAGCATTTTCCGATACATTGTGTTTCTGCAATATATATCGGCTGATGCTTTGTTCTTCAGTCAGCAGTGCTTTGAGCAAATGGCCGGTCTCAACCGCCTGATTGCTCTCGGCTTGTGCAATGTTGAAAGCCTTTTCCAACACTTCCTGCACCTTGATTGTGAAATTATTCGTGTTCATAGCGTTTTTTTTTTTTTTTGATTTTTCTGTTAGGAAACGAACAAAATCCGCGCCATCAGTAATTTTGAATATCGTTGTTATATGGGTTGTGTGTTTAAAATGTTGTTGCTGTGTGCTTTGTGATATTATTTAAGATGTTTTTTATATTGACTATTTGTCATTATATCTTTGATTTTTAATGACAAAATGACGTAATTTGCGGTCTGTTTCTTATGAAAAATGATGTTTTTGATAAAAAATATGATGTAAAGCATTTTTTTATTGAAAAAAATACATAGTTTTACACCGCTTTCCAAATAAGCAATGAGAGAAAAGTACATATTTGATAGTGATAATCTGACTTTTGTTGAGGAGAAACAAACTCTTGCACGTTTTTTCAAGCGTTGTGGCAAGTTTTTTCTTTCGGCATTTGTTGTAGGCAGTGCAGTTTGGGGCTTGTCATATTTCAATATAATACCTTCTGTTAACTCGTTATTGCTGCAGCACGAAGGAGAGGTTTGCATCTCCAATATTCATCAACTCGATATGCGTTTTGAGAAAATTGAGGAATTTTTGTCCGAGATTCAGAGTCATGACGACAGTTGCTATCGTGTGCTATCGTATATGGAGCCGCTTTCTGCTGACAAACGTATGGCAAGTTTCGGTGGTACCAATAAATATGAGAATCTCGAAGGATATTTCAATACCGATTTGTTTGTTGATTATAACCGCAAGGTCGACATTCTTTCAAACAAACTGAACTTGCAGGAACAATCATACGAAATGGTGTTGCGTAATGTGCAGCGAGCTGAGGACAGTTTGCTTTGCGTGCCAGGCATTCTGCCTGTCAATCCGCGTCAGTACAGGGTTTCATCGCCATTCGGATTCCGCGAGCATCCTATTAAACATCAGTTTATTCATCACGATGGTTTGGATCTGGCTGCGCGTGAAGGCAGTAACGTGTATGCAACAGGCAAGGGAGTTGTGGTTTCGGTCTCTAACGATCCCCGGGGCTACGGCAAACAAGTGATGGTTGATCATGGATATGGTCTTAAAACCCGTTATGCCCACCTTAGTAAATTTTCTGTGCATGTAGGAGATACAGTCAGTCGTGGAACGGTGGTCGGTCTGGTTGGCAACACAGGACAGTCGACAGGACCACATCTTCATTACGAGGTAATTGTATCTGGCACGAAAAAGAACCCGGATAATTTCTTCCTTAGAGATATGACCTCTACAGAGTATCGTGAGATGGTCAACGCATTTGTGGGTGCGGAATAATAACCTGCTTTTCCCATTTTTTCATTTTTATCTTTATAATGCTTTTGCGAGTTGTGTTTTTTTTTGTTACTTGCAATAAGTATTAGATAATATTATGAGAATACAGACAATATCAGTTTTGTTTTTTGCCGCAGCATCACTGCTCGTGGCGACCTCATGCAGTAACAATGCCAATAAAACGAAAGACGGTTGGCAGTTAAGCAGTGTGGAATCGTTGGATACTTCGTCGCAGACAATTAAATTCGGAAATGCATTATTCAGTCTGCCCTCGCCGTATCATCTGACGATGATGGTGAAAAACACAGGAACAAAATTCAATGAGAGTTTGTTGAACGATGTTGAAAACAATCAGAAGTACACAAGCATATATAAAAAATGTGTCAATTTGGGTGTTTACGGTGCCGACTTGGCCTATATGAACATTTATGAGCAGTCGCCGCTAATACTCAATTTGTTTTCGGTGATTAAAAATTTGGCCAACGACTTGGATCTGACATCGGCATTCAACAAAAGTCTTGTTGAACGTGTCGAACGAAACGTTGACAACACTGATTCGCTTTTGCATATATTGTCAAACACATATCGCGATGTCGATGTTTATCTGAAAGAGTCGCAGCGGCAGAGAGAGGGGGCTTTGGTGCTCGCCGGCGGTTGGATTGAGGCAATGTACATGCTTACACAACTCGCCAAAGAGAACCACAATCAAATGTTGATCCAGCGGATAGGAGAGAGCAAGCAGCCTCTTGAAAACTTGATTAAGATTTTGTCACCTTATTATAATGAGTCAAAAGAGATGGCGGAACTTATTGATGCGCTAATCGAACTGACAAATGATTTCGACGGGGTTGAGCAGCAGTACACATATGTTGTTCCTGAAATTGATGTGGAAAATAGAATTACAATTGTCAAGTCGGTGACTAAAATTGAGGTGCCGGCTCAAGTGTTGGAAAATATAACACGTAAAGTTGAAAATGTTAGAAAACAAATTGTAAGCTAATTAAAATGAAGAAGATAAGTATATATATGATGCTGTTGGGCTTGTTGGTAGTGGCAATGCCCCAAATGACATCGGCACAGTTCGATTCATCGATAAAAATGTGCAAGACTCATATGCCAGAGGAATATGTTTCTGATGGACAATATTATACGGTTCTTTTGAATAAAGAAGACATCGCAGAGTTCTATGTGACGTTTTATGGTGGCACAGTGTACCGTTTGGTTGGATATTGCGGAACGGAAGCCGGCAATTTGGTGTTTTCTGTTTATGATCAGGAGCGTAACTTGTTGTTTACCAACCGCGATTTTGAGAACACTCCATATTGGGATTTTAAATTTGAGAATACAATGGATTGTATAATTGAAGCCGAAATCGACTCAAAAGACGTAACGTCTGGTATTTCTGTTATGCTTATCGGTTTCAAACAATAAAAAAGTCTGCGTATGAGGGAGAAAGTCCTAAAAGCGTTGATGCAATTGTTTGCCATTATTGTCGGCCCGCGGGCTAACAATAAGGGGGGCAGGCAAATTGTTGAGGCCTTTCTCTATCAGCAGTTGCGCGAAAACGCTGTCGGTGAGTACCTTGAATTATTCGACGGCTTTTATGCCCATTATCAGCGCAAGCAGTCGGAGAACGATAAAAAAGAGAAGAATCTTGCTCTGAACTCAGTCAAGGTCCTGAAAATATGTACCCAAATAAATGAGGAGCTCGACATCAGGCAGAAGATGATGGTTCTTGTCAGGTTGCTTGAGTTTATTAAGGTGGGGACAGAAGTTTCAGAACAGGAGATAGAGTTTGTTCAGACTGTTTCTGAGAGTTTCTTCTTCTCGAGCGAAAATTTCAAACTGCTATACGATTTTGTCATGAGCGATGACGGGAACATTCCCGTATCACCGCGATTCCTGTTAATCGACGGACATAGGGCGTCAATAATACCAGATATTCGTCATTTATATCACGAGACATTCAACGACAAGCTTTGGGTTCTTTATTTCGAACTGTCGAACATGTATTTGTTCCGAAAGTTCGGCACCAGTGAGCTATATCTGAACGGGCAGATAGTCATCCCCGGCAACGTGTATGTTCTGAATCAGGGAGCATCGTTGCGCGATGCAAAGATGAAGCCTATTTACTATTCTGATATAGTCAACTATTTCTTTGCCGACGAGATTGGCAGCAAGATCCAGTTCGTTGCAAAAGATGTGGAGTATTATTTCAAGGCAGGCGTTAAGGGACTCAATTGTATAAATATTGTTCAGGAGTCTGGCAGTCTTGTCGGGATAATGGGAGCAAGCGGATCGGGCAAGACTACGCTTCTCAATGTGCTTAATGGTAGCTGCCGACCCACGTCAGGAACGGTTACAATTAATGGAATCGACATATATGAGGAGAAAGAGAAGGTTGAGGGTTTGATAGGTTACGTGTCGCAAGATGATTTACTTGTGGAGGAACTTACTGTATATCAAAATCTTCTGTATAACGCTCGTTTGTGTTTTGATGACTTGACAGATTTCCAGATAAACTGCAAGGTGCTGAAAGTACTCAAGAGCTTGGGGCTTTCCGACATTAAAGATATGGTTGTAGGCAGCCCGCTTAACAAGAAGATCAGCGGCGGACAGCGAAAACGTCTCAATATTGCACTGGAACTGATACGTGAGCCGGCCATATTGTTCCTTGACGAGCCGACATCGGGATTGTCATCACGCGATTCGGAGAACATTATGGACATTTTGAAAGAGATGGCATTACGGGGCAAACTCGTATTTACAGTAATTCATCAGCCATCGTCTGACATTTTCAAAATGTTTGATAATCTGTATATTCTTGATAAAGGTGGATACTTGATATATGATGGCAACCCAGTCGACTCCATTATATATTTTAAGACGAAGGTGCATCAAGCCAATTGGAATGACAGTGAGTGTCATACCTGTGGTAATGTAAATCCAGAACAGATATTCAACATCGTGGAATCGCAGATGCTTGATGAGTACGGAAACTTGACTCCTACGCGACGGTTGCAACCCGAAGACTGGTATAAGTATTCACAAGATTTGCGCCGTACTAAGCCGGTTCCTGAGTTGAAATATGACGAATTGCCGCCAAACGAATCCAAAATACCCGGTAAATTCAAGCAATTCCGTGTGTTTGTTGAGCGTGATGTGCTTTCGAAAATCAGCAATAGGCAGTATATGGTGATAAATATTCTGGAGTCGCCTGTATTGGCGTTCTTGCTGGCATTCATCATCAGGTATTTCAATAAATCGTCTGGTTATTATAACTTTTTCGGAAACGCCAATATTCCGGTTTACATTTTCATGGCGGTCATTGTGGCCATATTCATCGGCTTGTCGGTTAGTGCCGAAGAGATTGTAAAAGACCGTAAGATACAGAAGCGAGAACGTTTTTTGAACTTGAGCCGGACAAGCTATCTGTTTTCTAAAATGGCCATTTTGTTCGCAATATCGGCAGTACAGGCTCTGATGTTTGTTTCTGTGGGCAATTTGGTACTTGGCATTAGAGGAATGTTCTTCTATTATTGGTTTGCATTGTTCAGCGCATGGTTCTTCTCTTGTTTGCTGGGTTTGAACATATCAGACAGTTTCGACACCGTTGTTACCATATATATATTAATACCATTTTTGGTGATTCCACAACTGATACTAAGTGGTATAATTGTGCCATTTGACAAACTGAACCCGGCAATTTCTAATCCTGAGAAGATACCGATTTATGGCGAAGTGATTACAGCCAGATGGGCTTATGAGGCTCTTGCTGTTCAGCAATTCAAGGAGAACGAGTTTGAACGCGATTTCTATGAATATAATAAAGTGCTGAGCCAGTGCGATTACAGGAAGAACTATTGGATTAAAACCATAGAAAATAAAGTGTCGTACTGCCGCCGTAACTACAATAATCCAGCATGCCAGATCAGAGTCAAGAAAGACCTCGAACTCCTAAGAAACGAGTTGTCGAAACAACTTGATGTCATGGGGTATTTCCAATATGACAAGATAGACAGGCTGTATCTGAATAAGGTTACACCTGACATTTTTGATAATCTTGAGGCGTTTTTAAACAAACTCAAGACCTACTATTATCGGCAGTACAATCACGTCAACTCACAAAAAGACCAGCTTATTAATTCCATGCAGCGTACAGACGAGGAGAGGGAATTGTTTATTGAGCGGAAACTGAGGTATAGCAATGAAAGCTTGACATCTTTTGTGCGTAATTCAAATTCGCTTGACCGAATTATTGAATCCGATGGAAACCTGTATCAGAAGAGCGATCCTATATACATTGATCCTACACATCCGTTTATCAAGGCGCATTTCTACGCTCCGTATAAGAACCTGTTTGGCCATCCATATCCAACTTATTGGGTAAATATGCTGGTTATCTGGGTGTTTTCGTTGCTGATGTATATTACGCTTAAATTCAGATTGTTACGCAGGACTCTGGAGTGGTTTTCCCGTGTAAGAAAGGCGGGGGAACGATAGAAAATTATATCGTTTTTTTTGTTGAGGATAAAACAAAGAAATCCCTGCTCAGACAGAGATTTCTTTTGTTTGTCGATATAAAAGTGAATGTCTATTCGGACATTTCAACCATTTTGAAAGGCACTTTTATGATTGACTGGTAGTCCTCGCCAGCCTCAAGCATATCTTCGTCATCCTCTTCATAGTGCCAGAGAATTACAACCTCATTGCCGCTTTTGTAAATAGCCTCTAACTTCTTGAACACGTCGAGAATACATTTCGAACTACTTGTGTTGAAGTACTCAAGCTTTATTGAGACTTCGGTCAGCGGTGCTGGCGACGATAAATACTGCTCAAGCCAATCAACCAAAGGCTTGTAGAATTCCACTGAGTTTTCGGGAATCGAACGACCTTTAATTTCGAGCTTTCCGTTAGCTTCAAAAGTAACTGTTGGCGTTTTTGGTGTTCCGATAATAGAAATAGGTTCCATTTTATTATGTTTATGGTTTATCAATTAAAAGTCACGTCTAAGGTAAAAAAATTATAATCACTACAACAATTAATAAAATTATAATTCAATTTATTTCCAGATTTTCTTGCAATGTCAATCATTCCGAGTCCGCCACCGCCTTTTTCTGAAAATGTCTGGTTGTCAAGAATCTCTTTGTACATCTCTTTCTGACCTTCTTTGTCGAGAGAATTGATTCTGTCCAGATGACCTTTCAGAAAGGCCTGCTGTTTCGGAACAACAAAGTTACCTGTTACCACATGATAGTGGTCGTCGCGTTTCGACAGCAGACACACACCAAGTTTGCCGCAGAAGTCATCGTCTTTTTTGTACGGGATTTCCGAAGCGTGGTGGTAAAGGTTTTGCAAGCATTCAACAAGTACATTGTAAATCTTCTTCCTGATTGGTAACGGTGTGTTTTCCAATTGACGTTCGATCACATCGAGTGACTGAGCAATCAACTGGTCGGTAACTTCCCCTTTGAAGAGGTAGATCACATCGTCGGCCGTAACCTTTTTATACCAATTATTTATATCCAAAGACATAATGTTTGCTTGTGTTGCAAATATATAAAAACGGAAATGAAATTGACAACGATAATTGTCGAGTTATTAAAAATAGTCGGTTAACAACCTCAGATGTTGGATTTCAATCGATAATTCCTCCACCAATCATGTCGTCTCCTTGATAGAATACTACTGACTGGCCAGGTGACACAGATTCAACAGGCTCGCAGAAGTCAACGACAACCTTTTCTCCTTGTGCCACAATGGTTGCAGGAATGCCTTTGCTGCGGTAGCGGACACGTGCGGTTACTTCAACGGGCGTTTGTGGAATCTCCAATTTTGTGAAATTATAGTCTGAGGCAGTGAGCGATTGGCTCAGCAAATCATCGCGTGTGCCGAGTGTTACGGTGTTTGTTGTGTGGTCGATGTGCGACACGTACATTGGCTGTCCCAATGCGATTTCAAGTCCTTTGCGCTGTCCGATTGTATAGTTTGGATAACCTTTGTGCTGCCCTAAAACACGACCATCCGGGCTGATGAAGTTGCCGGGGCCGACAGCTGAATATTCGGCTGAATTCTGGCGCAGAAAATTCCGGTAGTCGTTGTCGGGAACAAAACAGATTTCCTGTGACTCACGTTTTTGCGACAGTTTAATATAGCCACGGTCTGCGGCCATTTGGCGTACTTGCTGTTTGGTAAATTCTCCTAGTGGAAAAAGTGTGCGGCTCAAGTTCTCGGGTGTCAGTTGCCAAAGAAAGTATGATTGGTCTTTGGTGGTGTCAATGCCCTTGCTGATGAAATGTCGTCCGTTGACGCAGCCGATACGGGCATAATGTCCGGTGGCAATAAATTTACAGTCAAGCTTATCGGCCAGGTCGAGCAGAGCGCCCCATTTAATGAGTTTGTTGCATACAACGCATGGGTTGGGAGTGCGTCCTTTAAGATATTCGCTGATAAAATTACTGATTACCGTATTGCGGAACAGTTCGCGGATGTCGAGAATCTGATGGTTGAAACCTAAGTTTTCTGCAACGTGTTTTGCCTCGAAAATGGAGTCGACAGAGCAGCAGCCGGTTTCACGTTCCATGCAGGCTTTTGATATGCTGTCCCACGAGCGGAATGTGACCCCCTCGAGTTCGTAGCCTTGCTCAATAAGCAGCATTGCGGACACCGTACTGTCGATGCCGCCGCTCATTGCCATCAGTACTCTGTCTTTGCTCATGATTGTCAGCGCATTAGCCACGTCGGGTCATTGAGGTGCTCCATTGGGTCCTCAAATTCATCTTTGTGTTGCTCAAGCTCGTTGATTGTATTGTTCTGCTCTTCGGCAAGTTCGGCGCAGTAGCCGTGTTTGTACACATATTGTTTTTTGTAATTGCCGAATTCATCGAATATCAGCCAGCTGCCTTCCATCAGGTCGTTGACATATTTGCCTTTTTTTTGAAGTTTGCCGTTGGCGTAGTACACATTGCCTTCGCCGTTGAGTTTCCCATGGTCATAGTTCAGCTCGAACATTAATGAACCGGTGACGTAGTATTTTCGCCATGGACCATGTTTCTCGCCATCTTTCCATGTGATTTCTTCAATTTTCTTATGCTCAGATGTGTATTGGATGAATAAGCCGTCCTTCAATCCTTTTTTGTATGACTCCTGAAGGTATAGGTTGCCGTTGTCAGCGTAGTATAGCCAGATGCTGTCCTTTTCGTGGCCGATGTATTTGCCAGTAGCACTGACCTTCCCGCTGCGGTGGTAGAATTTGGCGTCGGCTTTGGCTCCATCCGTGCTGTAGTTCAGAATGGCGTTCAGATTGCCGTAAGAGTCGTATTTTTTAAATTCTCCGACAGGTTGCCCATCAATAAAATAAGCTTCATATTTGATTTTCCCGTTCGGAAATTTCATAATCCAGCGTCCTTGTTTCAGGCCGTTGATGTCGGTATAATTTAATATGGTGTCGTTTCTCTGTCCAACATTTTGGGCCTCTGCCGTTACGGCAAGCAGCAGAAGAGCTGCAACCATTATTTTAATTGTGTGCATTTTCCATTTTTTAAGGCTGTAAAAATAATATTTTAAGAGGAGTTTGTCAGTCGTGATGAGTCCAAAAATGATGTGAATTGACAAATTTTGACACGAAAAAAATATTTTCAGAAAAAAGATAAAAATGTGTTGCTAACAATATTCTATTTCATATATTTGCCAAACTAAAAATTTAATTTATTGATTATAAAATATTTTTGTTATGACAAAGGCAGAATTAGTAAATGAGATCTCAAAGAACACAGGAATTGAGAAAGTGACAGTGTTAAAAGCAGTTGAGGCTTTTATGGACAGCGTAAAGAACTCACTGGTAAGTGGTAACAATGTTTACTTGAGAGGCTTCGGTACTTTCGCTACAAAGAAAAGAGCCAAAAAGACCGCTCGTAACATCACCAAAAACACCACTATTGTAGTTCCGGAGCACTATATTCCTTCTTTCAAACCAACTGCAGAGTTTGTTGCTAAGGTTAAAACAAACGTTAAGAAGTAATTAGAATTCGTTTGGTTATAGGCTGCCCAATGAGGCAGCCTTTTTTTTGCCCATCCCCATACCATTTATATATAGCGGCTGTCATTAAGTTGCTCATTTCTGAAAATTATTATCAGTTTATTGAAATTGGCGTATATTCGCACCACTTTAATAAGTTTATTAAATAACTCTATTATTAATGAAAGAGGGAAATCATTATAATCTTGGTGTCGACATTGGCTCAACAACTTTAAAGGTGGCTATGCTCGATGCTGATGGAAAATTGGTATATTCTGATTATCAGCGACATAATGCGGCTATTAAACAGACAGCCAACCATGTTGCCACTCGCATTTTCAACAAGTTTGGCGATTGTTGGTTGAATGTTGTTTTAACAGGTTCTGTGGGTATGGGATATGCAGAAAGGCTCAATATTGGTTTTATTCAGGAGGTTGTGGCCGCCGCGGAAACCATCAAGCAACGCTATCCACAGGTTCACACCTTTATTGATATGGGTGGAGAGGATAGCAAAATGATTTTTTTTGAAGAGGGCAAGGTGCCTGATATCCGCATGAACGGCAGTTGCGCTGGTGGAACTGGCGCGTTTATCGACCAGACTGCCACACTGCTCGGTGTTGAAACTAACGAACTGAATGCCCTGGCCGAAAAATCAGAAACCATCTACCCGATAGCTTCGCGTTGCGGAGTGTTCTCAAAAACTGATATTCAGAATCTTATCAGCCGAAATGTTAGCCGCAGCGACATCGCGGCTTCGGTGTTCAACGCGGTTGCAATGCAGGTGGTGGCATCGCTTGCCCGCGGCATGGATATTTTGCCTGAAGTGTTTTTCTGCGGAGGTCCGTTTGCGTTTCTGCCAGAGCTGAAAAAGCATTTCATCCATGTGCTTAACATTACAGATAGCGACTGCGTTTTGCCTGAAAACGCACAGATTATACCGGCCCTTGGATGCGCTTTGCTGGCTAACACATTGAGTAACCGCAAAATGCGTTTGTCGGAATTTCTTTATATTCTGCGTTTTGCTAACGATGATACGCCAGTCGATTTGTCGAAGCGGCTCAAACCTCTGTTTGTATCGCCAACCGAATATGAGGAGTGGCACAAACGCAAGATGAATAGTTTTGTGCCGAAAGCCGAATTTGTTACAGACAAGCCGTGCAAATATTACCTTGGCATCGATTCGGGCAGCACTACAACTAAAATTGTGCTTACGAACGAGAAAGGGGAGATTGCATACACTGACTATCAGCGGAATAACGGCGACAGCTTTAAAACATTTGCTGATGGATTGAAGCGGATGTATGCCAAAGTTGAGCATCCTGAGAATGTTATTGTGGCGGGAAGTTGCGCGACAGGCTACGGCGAGAATCTGCTTCGGACAGCATTCAGTCTCGATTACGGAATTGTTGAGACAATGGCGCATTTTGTCGCGGCCCGGCATGTCAACCCCGATGTGTCGTTTGTGCTCGATATTGGCGGTCAGGACATGAAGGCCATCTTTGTTGAGAACGGAACCATCAAACGCATTGAGATTAATGAGGCTTGCTCGTCGGGGTGCGGGTCGTTCATTGAGACGTTTGCCACAATGCTCGGCTACAAAGTCGATGAGTTTGCCCGTTTGTCGTGCACAGCACAGTACCCGTGCGATTTGGGCACACGGTGCACCGTATTCATGAACTCGAAGGTTAAACAGGCCATGCGCGAAGGTTCGGCCGTTGAGGATATTGCCGCTGGATTCAGTTATTCGGTGGTGAAAAACTGCTTGTTCAAAGTGCTGAAATTGAAGAATATAAAGGATTTGGGCAACAATATTGTGGTTCAGGGCGGAACATTCCGCAACCATTCAATTGTACGAGCTCTCGAATTGCTTACGGGTTGCGAGGTGTCGTTTACTGACATTCCGGAACTTATGGGCGCTTACGGAGCGGCACTTCATGCTATAAAAATGAGTAAAGTTTAGAGGAAAGTGTTTTGAGAAAAGAACCATGGTGAAATTTAGTGTTATAATATTTGAAACCAGCAATTTATAACTTTTACATCTCAGCACTTATCTTTTTTTAATCAATAACAATAATGTCAGATAAATCGCTTACAGAATTAATAAACGCCAACACCTACGAGTCGGAGTTTCAGACTTGTCCGGGATGCGATAACCACTGCACCGTAAAGTTGTTCCATTTTCCGAACGGCAACACATTCGCTTCGGGCAACAATTGCGAGAAGGTGTATTCAAACCATTCGGAATCGGAGCGTAAGGGCGTGAATATGATGGTGGAGAAGTACAAACTGCTTTTCCGTCAGCCGAAAGTTGAGCCTATCGGCAAAACAATGGGTGTCAAGATTGGATTGCCGCGGGCGTTGGGAATCTACGAGAATTACCCGTTCTGGTACACGTTGTTCTCGGCTTGCGGATTCGAGGTGGTTTTGTCGAACAATTCGAGCAACAAGATTTACGAGTCGGGATTGCGCACAATTATGGCCGATAACATCTGCTTTCCGGCAAAATTGATGCATGGTCATATCAACAATTTGATTGATTTGAAGGTGGATAGAATTTTCTATCCGTATGTGGTTTACGAGCGCAAAGAAGACGATAAATCGAAAAATAGTTTCAACTGCCCGATTGTTTCGGCTTATTCCGATGTTATAAAAAGTTCGATGGACCCTGCGCACAAGCGTGGAGTTCCGTTCGATGCGCCAGTCATCACGTTCAACAGCGACGAACTGATGCAGAAATCATGCTGGGCATACTTGAAAACTCTTGGCGTGAAACGCGATGTTGCCGAACGCGCCGTGACTATGGCGAAAGATGTGCAAACTGCTTATATACAAAAACTTGCCGATAGGGCGAACGAGGTTCTCGATTTAGCCACAAAAGAGAATCGGATGGTGATTCTGCTGGCCGCTCGTCCGTATCACACCGACCCGATGATTGAGCATAAAATTTCGCAGGCCATTGCCTACATGGGCATCGATGTAATTACGGAGCATGTCGCCACAAAGTCGGGCTCAACGGTTTTCGAAGAGATAAACGCTCTGAGCCAGTGGGCCTATCCGAACCGCATTTTCAAGGCTGCATACTTCGCTGGCAAATATCCGCGCAAGAATCTGCATTTTGTTGAGCTGACTTCGTTCGGCTGCGGCCCCGATGCTTTCATTCTCGACGAGGTGAACTCGATTCTGAAACGTTTCGGCAAAAACCTGACAATATTGAAGATAGATGATGTGAACAACATTGGTTCGTTGCGACTCAGAATCCGCTCGCTTGTTGAGTCATGCAAGAGCGAGATTGCGCAGGAAACACACATCGACCAGAAGTTTACAACCACAAAGATTTTTGAAAAATCGGACCGTCGGAGGACGATTCTCGCACCATATTTTGCCGAGGGCTATTCGGAGTTCATTCCATCGCTGTTCAAGGTTTTGGGCTACGATGTTGTGAATCTGCCAATGGGCACCCAGGCGGCTGCCGAGACTGGCCTTCGCTATGCCAACAACGATATCTGTTATCCTGCCACAATAGTTGTCGGAAGTATCATAAATGCCTTGCAGAGTGGTAAATACGACCTCGACAACACCGCCGTCATTATTACGCAGACGGGCGGTCAGTGCCGAGCCAGCAACTACTATTCGCTGATTAAAAACGCTATGGTGTCGGGCGGATTCGCTCAGGTGCCGGTGCTGTCGTTGGCAACGGGGGCGGGTATAAGCAACAATCAGCCCGGATTCGAAATCGACTGGCTGAAACTCACACGCATTCTTGTTCACGCAATGCTTTATGCCGATTGTCTTGCAAAAATGTACCATTCGGCGGCTGTGCGCGAGATTGAGCCGGGCATAGCAAAACGCTTGCGCGACAAATACTACAATCTGGCATACCCGATAATCGAAGCCAACAATTTCAAGGCAATGCCCAAACTTATGGCTCAGGCTGTTGCCGAATTTACGGCTGCGGTTGAACCGAACAAGAAAGTTCCTGTAATTGGACTTGTAGGCGAGATTTACGTTAAGTATAACAGTTTCAGCAACAAAAGTGTTGTGCCATGGCTTATCGAGCATGGAGTTGAGGTTGTGCCGCCAGCATTGGTGACATTCTTCTCGACATCGTTTGTCAACAGCCACTATAATCGTCAGTACAATATTAAAAAAGTTGACACAGCGCAGTGGATTACCGATGGACTGCACGCCTTGTTGCTGCGCTGCATGCGCAAGTACGACCGCATTTGCAAGCCGTATCCTTACTACAGGCCTTTCGCCAGCATTTTCGAGATTGGCAAATTGTCGGAGCAGGTGATTAATCCGGCCGCCGATTTCGGCGAAGGCTGGATGCTGCCTGGCGAGATTTGCCATTTGGCCGAGAGCGGGATTCGTAACGTGGTGAGCCTTCAACCGTTCGGATGCATTGCCAACCATATAATATCGAAAGGTATCGAAAAGAAAATCAAGCAGGTATATCCGCAAATGAGCCTTTTATTCCTCGATTTCGACAGCAGCACATCGGAGGCGAACGTGTTCAACCGACTGCACTTTATGGTCGAGAATTGCAAGGAGCAGTTGGCCGACGAAAAGTCCTGATAACAAGTGTTTCACAAGTGTAACGAACGGACAGTATGAGCAAGGAACAAAATCTTGAAAGTGAGATACTTAAATCGGCTGAGGAACTTTTTTTGGAAAACGGTTTCTCAGGCACTTCCACAACCGACATTGCAAAGCGGGTGGGGTGCAATCAGGCGCTTGTGCACTATTATTTCCGCACTAAAGAGAATCTTTTCTTGCAGGTTTTCAACTCTAAAGTCGAAACAATTCTTACAACTCTGCAAAAGCCTCTGCTTCAGCAAAATGCGGAGTTTAACGATAAACTGCGCAATGCCATAGGTGCCTATTTCGATTTTCTGACGGAAAACTCACGTCTGCCTTTTTTTGTTATCAACGAACTGCTTTGTAACCGCGAGAGGCTGAAACTTGCCTATAACTATTTCATGCAGAACACGTCGCGCAGCAAGGTTTTCGAAACCATCGACAATGTGGTGCAGACCGAGGTGGGCAAAGGCACAATCCGTCCGATAAAAACTGTCGATTTTGTGCTCGACATTGTGTCGCTCACGGTGTTCAATTTCATTATTATGCCTATCTACAAGGCAGTGTCGGACTCGACCGAGTCCGAAAAAGCAGAATTCATCAATAGTCGCAAAGAGGATATAATAACTTTGGTGATTAATGGTATAAAATGTTGATTGCGAGTGCTTTTGTACGGCGTGTAACACCAGAATCGGTATGGCAAACAAGGCGGAACATATGCAATATATTGTTATTGAGGGAAATATAGGTGCCGGAAAATCGACATTGGTAAATAAGATTGCGGGCGATATTGGTGCGCGTGTGGTTCTTGAGGAGTTTGCCGACAATCCGTTTCTGCCAAAGTTCTATGCCGACCCAAAAAAGTACGGATTCCAACTCGAGTTGTCGTTTCTTGCCGAGCGCTACCGGCAGTTGAACAACAACCTGAACCAGCCCGAGCTGTTTGCACCCACAACCATTGCCGACTACTATTTTGTCAAATCGCTGATTTTTGCGCGTGTAACCCTTGCCGACGACGAGTTTGCCCTCTATCGTCAGTTGTTCGACATTATCTGGCAGCATATCCCAATGCCATCGCTATATGTCTACCTGCACTCGTCGGTTGAGCGGTTGTTGAGCAACATTGCCATGCGCGGACGCAGTTATGAGCAGAGCATTACTGCTGAATATCTTACTGATATACAACGGAGTTATCGCGAATATTTCAAAATTGCCGATAAGTTCCCGATTGTGGTGATTGATACCACAAAACTCGATTTTGTGCGCAACCGGAGCGATTATGAATTTCTGAAGGATGCTATTTTAGGACGCACTTATCCCAACGGAGTTACATACTTGTAGCGCTGTTGATTCGCAAACCAGTGATTTTTAATGCTGTGGCTTGAAAGCTGCCACTGACATTAGCACGTAGAGCAGAATTATGGCCGGAATGGCGGCAAAATGCAGAACAATAATCAGTATAAGGCTGAACAGCAAAAAGATATAGCGTATTTTGTTGCTGCCGAAATCCCATGTTTTGAATTTTAGCGAGAAAAGCGGCAACTCGCAAACCAGCAGAAACGACATAATCAGCGCCAGCGGTATAAGTATTTGTGGCACAATAATATGTTGCGAAATGTAACTGTCGGCGTTGTAGGTGAGGATGAATGGCAGCGAGGCCCAAACCATGGCGTTGGCTGGTGTTGGCAGGCCGATGAATTTGTCGGTCTGGCGCTCGTCGAGGTTGAATTTTGCGAGCCGCAGAGCCGAAAAAGCGGCCATTAGGAACGGCAGGAGGCATACAGCCATTATGCCCAACGGCAATTCAGCGAACCCGACGCCGTTTGGATTAAGTTGCTGACTCACAATTACGAACGCAATAACCGAAGGTGCCACACCGAAACTGATGTCGTCGGCGAGCGAGTCGAGTTCCTTGCCAATGGCCGAGCTGACTTTAAGCAGACGGGCGGCCATGCCGTCGAAGAAATCGAACATGGCGGCCACCAGAATGAAAAGCCCTGCAAGTGTGAGGCTGCCTGTGAATGCGAATGTTATCGAAAGGCATCCCGACAAGGCGTTCATTAGCGTGATTGCGTTTGGAATGCAAGAAATGACTTTGTTTTGTGCCATTGTTCAGCTGTTTTAAAACGGATGCAAATGTAGCATAATTTTTGGTTGAGGGTGTTTGAAATGGCAGAAGGGAAAATGTGGTACAATAACGAAGCTTTCCTGTTGGGCATTTTTAGTCTCTTATGCAACTTATCGGTACCACAAATATGCCATCGGGACGCTGATAGGCATATTGACCAACGGCTGTAAGCACCATCATAAACGAAGGCTTTGGCATACGGGTAGTGTCGATAGTTTCGGATAGCTCTTTCAGCGCAGCCACACTATCATTAATCAGTTTCTCGCCACCAAGTTTAACCTCAATCAGTGCATACGTGCCGTTGCGGCGGTGCAGTACGGTGTCGCACTCAAGACCTGAGCTGTCGCGATAGTGGTACAGCCTGCCATCGAGAGCTTCCGCAAACACACGCAAATCACGGACTGCCATATCCTCGAAAAACAGCCCAAACGATTCAAGGTCGTTCACAAGGTCGTCGGGGCCAAGGCCGAGGGCGGCGGTTCCGATACTCGGGTCGACAAAATGCCGAGTGTCGCTGGTGCGGATGGCCGATTTGCTGCGAAGATTCGGATTCCAGGCGGCAAGGTCTTCAATGACAAACAATTTTTTGAATGCCTTTATGTAATCTGCCACTGTATCCTCGTCAAGTGTTTGAGAATCATTCGCCTGCATATCGGCCTTGATTGTGCTGTAAGAAACCTGTTGTGAAATGTTTCTGGCGTATGAGCGCAAAAGCAGCCGCGCTCGTTCGGGGCTGCGCCTCACACCATCAACCCGCTGAATATCACGCTCAACCACCGAATCAACGTAATCTAATGCCTGGTCGAGCGCAAGATTGCCTTTAAGGAATGTCGCCATTGGCCAACCACCACGGCAAACGAGATAGGCAATCTGACGGAGGTTTGTATTGCATTCGATTGGCTCTATCGAATTGCCGTTGAAGAGTTCCTGCAAGCTGACTTTCCCCGACGAATCGCCCGACTCGAAAAGCGACATTGGCCGCATTTTGATTGTGGCGAAACGCCCAGTACCGCTATGTATGGTTTCGTCGGCCATTGGGAGCACCGATGAGCCAGTAAGAATGAATTGCGAGAAATCGCTCCTCATATCAACCTCGCCTCGTATCGAGTCCCACAGCGGCGGAATTGTTTGCCACTCGTCAATCAGGCGTGGAGTATTACCTTGCAAAAGCGTTTTTGGGCTTATTTCCATCATTTGCAAGCTTTGTTTCAGCACGCCACTGTCGCCAAGGTCAAGCATGCTTGCAGCTTGTTGTCTGGCAGTGGTTGTCTTGCCGCACCACTTTGGACCCTCAATCAATACCGCACCCTTGCCTGCTAATTTGCGTGCCAAAAGTCTGTCTGCAATTCTTTGTTTATAGTCGGTTTTCATACAAAAAACTTGCTTTTGAATGCTGGCAACAAAACTATTGATTATTATTTAATTATGCAAGCGTTTTGTGAATTTTCGGTTATTTGTGACGGTTTTGTTCGGTTGTTTGTGACGATTTTGTTCGGTTATTTGTAGCGATTTTGTTCGGTTATTTGTGGAAAAGATATGGCTGGCTACAATAACTTCGATTTCAATTTTGTGCGGCGGGTGCGGACGGTTATGGGGGAGATGTCGAGTATTTTTGCTACCTCATCGTCTTCTTTGGAGAAAGCCTCATCAACCATAACAAAGATTTTCTCGTCTATTGAAAGATTCCGATAATGGCCGAAAACCACCATCACCTTATTTGCAACATTATACATGCAGTAGAATATGCAGTGAACCCATAAATCTTTATCATCACAGATGCATTCGTTGTTTTCGATTTTGTGGTAGATGCTGCGCCCGCTTTCCAACACTTCCGAAATATGTCGTTTGGTGTTTAGGTATTCTTGATTGTCGGATAATTCTGCAAGTTTTGAATTTTCAGTTTCAAGTTCTCTAATGTGCAGTTCGTGGTCGGTGATTATGCGTTTTGCTTCGCACAAATCATTAAGTAACTGTAAGTTGCGATTCTCCCATTCCAATTCTTTTTGAATGGTTAACTGCTTCTCATGTTTGCGCCGCAGATGTAAAATTATACAAATGGCGAACAAAATTATGATAGCCAAAAAGCAGACACTTACATTTCTGTTATATACTATTTGCTGTTTCTCAAAATCAAACTTACGCTGCATTTCCAGGAAGAATTTATTTTGGTCTTCAACCAAAATATCATTGTGAGTGCTTATGATTTTATCGGTAACAGCCTTCAAATCAGCTATATCGTTGCCATCGTAGTATTTTTGTGCGAGTTGCGAATAAATACCTATTTTCTGTTTAGTCCAAGCCAGCATTAGAGCCGAGTCGCAGTAACGTTTGGCTGCCGTGCTGTCGTTTTTTGCGAAATATATCTCCATCAGATTTTGATAGGCTGTTGAACTTTTTTTGTGCTTTAACGCTCTGACAAAGTAATACTGGGCAGAATCGACATCAGTGCTTATAAAACTTTCGCCTAATAGGGTATAAACAAAAGCCTTATCATCATTGTTTATATACTGGACAAGCTTGTTGCACTCATTAATGCAAAATACCGCACTATCTTTCATGCCGCTTATTTCATAATTGGTTGAAAGTCTTAACAATCCGTAAGCGATATCTCTGTTGTTGTTAAGTTTTTTTGCATAGAAATACTCTTTTTTAGCATATTTGAGCGATTCGCCATAATTCCCTAAAACGCCATTTAAATAAGCAAGTGCCGAGCATATTTTGTTTTTAAGATTATTGTCTGTGGTTTCTTCCGACAGTTTCTCGGCTTCTTTCAACAGCAGAACTGTTTCCTGTGTCAACGAATCATGGTCGACATAAATCATTGCTTTATAATAATATGCATTCGACAACTTCTGCGCGTTGTAATGCTTCTGGTAATATTTTATGCTAAAGTCAATATCTCTGAAATCATAGTCTGTTGAGTAAAGCAGATAATTGGTTTGTGTTTTCAATATATTGTAATAAGCACTATCGGCTTCTGTTTCGGGTGCTATTCCTCTTAGCAACGATTTTGCCGAATCGGGAAAATTGGCAAATAAGACAGAATCAATATGTTCGAGTTGCCGGTATGCCTCGCTTTTTTTCGAGCAAGCGGCGGCAAAAAACATTGAAATAAATAGAATTATAGCCCCCATTCTTTTCATATCAGTGCCACTTTTTTTATGCAAAATTAGCTTTTCAGCTGTATAAAAGGCCATTTCATACCCGAAAAAACACCTAAAACAACAATTTTGATGCAAGAACCCAAAATCGCGCCAAATCGCCAATAATAACATAAACATTTGAATATCAGTAAAATTTCTCACAATCAGACATGATTGCAACAAATGGCTTAGTGTTGTTGTTTATACCCTGAGAAGTTGTTCCCAACGGGAACAATATTGAAAATCAAACATATAAGATGTTCCCGACGGGAACAACCTCTTGCGCCGAGGGCAGTACGGCCCATAACTTTAACGCAGCAAAACATAAATTTTTTTGAAATGAAAAAAGTATTTCTGGTGGCTGCTCTAATTGCAGTTTCGGGTGTGATTGCTGAGGCATCTGCACAAACAAAGAGTGTTGTTTATAAAACAACTAATAATAATCATGATGCCAGACATCATAGACCTCACAAATGCCTTAGTGTAAATACAACACCAAAAGTCTCCTACAATTCCACTACAACAGCACTAAACGTGTCGTTCCCAAGCAATAGCCAAGACGGCAAAGTTGAAATCTACCGGAATGGTACCAAAGTGGTAAACGCTAATGCCGCGGCTGGCGCCACATTGGTTTATACCCTGCGCAACTACGGCAACGGCTGCTATACCATTGTGGTGAGCAGTGGCAGTACTGTGGTTTATAGTAACAATGTTACAGTGAAATGAGAAATCTTCTTTTTAAGTATAACTTTAAATTTTAGCATTTTATGAAAAAACAATTTTTAATTATTGCAGCCATTTGCTGCGCAATGGGTGCAAACGCACAAATCAAGGTTAATAGTAATGGTTACGTAGGTATTGGAACAACCAATCCGCAGTTTGCGTTAGATATTGATTACAATTGGAGTAAAATCAGATTTGATGAATGGTCCGATGTTTATATGGATGCAACCGGATTATGTTCATCCCCGTGTATTTACCCGGACCGAGACTGGTATTTGCAACTGGGAAAAGATAAAAAACGTGTGGGGACAATTTTTGTGCAGACAATTCATGCGAACCGAACTTATACCGACTCCGACTCGACATTTAAGTGCGATTTCAAGAAGTTGAATAAAGAGCAAGACAAGTTCAGACAGATTAAACCATATAAATATCACTTTACCAAAGAGTTCATGGGCAGATTGCCCGAAAAGGAACGCCCAAAATTCAATCACGAACACTACGGGTTCAAGGCTCAAGATATTTAGAAAATCTATCCGGAACTAACATATAAAGATGACTCAACAGGCAAATATTCAATCGATTATATTGGCTTTATACCTATCCTTGTCGAGATGGTGCAAGAACTCCAGAATACGGTTTCTGCTCAAAGCGAGAAAATCAAGGAACTCGAGAAAGAACTCGCTTCAAACAACAACTCGTTTAAAAATCCGCATGGTGGACGAAAATTTATGGTTGCTCCATCTGCAACTAACGGAGAAGAAGAAGTTGAGGAGGATGTTGAAATAGAAAGAACAGTTGAAAAAGAGGATATTACCACAAATGCATTTCTTTTCCAAAACTCGCCCAACCCGTTCAGCACACAAACCGTGATTAAATATTTTGTGCCGGAGAATGCCGAAAATGCGTGCATTTATGTATTTTCGCTCAATGGCAATCTTTTGCTCACTAAGCCGATAACAGCAATAGGTAATGGTAGTGTTACTATCTGCGGCAACGAGTTAAGCGCGGGAATGTATATATACACATTGGCTATTGGAGGGGTTGAGGCAGATAGCAGGAGGATGATTATTACGGAGAAATAGAAAAATGAAAAAAATATTGTTTGTAGTGTTAACAGGTTTGCTGTTTTCGAGTTGCAAAGAAGATGAAAAGGATTATAGGGAAAGTTTTATGGGAACTTATTCCTGCTCAATAGATGAATATTATCATAGAGATGATTTAGGCATAGATAAGCACACTACGGGGAAAGATACTATTGAAGTTGGAATAGTTGATGATTCTATGTTGTATTTCAGATCTATTCCTGGCAGATACTATTATTTCGATTCAGAGAAAGGACATATAAAGGTAGATGCCGATGGAGAAATCTCTTTATATGATTATTGGGATTTGGAAGTTCGGGCTCAAGGAAAATTAAATAATGATAGTATTATAATACGTGAAGAGTATAAGCATAGACATGAATGCTCAACAATTACAATTATTGGTAGAAAGGTGTTAAAATAGTGGATATGAAAAAATATTTATTGTGCATATTGGTAAATACGGCTCTTTTTACAAGTGCACAAAATCCTAGCAACGACAAAAATTGGGTATTGAATGAATCGTTGTCAGATGAATTCAATGGAACGACAATAAATCAAGAAAAATGGAGTTCAACTCATCATTGGGGAACTTGTGAAGACAAAGGCAAAAAAACAGCATATAGGTATGACGAAACGCCTCAAGCTTCTCATTTCTCGCTTTCGAATGGAGTGCTTACATTAAAGGCAATCAAGGAAAAATGTACTTGTAAAGAAATGGATTGGGATTCCAATAAATACAAATATTACAACGCATATTATTCTGAGGGTGCTTTGTTTTCAAAAAGGAATAGGTTTAAATATGGATATTTTGAAATTCGTTGCAGGTTCCCAAACGCCTATAAGTTCAAAGGAATAAACCCGAGTTTTTGGCTTTATGGTCAAACAACTGGAGATAATACCAGTTGGAGTGAGATAGATATATACGAATTTAACGGATATAGGAATATCCATACGTGCAATGCATATTATAGGGATTATACTATGGTGGCTAATGATGAGTATCATGATAATGGCAACAGATGGATATTGCGGTCGGGTGATAATAAGACATATTATGATTTCTATGTTGATTTCGACAAATTTCACACTTTCGCATGTGAATGGACACCCGATTACATTAACTTTTATTATGATGATAAGTTAATTAGAGGAACAGAAAGCAAGTATTGTGGAAAATTTGAATCTATGATTATGTATGTTACAATGGGCATTGAGGATGGTAAGTTTGGCGATGACGAAAATAATGTATCAGAAAACACTAACTGGCCATATTCATATCAGATAGATTATATTAGGTATTATAATATGAAAATGGACTGTAAAACGGTAGTAAACAAATCAAATTTTGATTTTGCTAAATTTAATTATGCAGTAAAGAAATCAATTACATTAAAGAACAGTTCTGTACCCAAAAATGGTAAATACACTTTACGTGCAACTGATTTTATTGAATTACAGGGCGAATTTTCAGTTCCGCTTGGTAGCGAATTGTCGTTAATTCCAACTCCTGAATTTGAGCACTATAAAAATTAAAGTAATGGCCATTTGTTATTTACATTGTCGGAATTGGAGTATAAAAAACGGACATGCTTTTAAGGTTGCGGTGGGCAATTGTATTTCAGTATATGTTTCTAAGTTTTAAGGTATGAAAAAGTTATTATTGGTTGTCCTTGTAGGTCTGTTGCTTGCAAGTTGCAAAAAAGACGACTCTGAGCCGCAAAGCCCATTTAACGGACGTACAACCGCACAATTCAATCCCCAAAAAGAATACGGCACAGTTACCGACATTGATGGTAACGAGTATAAAACAATACGAATCGGCGAACAAGAATGGATGGCTGAGAATTTAAGGGTTACGCATTATCAAAACGGGGAAAACTTGTCACAAGATGATTATACTTGGTATCGCGAAGGCGACAGTATAGAACAGAACACATACTTCCCGAATTTGGCTTTGCAAAACACCACATATTATATCGCAGCCGACCTTGAAATGATTGCCACGTATGGTTTCAGTTACACATGGGATGTTGCCACTGACAACCGGAACATTGCGCCCGAAGGCTGGCGAGTGCCAACCGCTGCTGACTGGGAAAAACTAATAAACTACTTGAGCGACCACAACCGCGATTCTATAGCAAGTTACAAATTAAGAGAAAAAGGTAATACTCACTGGCAAATCGACAATGATAGTCCTTTTCTAAACATTTCTGGCTTTACCGCAGTACCATGGTTTCCATATTCGTATGGTGTATCATATTGGGCGACAGATATATACAAAAGCGAATACGGCACTTATTTAACTGCAGCATGCATTCAGCCAGGAGGAGCGTCTACATGGCATTCCAACAATTATTCTTGGATGATTCCTATCAGATGCATTAAAATAAAACAGTAAACACAAAACGTTTCAAACAATGAAAAAATCAATAATCCTGATGTGCGTTGTGGCTATGGCTTTTGCGGCTTGCGACAAAAACGAAAACGAAGAGCCTCTGCCAACACCAGAAAACGACACAATGCCAACCGTCGACACGGCAAATCTTTATTTAGAGTTTAACTACCAACTGGCGCCAATACGTTTCGATTCGGTGGCAAAGCTTTTCCCTAACGATAAGTTATGGTTTTGGGGAGAAGAAGATGTGAACTTGTTTGCGGCGTATGTATATCGGGGGATTGATACTACAATCAACGATAGAAAATGTTTGAAAATCGAACATGCCAAAATGTATCAGCACGGAATGATAAAAGAGTGGAAACCTGAAGGATATATGTATGATAGCGCTGGTTGTGTTGTATGGGACAAAAAGGTTTATTACAATTATAACCTAAGCGCCGGCGACACGTTCCAATCGAAGCGGATAGCTGATTCCACCGGCTATATGGTTGTCGATTCTATAATTACCCGAACAATGCTCGACAATTCGCAAAGGAAATATTTCTATCTGTCAAGCAAATATGCAAAATCGAGCGACGATAAAACGCTCAAATACAGTTCCGCAGTATGGATTGAGGGCATTGGCGGACTGAACGAGGATTTGGAAATTGGCAAAAAGAATGGTATCACAGGCGGTTTCCGCAGTTTGCTACGCTATTATGAGCGCGCTAAGCTGGTATATGAAATTCCGTATGGAAATATTTTGTATACAGCAGAATAGTTGAGATTTAAATGCTCCGCAGGTAGTCTTTTGGCTGCCTGCTTTTTTGTCATTGTGGAATCGCTATAGCTTCCCTTAATGATTCCTTAATGTTTGCTTAATGTCAAACTTTGAATTTGCCATTGCTTTTTCTGCTTTAAACAACGTGTATTTTCTCATTCATTCGCCCCATTGCCTTGTCAATTCACCAAAAAACAATACCACTGCAGCGTTATATGCTTAAATTTGTTCGTTTTTAGGTGTTTGGGCTATGAGGCGATTATTCGGCATATTGCTTACAGTTGTTACCGCAACGGCGGCAATAAACGCTGATGCCCAGAAGTTTACAAACGATTGGATAAATTTTTCTCAAGATTATTATAGGTTAGACATTCCGCAGACGGGAGTTTACCGTGTCAGCCGTAGCCAGCTCGAGGCCGCCGGAGTGCCTGTCGGGAGTTTCAATCCGCAGAACATTCAACTTTATCAGAACGGTGTGCCGATTGCTTGCCATATCGATGGCGAACAGACTGGTTTGCTGAATTTTATCGAGTTTTTTGCCGAAGGCAACAATGGATGGTTCGATAAGGAGATGTACGAAAGTGCCGAGAGCCAGACCAATCCAAAGCAGACTGGTATCTAGAAGAAAAATTTGAGGTTGCGGATGACAATTGTATATCAGTATATGTTTCCAAGTTATAAGGTATGAAAAAGTTGTTATTAGTTGCTCTTGTAGGCTTGTTGCTTACAAGTTGTGAAAAGGATGAGAACGTAGAGTCAGACTTCATTGTAAAGGAGTATGGTGATGATTTTGTTCTTGATTTTTATGATGTTCGTGGAACTCGGCTGAGCGATAGTAAAATGGTGGAACTTGGTGTAAGCATAGATATTAACAACGACAAAGTGGATGATGTAATGATATGTTTAAAACAACGTTCGGGGTGGGAAAGTGTGCTTTGTGTTCCGCTCTCCCCAAAAATCACAATTGGAGGATTGTGTGGCTTTATTATGCACTCCGGAGATATAATATGTGATACAATACATTGGGAAAGTGAAAATAATTATTGGCGAGACTCTAATCCTGTGTCAGATGAATATCTTGCAGTTAAATTTGAAACAGACACAAGTGTAAATTATGGTTGGATTTTGCCGTTGATGGAGCCTCATTATACTTATCAACACGATTACCACCACACTGTATCCATTGTTAAGACCGCATATTGTAAGACCAATGGCAAGGCAATATTTGCAGGACAGGAGGAATAGAAAAATGAAAAAGATATTGATTGTAATGTTAATAAGCTTGCTGTTTTCAAGTTGCAAGGAGGATGAAAGAGATTATAGGGAATGTTTTGTGTGGAATTATTCATGCGCAATAGACGAGTGTTATCATAGAGCTGATTTAGGCATAGACATGCACACTATGAGTAGAGACACAATTGAAGTCGGAATGGTGGATGATTCTATGTTGTATTTCAAATCCATTCCTGGCAGTTATTATTATTTCGATTCAGAGAAAGGGCATATAAAGGTTGAAACCAACGGAGAAATCTCTTTGTGTGATTATTGGGATTCGGAAGTCAGGGCTCAGGGGAAATTAAGAAATGACAGTCTTTTAATAAGTGAAGAGTATAAACATAGACATGAAGGTTCAATAATTACAATTATAGGTAGAAAGGTGTTGAAATAGTGGGTGTAAAAAATTTTTTTATTTATGCATTAAGCCCCGTGTATTTTCCCCGTCATTCGCCCCATTGCCTTGTCAATTCGCCAAAAAACAATACCACTGCAGCGTTATATGCTTAAATTTGTTCGTTTTTAGGTGTTTGGGCTATGAGGCGATTATTCGGCATATTGCTTACAGTTGTTACCGCAACGGCGGCAATAAACGCTGATGCTCAGAAGTTTACAAACGATTGGATAAATTTTTCTCAAGATTATTATAGGTTAGACATTCCGCAGACGGGAGTTTACCGTGTCAGCCGCAGTCAGCTCGAGGCCGCCGGAGTGCCTGTCGGGAGTTTCAATCCGCAGAACATTCAACTATATCAGAACGGTGTGCCGATTGCTTGCCATATCGATGGCGAACAGACTGGTTTGCTGAATTTTATCGAGTTTTTTGCCGAAGGCAACAATGGATGGTTCGATAAGGAGATGTACGAAAGTGCCGAGAGTCAGACCAATCCGCATTACAGCCTTATAACCGACACAGCGGCCGTTTTCCTGACATGGAACAACAAATTTTCGAACTTGCGCCATACCAAATGCAGCTCAACAGATGCTGCAAATCACAGCCAGGCAGAGCACTGCATAATCGACACAGTGTGCCAGTTTGTGGCAACATATTTGGGGGGCGAGGAGGATTGTCGGTTTACCGAGGCCGAAGGTTGGTTCGATGGTTCTGCGCTGTCGCTGGGGCGTCAGTTAGCAAAAACGGTGCCAACACCTGGTGCCAATGTCGGCGGAAAGGCTAAAATACGGCTGGCTTTGGCCACCTATTCGTCGCAGGGCCACCATATTAAGATAGAGGGGCCGGGCTTTGAGTTCGACACAATTTTCTATGGCTTGCACACCGTAAAATACAATAAGGTGATTGATGCGGCTAACTTGCAGCAACAAAACAAGTTCACGTTTTCGAGCATCGACAATATCGAGGCCAAAACCGACTATTCGCGGGTGTCGTTCATCGAGATAGAGTATCCATCCGATTTCACGTTCAAAGACCGTAGGCAGCAGGTTTTCGTCATGCCGCCCGCAGTTGCCGATTCAAGCATAACCATCGCAGGTATGGAGCTTGATGAAAGCGCTGTGTTGTACGATGTTACACGCAATTTGCGTATCGGTCTTTTGGTTGATGGCGGCAAGGCCACGGCGCTCATTCCATCGCATTCCGACACAGTCAGACTTGTGGTGGCGAGAGGCAAGTCGCTGCTCAAGGTTGGCCGCATATCGCACTCGCCGTTCACAAATCATGCGGTTGGCGGCAAGCGGGTTCTGATTGTGTCGCATACATCGCTGATGGAGAAAGCCAAAGAATATGCCGACTATCGGAACGCTTATATTGTTGATGTTGAGGAACTTTATAATCAGTTCGGCTATGGTATCAGCAAGCACCCCATGGCCATTCGTCATTTTATTGAGTATGTGGTGGCCAAGTGGAACGTTAAGCCGCAGTATTTGTTCCTGATAGGTAAAGGCGTGGTGGTCAGCGATATGCGCCATAATGCCACAGGTTACGCCAACTGCCTTGTTCCGACAATGGGCGTTCCGGCATCGGATGCGCTGCTTTCGGCCTACATTGGAGGCTCCGGTCATGGGCCGCTATTGGCCACAGGACGTTTGTCGGCTTTGCGCGAAAGCGATATCGAAAAATATCTGAGCAAGGTGAAGGCTTTTGAGCAGAACGAGCAGAGCGAATGGATGAAGCGTGTTCTGCATTTTGTAGGCGGCAAGACTAAACGTGAACAAGATGAAATAAAACGATATATGGCTGATTACAAGAGTATTATTGAGGATACTCTGTTCGGTGGCACCGTCACTTCGTTCTACAAATCGACATCGGATCCGATTTCGACATCGAAAAACGATAGCGTGCGGATGCTCATCAACGGCGGAGTCAGCCTGATGACGTTCTTCGGGCACGGCTCTGGTTACGGCGGTTTTGACCAGGATATCGATGTGCCGTCGTACTATAACAACGAAGGAAAATATCCGCTGATAATTTCAAATTCGTGCTACACGGGCAACATCTATGGAGCATGGCAGTCATCGGTGAGCGAGGAGTGGGTGCTGGCCGACAAAAAGGGTGCCATTGGTTTGATAGCCATGGTCAACGAAGGTGTGCCGTACTATCTTGACAAATTCTCGTCGAACTTTTACAAGCAAATTGCCAAATACTCATATGCTGAGCCGATTGGCAAATCGATGAGAATATCGCAAGCGGCTATGGCCGGTAGCAACAACCGGCTCACCAACGGGACCATTCAGCAGATGGTGTTGCATGGTGATCCTTGTATTGTATTGAATTGTAAATCTTTACCTGATTTGCAAATTTCGAATTCCGATGTGTGGTTTTCACCGTCGTTGCTGACCACAGCCATCGATTCGTTTACTGTTAATGTGGTTCTGCGCAATGTCAGCCGTGCCATAACGTCTGATTTTGAGGTTGATTTGCTGCACACTTTCCCCGATGGTACAACATCGCTGTACACTCAACAACTCAATGGTCTCAAATTCAGAGATACGTTGCGTTTCCGTCTGCCCATGGATCGAACAATCGCTTCTGGCGTCAATCGTTTTTCTATAAAACTAGACGCAATGGAACAGATCGAAGAATTGAACGAGGACAATAACTCTGTTGAGGTTACAACCTACGTGCAGGCGGTCGATGTGACGCCGGTGTGGCCATACAACTATTGCCTTACCGACGCGGTTCCTGATGCGCTTAAAGCATCGGCTTCGGGTGTCGCAGTTTCGGGATATTCAAGTGAGTTCCAGATGGATACAACAGAACAATTCAACAGTCCGAAATTGCAGACGAAGCGCAAGGAGCATGGCGGCGGAGTTGTTGAGTGGAGTCCGTCGAATGTAATCGGAAAAGATATGGTTCACTTCTGGCGGGTTAAAGGCGATACGGGCAACGATTACAATCAGCCGAATTCGTTTGTTGTGCGTGACGGACTTGCAGGGTGGGAACAGTCACATTTTGAGCAGATTGATGATGACGTTTTTGCCCATATCGAACCCGATGGCGAAAGCCGCTCGTTCAGTTTTGCGAGTGCCGCGCGAACTTTGCGTTGCCATAATATCGGCTCACCCAATTCGAGTAACTTTATGAAAATCAGTTTCGACATGGACGGTTATAGCGCTCAGTCGTCGTGTGGTGCGGCGAATGCCCTGCTCATGGTTGTAATTGACTCGTTCAATCTGGTGCCGTGGCAGTCCGACCGTGGACGCTTTGGTCATTCCAACTATCCGCATTGCTCATCGGCGGCCTACGAACTGTATTTCATTTTCTATTTAAACAATCTCGATGCCGGCCTTGACTCGCTAATCAGTATGGTCGAAAATGTCGTGCCAAACGGCAACTACATAATGATTTATTCGTTCATGTCGGGACGGTTCCAACAGTGGCCGGAGCGGGCTTACAGCGCGTTTGAGCGTTGGGGGGCCACACGGATACGCAATGTGAACAGTTCTGTGCCATACATATTTTTCACTCACAAAGGCTACCCTGGCGAGGCAGAGGAGGTCATAGGCGCATCGGCCAATGACCAGATTGATTTTCATCGAACTCTGCACAACAACTACAATTTCGGAACCATAACAAGCCCGCTGATTGGTCCCGCGAAACAATGGACGGGGCTTGAGTGGGCGAGCGACACTGTTCACGGCGAGTCGTTTGTCAGGGTGATGGGAGTGGGCGCTAACGGCATTCAGAGCGTTCTGATTGACTCTGTAACCAGCAGCACCGCCGACCTTTCCGGCATCGACTCGAAACGCTTCGGGCAATTGAAACTGCAGTTTTTCACAAAAGACGATAGCAGCCATGTGCCGTCGCAATTGCGGATGTGGCGAGTGCTTTACACCCCGTACACCGATTTGGCGGTTAACCCGAACCGCGGCTGGAGTTTCGTCTCCGACACCGTTAACGAAGGCGAATCAGTAAGAGTCACAGTTGCTTATGAAAATGTTGGGAAACAGCCATCCGACAGTGTTTTGGTGCATTACTGGCTGCAGACAGCAACTAACCGGATTGTTGATATTGGATACAAACGGTTAGCGGCTTTGAAACCCAACGGGCATGTGGTTGATAATGTTGCGTTTAATACCGTGGGGCTTGATGCCGACAACATTTTCTATGCAGAATTAAATCCGATTAAGCCAGGCTCGCAAGAGTATGACCAAATGGAATTGACGCATTTCAACAACTTTATACAGAAACAGTTCCATGTTTTGCGCGATGTTGGTAATCCGCTCATGGATGTTACGTTCGACGGGCGGCACATTAAGGATGGCGATATTGTGTCGTCGCATCCGATTATTACAGTCTGTGTGGCCGATGCCAACCAATTCATGACCATAGATGACACAAATTCAATAGCCGTTTATCTGACTCCGGCTGTTACGGGCATTGAACATCGCATTGAACTTGCAGGCAATAGCGAAGTGTCGTTCACTCCTGGTACTTCAGAAAACAACATCGCAAGACTCTCATTACAAATGAGTTTGGATGACGGAACCTATCAACTTCGTGTCCGCGCCCATGATGCTTCGGGCAACGAGTCGGGCAGCGACGATTATATAATTTCGTTCCGTGTGGTTGCCGCCAATACAGTTTCCGATGTTTTCGCATTCCCGAATCCGTTTGGCGCTTCAACGCGATTCGTATTCCAACTAACAGGTTCTCAGTTGCCTGACGAACTTCGTGTCGACATTTATAATCCGGTGGGGAAGATTGTCAAGACCATCACAATGGCCGATTTTGGCGATTTGCATTTCGGTTTGAACAAGTCGTCTGAGTGGAGCGGCACGGGTGCCAATGGCGCTTTGCTGCCGGCTGGTGTCTATTTCTACAAGGCGCGCATTTCTTACGATGGTCAGCCGTTCCCAACGCGCAATGAGCCGGGTAGTGCTGGCGCACTTGTTGGCGGAGTCGGGCGGATTGTGATTGTAAGGTAGATGTATACCCGTACATGCAAAAATCACGCCGATTTTGCTCTAAATCAATTAGATTGGATAATTTGATTTCCGGCCAAATTGTTAGTATCGCGGTTAATTTCTATTTCCGATTCGCGGTTTTCGGCTATCGACATTTTTTTGATATTTGCCGCAATCGAAAAACAGTATGATTTTGAAAAAGTTACTATTTACAATTGCTTGCCTGTCGGCGATGACAGTCGCAATGGCGCAGGTGAGCGATGATGAGACTCAAGTTCAAGACGAAGAGATGGGGATTGGTTCTGATGAGCAGACAATTCCCGATTTCCTGCCAGAGGCCATCGACACGGTAGATACCGATGACAAGTTTGTTAAAATCGTGTTATACAATAACAAAACGTGGGATTATATCGACATGGGGCGTCCTGTTATCAACGATAATGATTTGGACACGCTCTTTTGGAATAACAATATCCATTCTTATAAAGAGGTGTCGCTCAATGAGTTGCCCGATGAGATTGACTTGATGCTTGTTGATTCGGCTCATTCTTTCTGTGCACCAATCACAGGCCGCATCACATCGCGCTATAGTTTCAGAAAAGGACGCAACCATAACGGCACCGACATCAAACTTGAGGTTGGCGACCCTGTGCGCGCCGCTTTCGATGGAAAAGTGCGTGTGTCGGAATACTCGAAACGCACGGGCGGATACGGAAACTTGATTGTGCTGCGCCACGCCAACGGACTTGAAACCTACTACGCGCACCTGTCGGCACGGAATGTGCAGGTGGGCGAGATTGTGAAAGCGGGCGAGATTATCGGCAAAGGCGGCAACACAGGCCGCAGCACTGGCTCTCATCTTCATTTCGAGATTCGCTATCATGGCCAATCGTTTGATCCTGAGCGGCTTGTTGATTTTCAGACAGGCGCTTTACGCGATACGCTTTACACCATCAAAAAGCACTATTTCAGCATTTACTCGCACTATGGGCTGACCGATGAGCAGTCGTTGGCCGAATCGCAGCACAAAACGTACAAAATCAAGTCGGGAGACACCTTGAGCGGCATTGCCCACAAGAACGGAACAACCGTAAGCATGTTGTGCAAATTGAATGGCATTAAGCCCACAACGGTTCTGCGTGTCGGAAAGACAATCTTTGTCAGGTAAAGTTTGGCTGGCATATATAAGTTTGCCATGCGACAAAAGAAAATCGCTGTTCATTGACATTTTTATGCCAATGGTAAAGTCGATGTATATCGACATGAATCTTTTTTTAAATTTACACGAATTAGAATTAACTAGATAATGACAGTTAGCGATTTGTTATCGGATGTGGTTCCTGCCATTCATAAAACTGATACGGGTACCGATGCGCTCAACTGGATGGATGTGTTCAAAGTGTCGCATCTGCCGGTTGTCGATGATGGTGAGTATTTGGGATTGGTGTCGGAGCGGGAGATATACGACATGCACAATCCTGACGATGCAATCAGCAGTCAGATGCTAGTGATGGAGCGCCCGTTTGTGCATGACAATCAGCATATTATCGAGGCGATGCAGCCGTTGGCTGAGAACAATCTGTCAGTTCTGCCGGTTCTTGATTTCGAAGATAAATATTTGGGAGTCATAACTTTACCCGACCTTTCGCATGAGATTGCCAATATGGTTTCAAGCAATGCCCATGGTGCGATTGTGGTGCTTGAACTTAGTGTGCGGGACTATTCGCTGAGCGAAATATCGCAAATAGTTGAGGGAAACGATACTAAAATTTTAGGCCTTTATGTCAACACAGGAGGCAATCCCGATGTTATATTTGTTACGCTTAAACTAAACCGTACCGACATTTCGCCTGTGATTCAGACTCTTGAGCGCTACAACTACAAAATTGTGCAAGTGTTCTCAAACGATAAAGATTACGACATGTTGCTTGAAGACCGCTACAATTCCTTTATGAAATTCTTGAGCATTTAGTGAGCAAACCAATCTCAATAGCCGTATTTATTTTTTTGGTTTTCAGTTGTTTTATGACCGATGCCCAATCAAAGGACACCGCGGTTGTATCTTCCGATTTTGTTGTGCGCGACATAATGATTGCCGGAAATCGCACTACTAAAGAGTTCATTGTTAGGCGAGAACTGCTTTTTTCCGAAGGCGATACGTTGCAGGCAGATGCGGCGGAAGCCATTCTGCTCCGCTCAAAGGAAAACCTACTTAACACGTCGTTATTTAATTATGTTACAATTAGTTTGATTGATCTGAATGAGCATGAGAAACAGATACTCGTCATGCTTGAGGAGCGTTGGTATTGGTGGCCGTACATCATTTTCGAGCAGGCCGACCGAAATTTGAGCGCTTTCTTCAACGACGGAGACTGGAGCCGTATTAATTACGGTTTAATGCTGATTAACAATAATTTTAGAGGACGTGCCGAAACGCTGAAAGTGAAATTCCGTTTAGGGTACAAAAAGCAGTTTCAGATTTTTTATGATATCCCGTATATCACCGAAAACAAAAAACACGGGCTGGCTGTTCAACTTTCATTTTATCGCCAAAACGAGATTCGTTACGCTACTGATAGTTGCAAACCGCTGTATTATCGCGATGACAAACATCAAGTTATAGACAATCAGGATTTGTATCTGTTCTATACCTTCCGTCCTAAGTTCGACGTTCGGCATATTTTTACTGCGGGCTATAACCATATCAACGTAGCCGACACCATTGTCAAACTTAACCCCGATTATTTTGGGAAGCCGACAAACCGCAGCCAGTATCTCACTTTGGCGTACACTTTTGATTGGGATTGCCGCGACTATAAGTTCTACCCGCTTAAAGGTCACAACGTTACACTTGAGTTGGGAAAGATTGGATTGAATATGCTTGATAACGAGGTGGATGGTTCATGGTACACGAGGTTGGCGGCATACAAATATTTCGATTTGGGGCATCGCTTTTATGCAGGTGTTGGCGGTTTGGCCAAATATTCGCCCGACAAGCCGCAGCCATACTATACAGAGCGGGCTTTGGGCTACGAGGATTATCTGCGCGGTTTCGAATATTATGTTATTGATGGTCAGCGCTTTGCTACAGGACGAGCCTTTGCCAAATTTGCCATTGTTCCAATGCGGATAAAGAAAATCGACGGTTGGTCGTGGGAGGAGTTCAACAAGGTTCATTATAGTTTCTATCTCAACATGTTCGTCGATGCTGGTTATGTCGACGATGCCCGTATTGGAACCAATAACTATCTGTCAAACAAATTGTTAACCAGCGCCGGTATAGGTTTGGATATGATAACCTATTACGATATAGTTTTTCGTGTTGAAGGCACTCTCAGCCGTCGGGGAACAAGCGGGGTTTACGTTCACGTTTTAAAAGCATTCTGATTGATAATCAATATAATTTAGTTATGAAGCGGTTGGTTTTCTTATTTGTGTTTTCGGGATTGTTCATTTCTTGTCAGACAAATAAAAACTCAGGTCCGACATTGGAGCAGAAGGTGGCGCAGATGCTTATGGTAGGTTTCCGCGACACGGCAATAAATGCAGAAAGTGAGGTGACGCAATGGATACGTGACTACCATATTGGCGGTGTTATTCTTTTTGATTACGATTCTCCATCGAAAAGCCGCCCGCGCAATATCACATCGGTAAGTCAAGTCAAATCTTTGATTGACAGTTTGCTATCTTTTTCCTCAGAGCCATTGTTTGTGGCGATAGATGAGGAGGGAGGCAATGTTTCGCGTCTGAAAACACGTTACGGATTCGAGCCGACTGTGACACCTCAATATTTGGGAACCATTGACAATGAGGATACAACAAGGTTCTACGCGCGGCAAATCGCTCAAAAGTGCAAGCAATTAGGTATTAATGTCAACTTTGCTCCGTCGGTCGATGTCAATATCAACCCTGAATGCCCTATTATTGGCAAATATGGACGCTCTTTTTCGGAGGATGCAGAAGTGGTTGCGCGTAATGCGCGCTGGTATGTCAATGAGCATCAGAAGCAGGGGGTGCTTTGTGCTCTGAAACATTTTCCCGGTCATGGCAGTTCGGTCAGCGACACGCATTTGGGCCTCGCCGATGTTACTGATACATGGCAGGATACCGAACTTGAACCTTACCGGGTTTTATTGAGAGATACGGCGCTTGTGTCGGTTATGACATCGCATATTTTTAATCGCAAAATCGACAGCCTTTATCCTGCAACATTGTCGGCTACAACACTTTCTATATTGCGCGACAGTTTGAAGTACGATGGTTTGGTCTTTTCCGACGATATGATGATGAATGCCATCAGCAAGTTTTATGGATTGGATGAGGCCATCAGTCTGGCCATCAATGCAGGAGTCGACGTGCTAGTGTTTTCAAACAATATCGACACCTACAATTCTGATATTGTGAAAGATGCAATCGAAATCATTGTGCGGCTTGTAGGCGAGGGGAAAATCTCGGAAGAGCGCATCAATAAAGCGTATAGGCGGATTTTGAAGGTGAAACAGGAATTACAATGTTGATTACCAACACCCAACACCTAACCCCCAACACCTAATATCTACCTATTCGACGAGGCTCTCACAATCAAAGTGGCAGGCACAATAACCTCTTTGTTTTCGCTGAAATCGGGTTTGCCCTGAATTTGGTCGAAGAGGAGTTTGGCTGCTAAAACGCCAATTTTCATCGGGTTTTGGTCAAGGGTGCTGAGAGGTGGCTCAATATAACTTGATCGGCGGCTATTGGAGAATCCCACAATTGCCACATCCTCAGGGATTTTCAAACCTTTTTCCTTTACAGCGTATAGAGCGCCGATGGCCACATCGTCATTAATACCGAAAATGGCGTCAGGCGGATTTTTCATGTCGAACATCTTCAGTACGGCCTCGCGGGCATCGTCAACAGTCAGATTGCAGCGCACAATCATGCGGTTGTCGATGGGGAGCCCATGGTTAGTGAGTGCAGCACGATAGCCGCGGAAACGGTTGCGACCAATGAGCATGTGCTCTGGTCCGGTGATGAGCGCAACTCGTTTTGCACCACGCTCAATCAGATGGGAAACAGCCATATAAGCGGCATCGGCGTCGTTTGCAACAACTTTCGGAACGTTTATCTCTTTCGATGTGCGGTCGAATAGAACCAAAGGAACATTGTTCTCTTCAATTCTGTGAATGTGGGTAAATTCATCGGTGGCTTTCGACAACGATACAATCATTCCATCGACACGGTGATCGAGGAAGCCGTATACGTTCTGCATCTCTTTAATCATATCCTCGTTCGACGAACTGACGAAAACTTGATAGCCCAACTCATTTGCAACTTGTTCAATCCCTTGAACCACAGTAGCATAGAAGAAGCTGACAATTTGCGGCACAACCACACCTATTGAGTACGATTTGCGCGTTTTAAGTGCTACAGCCATGGTGTTTGGGCGGTAGTTCATCTTCGACGCAGTCTCACGTACAAGCGTTTTGGTCTCGTCTGAAATCTCAGGTTTGTCTTGCAATGCTCGCGAAACGGTTGAAACCGAAACGCCAATTGCTTTTGCAATATCCTTAATTGTTGCTGCTTTTTTCATCATCAAATGAGTTTATGAAACCATGTTTGTTGGTTATTTGTCTGGAACAAAAGCGTTTGGCTCTTGTTACGTATTTTTTGCCAACCAACTGCAATTTACATTATTTGCGTAAAGTTTGCACAATTTTTTGCATAAAGTTGCATAAACCGCATTTTCAGTCTACAATTGGCTGTTGTCGAATGCCAGCGGCAGCAGGTCCGATGCGCAGTTAACTATTTTTGTGTGATTCTGCCCATTCATTATAACCTTGATGCTTTTTTTGTTACGCATTTCGGTTTCCAGCAGGGCCTGTCGGCAAATACCGCAAGGGGTTATTGGCTCGTCAATCAAACCATTGCCGTTGAATGCCGATATGGCGATTGCCTTAACTTTCGATTCGGGGTATCTTGAATTCGCATAGTGCAATGCGGTGCGTTCGGCGCAGCAACCGCACGGATATGATGCGTTTTCCTGGTTGTTGCCTTCAATCATTTCTCCGTTGTCGAGAAGGAGGCAGGCTCCAACTTTGAAATTAGAGTAGGGGGCGTATGCTCGTTTTGCGGCCTCCTGTGCGTGCCTGACCAGATCCTGATCTGTTTTGTCGAGTTCGTCTAAATGATCGGCTATTCCTATTTCTATATCGATATGTTTTGTTTTCATGTTGCAATTGGTTGATTAACTGATTAATAGAATAACTGATTGATTGAATTTATGAATTCTAAATATTTTTTAGAATATCAGTAAGAAAGTCATAGAACATTTTCACTGTTTTTATCTCAATTCGTTCGCCAGGAGAGTGCACTCCGCGCATGGTTGGTCCGATTGAAATCATATCCATGTCAGGTATTTTTTTCAAAAAAAGTCCGCATTCCAGCCCGGCATGAATGGCTTTCACTTCAGGTTCTTTGCCGAAAAGCCGCTTGTAACTTGCCACTGCGGTTGACAGAATGTCCGAATTGGTATTAGGCTCCCATCCGGGATAACCTTCGGAATGTTCAACTTCCATGCCTGCTTGTGCAAAAACACTTTCAACCATGGCGGCAATGTCTTCTTTTGCCGATTCAACCGAACTCCGCTGACTTGTAACAATTTCAATCTCAGAGGTTTCTGTTTTAACTGATGCCAGATTTGTCGATGTCTCAACAAGTCCGGGAAGGGCGTGGCTCATGGCTATCGGGCCGTTTGGACAGCCATAGATGGCGTTCAGAAGGCGCATCTGACTGTTATTATCGATTGCTTCAGTCGGCAAGTCAGTTTTTGTAAGTTCGATAGATAGATTTGATTCAGTGTATTTTAGTTCTTGTTTGACGTTGTCTTTGAAACTGTCGAAGTATTGAAGCAAGTCAGTTTCATCCTTTTTGTTGATTGTGATTGTGGCGGTTGCATTCCGGGGAATGGCATTATGCAAATTTCCGCCGTCGAAGTTGCATAGTTTTAATTCGAAGAGTTTTGTCGCATTCCATAAAAAGCGGTTCAGAATCTTGTTGGCGTTTCCAAAACCTTTGTGGATATCGTCGCCCGAATGACCGCCGCGTAAGCCTTTCACATCTACTCTGAATGCCATGCTATTGGTTGCGACAGGTTGTTTTGTGAACTTCAACCGCGCTGTGGTGTTGATTCCTCCGGCGCAGCCTATGAAAATCTGTCCCTCATCCTCCGAATCAAGGTTGATGAGCGTGCGGCCTTTCAACATGCTGCCATCTAATGAGTTTGCGCCCGTTAGACCGGTTTCTTCGTCAACTGTAAACAGGCACTCAATTGCGGGGTGTTCCACACTGCCCGACGAAAGAATTGCGAGTTGTGTGGCCACGCCAATGCCGTCATCGGCACCGAGTGTGGTGTCGGTTGCACTGACCCAATCACCGTCTATGACTGGCACAATCGGGTCACAGTCAAAGTTGTGTGCCGAATCGGCCGTTTTTTCGCAAACCATGTCGATATGGCTTTGGAGCACAATGGTTCTGCGGTTTTCCATGCCTTTGGTTGCAGGTTTTCTGATAACCACATTGCCAGCCATGTCACTTATTGTTTCTAAATTGTGTTGTTGGCCGAAGCGTAGTAGGTACTCAACCATCTTGCTCTCTTTTTTCGATGGGCGGGGAATTTTGCATATCTCGCCAAATTGACGCCACACTTCGGCTGGCTCTAGTTTCGATAAATCGGTCATTGTCAGTAGAATGAGTTTTAAAAAATCGATTATCCAATATAATAAATTATATAAGGCTTTTGTCGAAAAAAGCCAATATTCTTTTAATGGGTGCGGAGTAAAAGTGAGTATTGAAAAGGATAGGAGATAAGATGTATGCAAAAAAAGAAGGCTGCCTTTAAGGCAGCCTTCAAATCCAGCAATTGCTTGATTAAATTTATTTCACAAATTTAACGGTTGCATTACCAACTTTGGCGATGTACAGACCAGCTTTCAGGTCAGCTACGTCAAGAGAAGTAACGTTCTTAGCGCTCTTAACAGCAACGCCGTTGATGTTGTAAACAACTACGTCAGCAGCCTCAGAAGCGAAGATTACGTTGTTAGCAACGAATGCTTTAACTGCAGCCTCTTCAGCGATAGCTGTTCCTTCAGCAGCTTCAGTAAACCACTCTTTAACAACTTTGCCGTCGAGTTCGAGCTTCATGTTCTTGATGTTGAATACGCCATCGCTGCCTTCACCACCAAGGTTAAGTTGGATACGGATTGAATCCTGACCCCACTCACCTACTAAGCCTTCGAATGTGCAAAGCTTGTAATCTTTGCCGACTTTTTTCTGACGAACGCCGTAACCTTGACCCAGAGAAGCACCAGCAGCGTCTACAACCTGCAAGTTGTTACCTTGGTCAAAATCAGCAGTCCATGGGAAAGTCTTACCAGCCATAATCAAATATGTAGCTGAGTCAGCCTCACCGTGGAAATTCATTTCCCAAGAAAGTTTGAAGGTCTTACCTTGTTTTTGGCCTTCAAGTTTCTGCCAGCTTGTAGAGATCAACTGTGCATTGTAGTCAGCAGAAGCATCTGCTACAGTAATATTCAAAGTACCAGAAGCAGTTTTAGCAATTTTTGCTTTACCACCATCAGTACCCCAACCGTCGATGAAATCATCTTCGTATGCGTTTGCATTGAAAGCAAACAAGCAAGCAACTGCGCTTAAAAGATAAATCTTTTTCATTTTTCTAAAATTTTAAGTTAATATTAAATAGCTTTCGCTGGATTATTCACTTTAATTATCTCATTTCTCTTTTGCTCTTTCGTGTCATTCGCGTCCGAATTCCATTACTCAAACGTTGCAATATTACGAATATTTTCAATACGGCGAACTTTTTTCAGTAAAAAAAGTTGCTTTTTGGCGTTTTTTATTGGTATTCGGCCGTTTTTCTTCCATAAAATGCTCGATCGAGTTGTTTTTGACTACTAATGGTGCGAATGGCACGCATATTATAAATATGTATATGGGTTCGCATGAGGCGGTCTTTTATTAACCTATATATAATTGTAAATACCAATTACCTTTCCGCCCGTTCCGCCCTTACCACGTCCTTGATTTTCCTAATATCGTTCAGCAGCACGTCAAGTTGGTCGGTGCTGCCGACAAACACTGATATGTAGGCCTTGAAGATGCCGTCCTTCGAGTTCACTTTGAGCGAGCGCAGGCTCGATGTCTCGCTTTTGGCAATCACTTCGGTGATGTGGTTCACAACGCCCAGTTTGTCGATGCCGGTGATAATTATGTCGGCGTTGAAGACCGATTGCCGCTCAGTGTCGTTCCAGCGCGCCTTGACAATGCGGTAAGGGTAGCGGGTGAGCAGGTCTTTGGCGTTGGGGCAGCCCATTCGGTGTATCTGTATGCCGCGGTCCACAGTCACAAAGCCGAAAATCTTGTCGCCCTGAATGGGGTGGCAGCATTGCGCCAGCTTGTAATCGATGTTCACGAGGTCGCGGTCGATAATGAGCGAGTCGTCCGACTCAACGGGGGCGGTGTATTCGGTGTTGCTGACCGGTTGTTCAACAGGATGTTCGGCAGTGCCGGAAACCAGCGTCTGCAGATAATCGCGCACAGCGTGCAGGTCAACTTTCTCGTCGGCAATATCCTGATAAAAGTCGAGAGCGTGCTTGTATTTGAAGCGCGTAATCATCTGAAGGATAGTCTGGTCGTTCAGTTCTATCTTCAGCTGCGACACCTTGCGCTCGAGCATTTCCTTGCCCATTTCGGCGTGGCGGAACACTTCTTCGTTGATAGAGCGGCGTATGCGTGCCTTGATGCGCGGACTCACTGCGATGTTGAGCCACTCAAGGTTCGGCCGTTGGTTTTTCGATGTCAGAACTTCAACCGTGTCGCCGTTCGAGAGTTGGTATTTGATGGGCACAATCTTGCCGTTGACGCGCGCGCCGGTGCAGGTGTTGCCCAGGTTGCTGTGGATTGAGTAGGCGAAGTCGAGTATTGTGGCGCCCTGCCGCAGTTTGATGATGTCGCCCTGCGGTGTGAAGGCGAAGATGTTGGCCGTTTTCAACTGCAGGCCGCTGCCGTCGAGCTCGCTGTCGAAACTGCCGTCTTTGCTCTCGAGAATGCCGCGAATGTTGCTCAACCATTGGTCGTGCGACTCGTCCTTGCCCGATTCCTTGTATTACCAGTGCGCCGCGTTGCCCTTTTCGGCCACGTCGTCCATACGGCGCGTGCGAATCTGCACTTCAACCCAGTGCCCGTCGGGGCCCATAACCGTTGTGTGCAGCGACTCGTAGCCGCTTGC
>JAGCFC010000058.1 GCA_017650325.1 Salinivirgaceae bacterium | reverse complement strand
CTGCCTGTTGACCAAAACAGTCGCGTTGGCATTTTTTCGAATATTTTCATCGATATCGGCGACGGGCAGAGCATCGACAACGACTTGAGTACGTACAGCTCGCATCTGCTTAATATGAAGCACTTTGTAAGGAATGCCGACAATCGCACATTGATTCTTATCGACGAGTTTGGCACCGGAACCGAGCCAATGTTGGGCGGTGCCATTGCCGAGGCCATTCTCGACAAACTCAACACGGCCAAGGTTTTCGGGGTGATAACAACCCACTACACCAATCTGAAGCATTTTGCCGCCGGTCATGACGGAATTGTCAATGGCGCAATGCTTTACGACACCAACCGTATGGAGCCGATGTTTGTGATGGAGGCTGGCAAGCCGGGCAGCAGTTTTGCATTCGAGATCGCCTATAAGATTGGTCTGCCGCAAGATGTGATTGACGATGCCCGAAGCAAGGTTGGCGAGGACCACCTGAATTTCGACAAGCACCTGCGCGAGATCGCCCGCGACAAATATTATTGGGAACGCAAACGCGAGAATATCAGAAAGATAGAACGCCGTCTCGAGGAGATGATGGAGACCGAGAAACGTGAGTTGGATGAGACCAAACGTCTGCGCAAAGAGCTGATTTCCAAATCGAAAGACGACGCAAAGCATATCATTTCGGAATCGAACAAACTGATAGAGAACGCCATACGGCAGATTAAGGAGTCGCAGGCCGACAAGCAGAAAACCAAAGAGGCGCGTCAGCAAATCGACGATTTCAAACAAGCCACCGAGCAGGCCAACGATGCCGAAGAGGAACGTATCTTGCAGAAAATAAGAAAACTGAAAGAGCGTGAGAATCGTGTCAAGTCATCGAAATCGAAACAGCAGGAACAACTGAAAGCCGCCGATGTTATTGAGGAGCGTAAAATGGATTTCACCATCGGAATGCCCGTAAGAATCGAGGGCCAGACGACTGTGGGCGAGATTATGGAACTGAACGGAAAGAACGCCGTGGTGGCTTTCGGCAGTCTGTATATGAATGTCGAAATCAGCAAGTTGCAACACCTGACCGACGACGAGAAGCGAAAAATCCGCAAAAGCGTGCGCCAGGGCAGTCTGCAGCAGTCGTACGAGCTGAACCAGCGGAGGCTGTCGTTCAAGCCGGGGCTCGATGTGCGCGGAATGCGTGCCGAGGAGGCTGTTGGCAAGGTTGCCGCCTTCATCGACGAGGCTGTGATGGTTGGAGCATTCGAAGTGAAAATCCTGCACGGCAAAGGCAACGGCATCCTGCGCCACGTGGTGCGGCAGTATCTACAAACCGTCGATGTGGTGACCGGCGTCCGCGACGAGCACGTCGATTTTGGCGGCGCGGGAATAACGGTGGTGGAGCTGGGGTAAAAATGAATTACGAATTGCATTTCGTCAGTTCGCCAAAATTCTTACCTTCATCATCGCATTAAAACCGCACAATATGAACGATTCGGCATTAGAATTACTTCTTGACAATCACGATATTAAGCCTACCGCCAACCGTTTTTTGGTGGCACGGACGCTGCACGATGCGGAGCAGCCGCTGTCGCTGCTTGAGTTGGAGGCGATTATCGGCACGGTTGACAAATCAACCATTTTGCGCACGCTAAATCTTTTCCGCGAGAATCATTTGGTGCATGTGATTGAGGGCGGCGACGGCTGTGTGCGATACGAAATCTGCCAAAGCCACCACCACGATGAGGATGAAGACGCCCATTTGCACTTTTTCTGCGAGAAATGCGGGCAAACCATCTGTTTGAGCGACAAGCATATACCGCAAATAGAATTGCCCGATGGCTACATTACCCATTCGGCCAACTTTATGATTAAAGGTCTTTGCCCCAAATGCGCTAAAAAAATACATTGAATCGGCAAATCACCAACACCAAACACCTAAAACCTAACACCCTTTTTTCAGAAAATAATCTATCTTGCACCCACAAAACAAACGGCGATGCAGAAAGTCAGGGCAAAAAAAAATCTTGGACAGCATTTTCTTACCAATCAAGGTGTTGCAGCACGAATAGCCAACGGGTTCACCGAGTCGGCGCCAACCGTCATTCTCGAAATCGGACCTGGAATGGGTATCCTCACCCGACATCTGCTCAATCGCCCGAACGCCGATGTGAGAGTGGTTGAAATCGACCACGAATCAGTATGTTTTCTGATGTCGGAAATGCCCGAGCTCAACGGCCGCATAATCGAAGGCGATTTCCTGAAACTCGACCTTCCGTCGATGTTCGGACAGCCAATATCGGTGGCTGGCAATTTCCCCTACAATATTTCGAGCCAGATTCTGTTTAAGATATTGGAAAACAGACAGATGATTCCGCAAATGGTGGGAATGTTCCAGAAAGAGGTGGCCGAGCGCGTGGCATCGAAACCGGGATCGAAGGTGTACGGCATTTTGAGCGTGCTGCTGCAGGCCTACTACAATATCGATTATCTGTTCACCGTCAATGAGAACGAGTTCGACCCGCCGCCAAAAGTGAAATCGGGCGTTATCAGGCTGACACGCAACAATGTGGACCACCTGCCGTGCGACGAGCAACTGTTTGTCAAGATTGTGAAAACAAGTTTCAACCAGCGGCGCAAAACACTGTCGAACAGTCTGAAGCCCATCTTGAACGACCTTCGGTGCGACCTGCCGGTCTTCCGACAACGGCCCGAGCAACTGAGTGTCGATGAGTTTGTCGGTCTGACGAACACCATTAGCGAAATGATGAACAAGAACAACTAAAAAACTGAAAATATGCGTTTTGAATTAAATAAAGAATTTGTTGAAGAACTGCAACTTGCCATTCAGGAGCGTAGCGATGAGTCGATAAAATCGATGGTTTCGGAACTTCACCCTGCCGATGTTGCCGAGATTTTGGGCGAACTTGAACCAGATGACGCCCACTACCTTTTCAATTTGCTGCCGTCGGAACTGACTGCCGACGCCATCAGCGAACTTGAGGAGGACGACCGTGAGGAACTGCTCGAGGACTTGTCGGGACAGGAAATTGCCCATGCCGTCATCGACCACATGGACTCCGACGATGCCGCCGATATTATCTCGGAATTGCCCGAGGAAAAGCAAGATGAAGTACTTTCGAACATCAGCGACATTGAACAGGCCGGCGACATTGTCGACCTTCTGAACTACGACCCCGACACTGCCGGCGGCCTTATGGCAACCGAGCTTATCAGCGTGAACGAGAACATGACCGTGCGCAACTGCGTCGAGGAAATCCGCAAACAGGCTCCCGACGTGGGCGAGTTCTTCTATGTATATGTAATTGACGACCAGGAAGTTCTAAAGGGCGTTCTGCCGTTGAAGAATCTGCTGCTGGCCAACGACAATCAGAAAATCAAAAACATTGTCGAGGATATAATATCGGTGAAAACCGATGACGACTGCGAGGAAGTGGCCAACATCATGCGTAAATACGACATGGTGTCAATGCCGGTTGTGGACAGCATCGGGCGGCTCAAGGGCCGAATCACCATCGACGACGTTGTCGATGTGATTAAGGATGAGGCCGATGAGGACTACCAGATAATGTCAGGTATCACTGGCGATGTCGATTCGTCAGACTCGGTGCTCAAACTCACCAAGGCGCGCATTCCGTGGCTGCTTATTGGCATGGGCGGCGGTATTCTGAGCTCGATTGTGGTGAAAGGTTTCGACAGCGACATTGCCCTGCACCCCGTCATGGCTAGCTTTATGCCGATGATTGGCGCCATGGGCGGAAATGTGGCCATTCAATCATCGTCAATCATTGTGCAAGGCCTGGCCAACGACACTTTGGGACTTGACTCGGCTGGTAAAAAAATCTTTAAGGAGATGCTTGGCGCACTGCTCAACGGCGCCATTGTGGCTACTTTGGCGTTCATCTATAACTTCTTTGCTAACGATTTCGCCCTGAGTGTCACCGTGAGCATGTCGCTGATTGCCGTCGTGTTGTTTGCCGCTGTTGTGGGCACCGCACTGCCGCTGGCTTTCAATCGCATGAAAATCGACCCCGCCGTGGCCACCGGTCCGTTCATAACCACCATCAACGATATTATGGGAATGGTTATCTATTTCTTAATTGGGTGTTTCTGCTATTCAATATTTTAAATATTATTTCGTTTATCGTGTAATATTTTTCTGAAATGATTGTCTAATTTAAAAACACTGACGCTGACACTAAAACTAATACTAACACTGACACTAACACTAACACTAATACTAACTAACTTAAATCACTAAACTATGAGACACTTTTTTCTGACTCTGACAGCCTTGTTAGTGCTGCCGCTGGCAATGCTGGCGCAGCGAACAATCGAGAATCCTGTAATCGGCGCCCGCAGTATGGGCACTTGCACGGGCCTGTTTATCGAAAAGATCGAACTGGCCGACGATGCCACAAAACTCTTTCTGATTTATTACCACGGAATGAAGGATAATCCGTTCCGTTATGCTTCGGGAACAACACTCCGCTCGGGCGACAAGCAATGGAAACTAATTTCAGCCGATGGAATTAAACTCGACGATTGGGTTTATCCGAAAAACGATGGCGAATTTATTACACGTTTTGTCCTCAACTTCGAAGCTATCGACAAATCGCTGGAAACCATTGATTTTATGGAATCTGACGATATTAATTCCTTCATCCTATTCGACATTGCCCTCACCGACAAAGCCGCTGAGAAAATAAAAAGCAAAATAACCGTTCCCGACGAGGTGAAAAACTATGCCAAAAACATTAAAGACAACGGCCAGAGCCTCGACAAAAACGAGTTCTCGATGGAGCCGGCAACCATAAAAGGCAAGATTTACGGTTTCGACAAAAGAACTTTCGGCGACAGAATGGGAGATGTAACTGTGTACATATACAATCCGTTTGTTGCCGGGCAATTGTCGTATTCGGCACCAATCAACCCCGACAATACTTACGAGCTTAAAGTGCCGATGACCACTAAAAATCAGATTGTTTATTTGTCAATAAACCCTGTTGTCAGCAACGATGTTCTGCTCACCGCTGGAAAAACAGTGGTGGTGAATTACGATTTTTACGAAGTTTACAAACCATGGGAATTGCCCGACAATCGGCTGATTCCATACTTTGCGGGCGAAAATGTCGACCTCAACTATGCGCTAACCAATAATATTCTTCGCAATTATTCCAGTGCCATTAGCAATAATAGTGAAATAGCGAATTTCTCGATGGCCGAATACAAGGATTACGTTTTAAATAAATACAATATTTTCAAAAACAATATTGACACACTGCATGTTACAAAACGCGGAAAAGAGTTGCTGAGCATTGAATTGAAAGCGGAGGCGGCATACTTTCTTTCGATGGGAGAAGATTTTATCGAAATGGCTAACGCTCGCCTCAGAGGCAACAAAAAGCCAAATCCCGATTTCAAACGGCCAGAAATAGGAAAAGACTATTTGGATTACCCAAAAATACTTGACCTTGACAACATTAATATGTTCTATGCAACCCAGTTCAGCTACAATATAACAGGATGGGGATATCGCTTCGACGAAGTTTTTAGCATTTATCGTTCTTGGAACAAATTAGTGACTACAACGTGGAAAGATTTAGGCACTTACACCGATATTCCTGAAGACGAGAAGTCGGTTCACAAATCTTACTTGAAAAAAATTGAGAAACAAGACACCGCGCTTACCGAAAAAGAAAAGGCTTTTTACGCTAAATATCAGCCAATTGTCGAAAAACACATAAGAGATGTTGAAGCAAAAAAAGCCCAAGAGGCAGACGTTTTTATGAACGAACTCTTTGGTGCTGGCGACAGCTATTTCAAAGATTTCTTAAAGTTGCAGAGCTATTGTCGGTCGCTTGGCCAGCAAACAGTTGTGCCTGACCAATTTGTGGCAGAGATAGGAACGATGCGTTTCCCGTTCTATGCCGATTACGTTAAGGCTAAAAACGCCGAAATCACCGCAAAAATCGAAGCTGAAAAAGCACGCGGAGGCTATTTCGTTCATCAGGCGGGCGAGAGCGAGGGCGATGCTCTGTTTGTCGATTTAATTAAGGATTTCAAAGGCAAGGTTGTTCTCATCGATTTCTGGAACACTTGGTGCGCCCCTTGCCGTAATGCAATTAAGCGTATGGAGCCAATGGAGAAGGAGTACGAGGGCAAAGATGTCGTATTCTTGTATCTTGCCGACGAGTCGTCGCCGTTAGACGAGTACAACAACATGATTGTTTCGATGAAAGGCCACCACTACCGCCTGACGGCAAAACAATCGGCATCGCTGAAAAGCAAATGGAAATTCACAGGCATTCCCTCTTACGTCATTGTCGGTCGCGACGGAATGGTGAAGGATTTTCACACGGGTTTCCACGGTGTGGATTATTACAAGGCAAAACTCAATGTGGAACTGAGCAAGTGAAACAACGAATAAAATCTGAAAAAAAAACTTGCTCGTTTGTCACAAAAATTGTAATATTGACGATGTATTAATAGGGTAAAAAATAAGATTTCTTGCTAAAGCCTTTCAGCCGTGTATCTGAAAGGCTTTTTTAAGTTCAATACAAAAAACTCGACAAATGAAAATTGCAGAGATAACCGGTTTTATTGAATCTGTGGCGCCGTTGGCAATGCAAGAGTCGTACGATAATGCCGGCCTGATTGTAGGCGACAAGCAGACGGAAGCTACCGGCGCACTCATCTGTCTCGATGTTACCGAAGAAGTAGTTGACGAAGCCATCGGTCTTGGATTCAATCTGATAATAGCGCATCACCCGTTTGTTTTCGGCGGTCTGAAAAAGTTCAGCGGCAACAGTGCTGTCGAGCGCACGCTTATAAAGGCCATCAAGAACGATGTGGCTGTCTATGCCGCGCACACCAATCTCGACAACATGCTGCTGAACGGCGTCAACAGCAAAATTGCCAGCAAGTTAGGACTAAATAACACGAAAATTCTCGCGCCAATGAGCGGCAATCTTCGCAAGATTGTGGTTTTTGTGCCATCAAGTCACGCTGAGGCCGTGCGTAACGCAATGTTCAGCGCAGGCGCAGGCTGCATTGGAAACTACAGCCAGTGCAGCTATAATCTGCAAGGACAAGGCTCGTTCAAGGCTGAGGAAGGCTGCAATCCATATGTAGGCACTATCGGCGAGACACACTTCGAATCAGAAACACGGATTGAGACCATTGCCCCAAAACATCTGGTTTCGAAGGTAGTTAGCGCAATGCTAAGCGTCCATCCCTACGAGGAGCCGGCTTTCGACATCTATCCGCTCGAAAACAGCTTTGCAATGGCCGGAAGCGGCATAATCGGCACGCTACCGCAACCCGAAGATGCGCTGGCGTTTCTGCAAAAAGTGAAAAGGATTTTCGGCTGCGGGGTAATACGCCACACGCGCCTGCCCGAGAAACCCATACAAAAAGTAGCCGTATGCGGTGGGGCCGGCAGTTTCCTTATAGGCGACGCAATGAGCGCCGGAGCCGATATTCTGCTCACCGCCGACATCAAGTACCACCAGTTCTTCGACGCCCGCTATCCCTTTATTTTAGCCGACATCGGGCACTACGAAAGCGAGCAGTTCACAAAAGAACTTTTTTATGAATTAGTTACTGGAAAATTTTCTAATTTTGCGGTTCGATTGACGAAGGTAAATACAAATCCAATAAAATACGTATAACGCAATGGATGACAAAAATCAAAAGGTGGAAGTTCCGATGGAACAAAAGTTGAAGAATCTCTATGACTTGCAGCAGATTCAGACTGAAATCAACAAAATCAAAAGTTTACGCGGCGAACTTCCTCTCGAAGTTCAAGACCTTGAAGACGAACTTGCAGGTTTGCAGACACGTATCTCCAACCTTAAAGCCGAAGTAAAGGAATTCGAGCAGGGCATTGTTAACGAGAAACACAAAATCGCCCAATGTCAAGAAGATATCAAGAAATATCAATCGCAGCAGGACAATGTTCGCAACAACCGCGAATACGATTCTCTGTCGAAAGAGATTGAATTCCAATCGCTCGAAATTGAGTTGAGCGAAAAACACATTCGCGAATACACTGCTGAAGCAGAACACAAAAGAGAGGTTATCGAGAAATCGGAAACAACATACGAAGAACGTAACGGTGACCTGAAACAAAAACGCGGTGAATTGGACAGCATTATATCGGAAACTCAGAAGAGAGAAGATGAGTTGAACCTCAAAAAGGCAGAAATTGAAAAACTCATCGACGAGCGCTATCTGACAGCATTCAACCGCATCAGTTCGAACGTGCGCAACGGTCTGGCTGTGGTTACCGTACAACGCGACGCCTGCGGTGGTTGCTTCAACAAGATTCCGCCTCAGCGTCAAGTCGACATCCGCTCACGCAAGCGCATCATTGTTTGCGAGTACTGCGGCCGTATTCTGGTTGACTCGGGTCTGGACGAATTACAGTAAAAAATTTAAACAAATTGATACAAAGGATTGTCGGAAACGACAGTCCTTTTTTTGTTGTGCCTGAGCCAATGGCTGTAGAGTCGCCAGAATATGACGCCTCTACTCGGCGGCGACTGCACAACGCTTTGCCTTCCACACAAAAAAGGCCGCAACCTTCGCAAGATTGCGGCCTTTTGGGATATTTGCAAACGCATTTACTGCGTTCCGACTGCGCTATTTCAATTTCTCCAGAATCTGCTCTATCTGACTTTGCAGCTTGCTGTTGGCGGCCTCCAGCTCCTCTATCTTCTTCTGCTGGTTGTCTATCTTTGCCTGTTGATTCTCGATAATTGCCTGCTGCTCTTTTATGGCCTCAATCAGTAATGGTGTGATTTCGCCGTATCTTACTGATTTATAACCATCCTCGCTAGTCTCGACAGCCTCGGGCAGAACAGCCTCAAGTTCTTGTGCCAGAACGCCCACATGGGTGTCGTTATCAAAATTCATTTGTGGGAACTCCGCAACGCGCCAGTTGTAGGTTACGCCATTGAGTGTTAGCACTTTATCCAACGCTCGTTCAAGAGGTTTGATGTTGGTTTTCAAACGTTTGTCTGAAGTAGTATTTGGCTGATTTTGCAAATATATATTTTTCCAGCGGCCACTGGCAGTGTAATTACCTAAATTGTATGTATTAGCCATTGGTATTACATTTCCTCCGAACTCCGTATGACCATCTGTATATACAACCATGGCGTTTGTTCTGGTTGAAGGACCAGAGCCATTACCTATAATAAACAATCCAGAAGTAGCCGTAGTATCATTAAACATTCCTATAACCGTTTGATATTGCCGGTTAGCTATTGTATAAAATCCCATGGCTGTGGAGTTATCGCCAGAAGCCCTTGTACGTTGTCCCATGGCTGTGGCATCAGTGCCCGAAGCCGTTGTATAGTCTCCCATGGCTGTGGAAAACCAACCAGAAGCCGTTGTATGTAATCCCATGGCTGTGGACCTCGAACCAGAAGCTGTTGTATTAGATCCCATGGCTGTGGAACTTTCGGCAGAAGCCGTTGTATTAAATCCCATGGCTGTGGAACTCGAACCAGAAGCCGTTGTCCTACATCCCATGGCTGTGGAACTCGAACCAGAAGCCGTTGTCCTACATCCCATGGCTGTGGAATAATAATCAGAAGCCGTTGTCAGATATCCCATGGCTGTGGAATACCATCCGCTGGCGGTGTCTTTATATCCCATTGCAATGGAATAATTCTTTTTGGCTATTGAACCAAAACCTATAGCTATAGCAGCTATGGCTGTGGCTTCGGTGCCCGCACCAATGGCGTATGAATAGTCGCCAGATGCCTTTGCGGCGGAAACATCTAAACCCGTCGAATCTTTACCAATACTTCCTAATGCGTAACTGCCTTTGCCTATTGCGTTTGCACTCTCACCAATGGCGTAGCTGCCTTCACCTGTAGCGCTTGCCGATTTGCCAAACACAAAGGCATTTTGGGCATTTGAACCAGTGTTTGCACTAACGCCAATGGCCACCGAACTTTCGCCACTGGCGGTTGTCTGCTCTCCAAAAGAGAACGAGCTTTTGCCTGTGGCTCTTGCTTGATTACCAATAGCTATTGAAGTCTCGCCTTTGGCAACAGACTTATAACCAAACGCTTGCGAGTAGTTGCCAATGGCTTTGTTCTGATAACCGGCGTTGAATGAGTTTTTGCCCACACTATCAGGGTGCTCAACCAGCAGATTACCAGCCATAAAGGCGTTACTCTCGGGATACCAGTAGATGCGGTTTACTCCGTTGAGTGTTTGTGCATCAGTTGCAAGGTCGATATTGAAAAGGTTGCCATTGCCATTGCCTTTTGAGCCGCCACGGCCGCTAACGGCAAAGCCGCCGTTGCCAGTACCATCTTTTGAGTCGCCCTCAAGGCCGTCAACACCGAAGTTTCCTTTGGCACCGCTGCCGCCGTTAATATAGAAGCGTGTGCTGTCGGAGTTTATGGTCAT
>JAGCFC010000057.1 GCA_017650325.1 Salinivirgaceae bacterium | reverse complement strand
TTTCGCTCTCGGTTTTTGAGCAATTCGCGAAAGCAATTGCAGCGAAAGCCGCAATCGGCAGGACATACAGCGCCTTGGCCATTGTCCAGCCTGACGATTTTTTACGTGACATCATAGTTATTCGATATTTAAGTTTACTGTGATTAAAGCTGTTGGCGATTGAATACCACTTCCCGCCGGCAGCTTTCTTAATTAATAGAATTTGATATTGTTTTGCATTAATGCCTGAATCAAGAACGGCCTTGTCGGCCTCGTACTCGTGGATGGCGCACAATTCCTGGCGCAGCAGCCACATTGCCGGATTGAACCACTGAAGACAGCAGAGCACATCGCACACCAGCACGTCGAGTGAATGGTGGCAACGGATGTGAGCCTGCTCGTGAGTTACCACCTCGTGGAGATTCTCCTCGTAGTCTTTCCGGCTGATAATTATGTATTTAATCCAACTGAATGGAGCCTGCTCACCATCGACAACCACCAGCACCGAGCCATCAGGCAACACCTGACGCTCGCCGCGGCGCACAATTCTTAACACACCTATTATCGATATGAGCATACGCAAAAAGCATACAACTATGCCGGCATAAAAAACCACCACGGCCACCGCACGCCAGTCGATTGAATGGCCATCGACGCCTGCGCCCACAATCACCTCCTCGAGCATCACAACCGACTGTGTAACACCTAAATTAGCCACCACCGGACTTGCGGCATTCACCGTTATTCGGCAGAGCGGCAGAAGAAACGACAGCGCAATGGTGCCGAGAATCAGGTAACGATTGGCTCGATGAAGAGTCTCGCGGCTCATCAGTGACTTGAACATCAAGTAGAAAGCAATCAGAAACACCGACACTTTCAAGCTGTAAACAATTGTCTCCATAGTTCTATTGTTTTTCGATTTGATTGATTAGTTCCTTCAGTTCGTCAACTGAAATATCCTCCTCGCTCACCAAAGCCGAAACGGCACTGCGATATGAATTCTGAAAATATTTACCGATGATTCCGCGCAAAGTCTGCTTGCCAAACTCGTCACGGCTGACGGCTGCAAAATATTGATACGTAGGTCCGAATGACTTATGGTCGACGTAACCCTTACTCTCGAGTGCACGCACCATTGTCGATATGGTGTTGAAATGCGGTTTCGGGTCGGGATAGAGCTCCACAAGGTCGCGGACAAACATCGGACCATGCTCCCAAAATAGGTTCATCACTTCTTCTTCCTTTTTCGTAATCTTCTCCATTGTATGCTTCTTTTAAAATTCAATCGACAACAGACTTCAAACTATAGTCGGTTGTCAGCTATGAGCATTGAGCAATCGGCTTTGAGCTTTTGTCCTCTTATGCTTTTCACTCATTCTCTACACATTGTTTCAAATAACCAATAGCAAATATAACTATAAAAATATTATATGCAACTATTTTTTATAGTTGAGTAAGAATTTTTATTAGTTGGGAAGATTTAGAGCAACAAGTAATACACGATGTATGATTTCGTTTCGGGTTGCTTACATATATAATATGTGTCCCCCATCGCCAAAAATTCGCCCTTTTCCGTTCGTCATCAAGAAATTAACAATCGCCCCCGAAAAATGTAAGTTATCAACAATGGTGTAAAAAAGTGGTAAAAAGTGGTGTAAAGTGGGAATTATTCACTTATTTTGACGCTCATTAGATATCAGACATGGCGAACTTTATAGGTGATTACCGTTGCAAACTCGACTCGAAGGGTCGGATTTTGTTTCCAGCAGGGCTGAAAAAGCAGATGGAAGCGAACGGTAACTGCTTTGTAATCAAGAAAGATTTGTTCGAGCAATGTCTGGTGATGTACACTTCGGACGAGTGGGAACGGCAGAACCAAATCATCCGCAATCAGATTAACCCTTTCAACAAGGAACACAACCGATTCCTGCGCGGATTCTATCGCGGAACAGCCGAAATCGAACTCGACAATAGCGGACGTCTGCTGCTTCCGAAGCGCCTTTTAGACGAAGCCGGCATCGACAAGGAAGTTGTCTTGTCGGGGCAAGACACCAAAATTGAACTCTGGGCCGACAGCAAGTACGACGCCATCGCAGAAAACGAAGACGACTTTGCAGCATTGGCCGAAAAGATAATGGGCACGTCAAATGCGGGGGCGTAAATGGAAGCATATCACACACCAGTCTTACTGCAAGAGAGCATCGACGGACTGAAAATCAATCCGGCAGGCACTTATGTCGACTGCACGTTCGGCGGTGGCGGACACTCACGTGAGATTCTGTCGCGGCTGGGCGCCAAAGGCCGCTTGGTGGCTTTCGATCAGGACGCTGAAGCCCTTGCCAACCGCCCCGATGACAACCGACTGACATTGGTTCACGGTAATTTCAAATATCTGACCAACTATTTGCGCTTTGAGGGCGCGCCAAAAGTTGACGGCATTCTGGCCGACCTTGGCGTATCGGGCCACCACTTCGACAGCGAGACACGCGGTTTCTCGTTCCGCTTCGACAGCCCGCTCGATATGAGGATGAACCAACAGGCTGACTTCTCGGCACAGGACATTGTTAACAACTACTCGGTTGACCAACTGGCGTCGATTTTCAGAATGTACGGCGAGTTGGACAATGCAGGCCGCGTGGCTTGGCTGATTGACGGATATCGGAAAAACCGGAAGATAAAAACCGTGGGCGAGTTGAAAGAGGCCATTGCGCAGATTACGCCGCAGAAGGCCGCTACGAAATTCCTGGCAAAGGTGTTTCAGGCACTGCGAATTGAGGTGAACCACGAGATGGACGCTCTGCGCGAGATGCTCGAACAGACAGCCGACGTGATTAAGCCAGGCGGCAAACTGGTGGTAATCACCTACCACTCGCTTGAAGACCGATTGGTGAAAAACTATATGAAGAACGGCAAGTTCGATGGTCAGGCCGAAAAAGACCTGTATGGCAATGTGAACGTGCCGTTCAAGATGGAAAACCACAAGGTGATTGTGGCCGACAGCCGCGAGTTGGACGAGAACAGCCGCTCGCGCAGTGCAAAATTGAGAATTGCTGAAAGAGTGTGAGTTATGGCGAAGAAAGGCGACAAAATATCGATACGTGATTTGATGAGCGGGAACTTCCTGAGCCGTGAGGGCTTCCTAAACCAACTGCCGTTCATCCTGTATCTGGCGTTTCTGGGGCTGATTTACATCACCAACCATTTCAACGCTGAAAAAGTGCTTCGCGAGACTCAAAAACTTGAAAAGGAACTTCACGAGATGCGCGCCGAATCGATTACACGCACATCGATTCTGATGGATAACAGCAAGCAATCGAAGGTGGCCGAACGCGTGAAGGAACGCAATCTGGGACTTGAAGAGGCGATAACACCGCCGCAACAAATAATTGTTGACCGATAAGAAAATGGCAGACAAAGAGATAAAAACCGGCATTGAAAAGCGATTTGGCATAGTCTATCTGTTTGCCACACTGTTCGCGCTGTGCATTGTGGGCCGCATTGTGTGGCTCAATGTGTGGCAGCACGACAAGTGGATAGCTCGCATCAACGAGTCGCAGAAAGAGGTGGCCATTGAGCCCAACCGCGGCGACATCTGCGCAAGCGACGGCGTACAGATTCTGGCCACATCAATCCCCTACTACGATGTGCGTTTCGACACCAAGGCCGTGAACAGCGACGTGTTCCGCGCAAATCTTGACTCACTCTCGCTGTGCTTGGCAAGGCTGTTCCGCGACAAGAGCGCCTACGAGTACAAGACGGCGCTTGTGGCTGCACGCAACCGCGGCGACCGCTACTATCTTGTTCATCGTCGTGCCAACTATGTGCAGCTCAAAGAGTTGAAGACTTTCCCTCTGTTTCGTCTGGGACAATACAAAGGCGGTGTTATCTATGTTAAGGAAAACCGTCGCGTGCGCCCCTACGAGTCGCTGGCGGCACGAACCATCGGCTACGAGGGACAGGGCGGCGTGAAGGTGGGTATTGAAGGCGCATACGACAAGGATTTGTCGGGCGAGAAAGGATATTTCATCGGGCAGCGCATCCCGGGCGGCTACTACGTGCCAATCAACGACGACAGTCAGGTGGACCCGAAAGACGGCTACGACATTATCACAACCATTGACATAAACATTCAGGACGTGGCTCACAGCGCGCTTGAGAATCAGTTGAAAAAACACGGCGCAAAATACGGCACCGCCATTCTGATGGAAGTGGCCACCGGCGACATCAAAGCCATTGTGAATCTGACTCTTGACGAGCGCACCGGCCGCTACACCGAAGCCTACAACTACGCTGTGGGAACGCGCACAGAGCCGGGCTCGACAATTAAACTGCCGTCGCTGATGGCGGGACTCGAGGACGGCTGCTTCGACCTTGACGACTCGGTGGACACCGGCAACGGCAAATGGAAAGTTTACGACCACACTATTTCGGACACCAAACCGCACGGAAAAATATCTGTAAAAGAGGTATTTGAAGTGTCGTCGAACATCGGCGTGGCCAAACTGATAACCGAAAGTTACAAAGACAATCCGCGGAAGTTTGTGAACCGCCTGCGCAATATGTCGCTCGACGCACCGCTCGAACTTGACATTCAGGGCGGCCGCAACGGTTACCTGAAAGACCCCGACGACAAACTCTGGTCGGGTGTGTCGCTGGCGCAGATGGCCTACGGCTACGAGACCGAATTCACACCGCTGAACATCTTGACGTTCTACAACGCCGTGGCCAACAACGGCAAGATGATGCGTCCGCGCTTTGTGAAGGCCGTGACCGACCGCGGCAAGACGGTGCGCACCATTCCGACGGAAGTAATCAACCCGTCAATCTGCTCGCGAGAGACTATCCGCAAGGCGCAGGAAATGCTGTGCGGCGTGGTTGAGAACGGCACGGCAAAGAACCTTCGCAACACGAACTACAAGATTGCCGGAAAGACCGGTACGGCACAATTGAACAACAACGGAACATACCGCTATCAGGGCCGCGTGGCCTATCAGGCGTCGTTCTGCGGATATTTCCCCGCCGACGACCCGAAATATTCGTGCATTGTGGTTGTGAACGGTCCGTCGAGCGGTGTTTATACGGGCAACTGGGCTGCCGGTCCGGTGTTCAAGGAAATCGCCGACAAGGTGTACTCAACACAACTTAATCTGCACAAAGACAAGACGATGATTCCGCTGGCCGAAGCCAAAGACCTGGTGCCGGTGTCGAAGAGCGGCTACTACATCGAGACTAAATATGTGATTGACAAACTCGACGTTCCGTTTGAGTACGCTGGCGCGAAATCGGAATGGGTGAGCACAACAAAGACTGATTCGACCGTGAGAATATCGAACCGCACAATAACGCAAAACACAGTGCCCTACGTGATTGGAATGGGTGCGAAAGACGCAATCTTCATTCTTGAGAACGCCGGAATGTCGGTGTCGATTGTGGGGCGCGGAATGGTTACGCAGCAATCGTTGCGGGCAGGCGATGTTTTCAGAAAGGGCGACAAGATAATTTTAACACTATCGTGATGGACATTAACACACTGTTTGAAGGTATCGGGGTAACCGAATGGGTTGGCGAGAAACCGACTAGCGTGGCAGGCGTCACCAACGATTCGCGCAAAGCGGCCAAAGGCTGGCTGTTTGTAGCGGTTCGCGGCGCAAACATCGACGGACACAACTTTATTGGTCAGGCCGTTGACGGCGGCGTATCGGTTGTGGTTTGCGAGGAAGTTCCGGCCGAACGCCGTCAGGGCGTGGCTTTCGCCGTGGTGAAAGATTCGTCGGCAGCCTTCGGGCAACTGGCGTCGAACTGGTACGGAAGGCCGTCGGAAAAACTGAAACTGGTGGGCATCACCGGCACCAACGGCAAGACAACAACCGTGACTCTGCTGCACCGTATGGCCACACAACTCGGCTACAAGGCCGGTCTGCTGTCGACGGTTCGCAACATTGTGGGCACAAAAGCCGTTGAGGCAACCCAAACAACACCCGACCCGCTGCAACTGCACCGTCTGCTGGCCGAAATGGTCGAGATTGGCTGCGACTACTGCTTTATGGAAGTTAGTTCGCACGCCGCACACCAACGCCGCATTGCCGGACTGAAGTTCGCGGGCGCAATCTTCTCGAACCTGACGCAGGACCACCTGGACTATCATAAAACGTTTGTCGACTACCGCGACGCGAAGAAAATGTTCTTCGACGGACTCTCGGCCGACGCTTTCGCGCTTGTGAATACCGACGACCGCAACGGTATGTTTATGCTGCAGAACTGCGCCGCAAGCAAGCACACCTACGCACTGAAATCGGTGGCCGACTTCAAATGCAAGATTCTGGAATCGGGATTCGAGGGAATGCAACTCAACATCGACGGTGTTGACGTGTGGACAAGTTTCGTTGGCAAGTTCAACGCATACAATCTGTTAGCCGTTTATTCGGCATCGATTCTGCTGGGCTTCGACAAGACCGAAGTGCTGACCGTTTTGAGCACTCTGGGCGCCGTTGACGGACGTTTCCAATGCCTGCGCTCGAAAAGCGGCAAGACGGCCATTGTGGATTACGCTCACACCCCCGACGCCATTGAGAATGTGCTGAATACGATTAAAGAAATTACCGACGGCAACCATCAGATAATTACCGTGACGGGTGCTGGCGGCAACCGCGACAAAACCAAGCGCCCGATTATGGCGGCCATTGCCACCGAGTTGAGCGACAAGGTGATACTGACGTCGGACAATCCGCGCAATGAGAAGCCCGAAGACATTATTGCCGATATGAAGGCCGGCGTGCCTGCTGAAATGGCGAAGAAAACTCTGGCCGTAACCGACCGCACCGAAGCCATTCGTACAGCGTGTATGCTTGCGCAGCCAGGCGACGTGGTTTTGGTTGCCGGCAAGGGCCACGAGACCTATCAGGAAGTGAACGGCGTGAAGCACCACTTTGACGACCGCGAGGTGATTAAACAAATTTTTGACGAGGAATAATATGCTGAACTATTTCTTTGATTATCTGCAGAGTTTCGATTTTCCGGGTGCCGGAATGTTCCACTATGTGTCGTTCCGCGCAATTCTGTCGCTGCTGTTGTCGCTGCTGATTTCGATGTGGGTTGGACAAAAGTTCATCAACTTTATGAAACGCAGCAACCACATTGAAGCCGCCCGCGACGCCGAAACCGACCCCTACGGCGTACAGAAAAAAGGCGTTCCGTCGATGGGCGGCGTGGTGATTGTGGCTGCCATTGTGATTCCGGCGCTGCTGTTCTGCCGATTAGAGAATGTTTATATAATTCTACTGATTATCACTGCATTATGGTTTGGCCTTCTGGGCTTTATCGACGATAAAATCAAACTTGGCGGCAATAAGGACGGAATGAAACCGCTGCACAAACTGATTGGTCAGACGGTGCTTGGCTGCGTTGTGGGCGTGGCTCTCTGGCAAAGTCCGCAAGCCGTTGTGTGCGAGAATGTTACCGAAAAGATTGTGAACGACCGCGTGGTTTACGAGAAGAGCGAGCCCCGCAAATCGACCGTTACCACCCTGCCGTTTGTGAAGAACAACAACCTTGACTACTACGAGGCTTTCGCCTGGATATCGAACGGCCGCGTGAAACGTGCCTGCGGCTGGATTCTGTTCATCATCGTGACAACGTTTGTGATTGCTGCCGTGTCGAACGGCGCCAACCTGAACGACGGAATGGACGGAATGTGCGCCGGCAACTCGGCAATAATTGGCGTGGCACTGGGCATTCTGGCCTACGTGTCGGGCCACATACAGTTCGCTTCGTACCTGAACGTGATGTACATTCCCGGTACCGAAGAGATGCTGATTTTCATCTGCGCCTTTGTGGGCGCGCTCATCGGTTTCCTATGGCACAACGCATATCCTGCCAAAGTGTTTATGGGCGATACGGGCAGCCTTGCCATTGGCGGTATCATCGCTGTTACGGCTATCATAATCCACAAGGAACTGCTGCTGCCAATCCTTTGCGGAATCTTCCTTGTAGAGGTGGTGTCGGTGATGCTGCAGACCAACTACGCCAAATACGGCAACAAGCGCGGACTGAAACTGCGTGTGTTCAAGCGCGCGCCGCTTCACGACCACTTCCGCGTGCTGCCGTCGCAACTTCAAGAAAACTTCAAGTACCTGATAACCAAACCAAACACCGCACTTCACGAGAATATGATTACGCTGCGGTTTTGGATTGTTACCATAATGCTTGCGGCATTGACAATTATCACACTTAAAATACGATGATGGAAAACAACGGAAAACAGTTGGTTGTGCTTGGCGCCGGCGAGAGCGGGGTTGGAACCGCGCTGCTGGCTCAAAAGAAGGGCTACGGGGTTTTCGTGTCGGACTATGGCAAGATAGCCGACAAATACAAAACCGTGCTCGACGAGCATAACATTGAATGGGAAGAAGGCCACCACACCCTTGAGCGGATTCTGGCGGCGACCGAAGTGATGAAAAGCCCCGGAATACCCGAAAAGGCACCGGTGGTGAAGGCTCTGCACGAGCATAACATTCCGATTGTGAGCGAGATAGAGTTTGCCGCACGCTACACCAACGCCAAAATGATTTGCATCACGGGCAGCAACGGCAAAACCACCACCACACTTCTCACCTACGAGATTCTGAAAAGCGCCGGACTCAATGTGGGTCTTGGCGGCAACGTGGGCAAGAGTTTCGCCTGGCAGGTTGCCGACTGCAACTACGACTACTACGTGCTGGAATTGAGCAGTTTCCAACTCGATGGCACATTCGAGTTTAAGCCCGACATTGCCATACTGCTCAACATCACGCCCGACCACTTGGACCGCTACGACTATCAGATGCAGAACTACGTGAACTCCAAGTTCCGCATCACACGCAACCTGAGCGCCGACGACTGCTTCATATTCTGCTCCGACGATGCGGTAACCGTGGCCCAGCTCAAGCGGATAGTGATGCGGGCCCAGCAGCTGCCATTCTCGCAGCGCACCGCCGAGGGTCAATCGGCCTGGTTCGAGCCCG
>JAGCFC010000006.1 GCA_017650325.1 Salinivirgaceae bacterium | reverse complement strand
ATCAACCGTCTTGAGGATTCGCTCAACGAGATAATCCCCGACAACCCGAACGAGCCGTACGATATGAAAAACGTCATTCTGGCGATTATCGACAACGGCGACTTTATGGAAGTTCACGAGAATTTTGCTAAAAATATCATTGTAGGCTTCGCACGATTCAACGGCGCATCAGTGGGCATCATTGCCAATCAGCCGGCGTTTATGGCTGGTGTGCTCGACAGCAACGCAGCACGCAAGGCCGCACGTTTCATCCGCTTCTGCGACGCCTTCAATATTCCAATTGTTACGCTTGAGGACGTGCCTGGATTCCTTCCCGGCACAGGTCAGGAGTACAACGGAATCATATCGCACGGCGCAAAACTGCTCTACGCATACGGCGAGGCCACTGTGCCGAAAATCACCGTCATCCTGCGCAAGGCATACGGCGGCGCTTATATTGTGATGGGCTCGAAAGGCCTTCGCGGCGATATCAACTACGCTTGGCCGTCGGCAGAGATTGCCGTTATGGGCGCAAAAGGCGCGGTGGAGATTCTGGAAGGCAAGAATATCAGCAAGATAGAAAATCCGGAAGAGAAAGCCGAATATGTGAAAAAGGCTGAGGACGAGTATGTTGAGAAGTTCTCGAACCCGTATGTGGCCGCTCAAATGGGCTACCTCGACGACGTGATTGAGCCGCGCAACACCCGCTTCCGCGTGATTCGCGCGCTGCAACTGCTCGCCACAAAGAAAGATTCGATTCCTGCTAAAAAACACTCAAACATTCCATTGTAAATGAAGCCGATAAAAATCATAACACTGCTATTGACGCTGTCGGCTTGCGGTCTGGTTTCAGCGCAAAACGCAACCGACCTGCGGATTAACGAGGTAATGGTTTTCAACGATTCGAACGTGGTTGACGACTACGGGAACCACGTGGGCTGGATTGAGATTTACAACACGTCGTACAACACCGTCAACATTGGCGGCCTGTTCCTGACCGACGACGCGCAGAATCCAATCAAGAGTATGATTGCGAAAAACCATCCGCAGGCATCGATTCCGCCGCGCAGCCATTTTATAATGTACGCCACCGGCGACAACTCAACCGGACTCAGGCATCTGACATTCAAACTCGAATGCGGAAAGACGCTCTATCTGTTCGACGGCAACGGCCGCACACTGCTCGACAGCGTGAAACTGCCCGCCTCAATGAAGGCCGACATCAGCTACGGACGCGAGACCGACGGCGCCGACAAGTGGGTGCTGAACGAGATTGCCACTCCGGCCATCAGCAACAACCACACATCGGCCGCAGCCGAAATTGACGAGTTCAAGAAGCTCGACCCGTTCGGCGTTGGAATGGCCGCCATTGCAATGACCATTGTATTGAGCTCGCTAGCAACGCTTTACTTCTGCTTCAAGCTGGTGGGCAAAATCGCGACACGCAAAAAGAAACATCCGTTTACGGCCAAAAACGCCCAAACCGGCGAGGCCGCAACCGACGAAGTTAACGCCGCGATTGCTTTGGCACTATTTTTGCACAGCAAACAAGAGCACGACGAGGAATACACCGTTCTTACAATGCGCAAGGTATCGAGGAACTACTCGCCGTGGAGTTCAAAAATTTATGGAATGCGCAAGCGTCCGGGAGGTCTAACATCTTATTAACGAACAAATTATTGAATTATGGAAAAGTTCATTTTTACAATAAACGGCAACAAGTACGACACTGAGATTCTCGAAATCAACGACGACAAAGCCCAAATTCAAGTAAACGGCATTACCTACGATGTCGAAATCGACAACACTAAAAAGAAAGCGGCAAGCCCCGTGGCAAGAGTGCCCCGTCCGGCAGCACAATCATCGGCAACAACACAAACAATTGTGAAACCGCGCGCAGCCGTCAGCGACAACGCTATTACAGCGCCCCTGCCGGGTGTGATTCTCGACGTGAAGGTGAACGTGGGCGACACGGTAACAGCCGGTCAGCACCTGCTCACACTTGAGGCTATGAAGATGGAGAACAACATCGACTCACCAAAGGACGGCGTGGTTAAGAGCATTGCCAAACACAAGGGTGACTCGGTTATGGAAGGCGACGCATTAATTGTTGTTGAATAATTATGGAACACGGATTCATATCGTTTGTGCTTGAACATATTGCACAATTCTTTTCTTACACGGCCTTCGCCAATATGACCATCGGTCACCTTGTGATGATTGCGGTGGGGCTTGTGTTCATCTATCTTGCTATTGCAAAGGAATTTGAGCCGATGCTGCTGCTGCCAATCGGATTTGGCATAATCATTGGCAACATTGCCTTCGCCCCCGGCCTGAAAATCGGCATCTACGAGAGCGGAAGCGTGCTTAACTATTTGCATTTCGGCGTTTTACAAGGCATTTACCCGCCATTGATTTTCCTTGGCATTGGTGCGATGACCGACTTCTCGGCACTCATCTCGAACCCGAAACTGGTTCTGGTGGGCGGTGCCGCACAGCTGGGTATCTTTGGCGCTTACGCGATAGCCTTGGCATTGGGATTCACATCGCCCGAAGCAGGCGCAATCGGCATCATTGGCGGTGCCGACGGCCCGACAGCCATCTTCCTTTCGTCGAAACTGGCCCCCGACCTTATGGGTGCCATCGCCATATCGGCCTACTCTTATATGGCGCTTGTGCCTGTGATTCAGCCGCCCCTTATGCGACTGCTGACCACCGAGAAAGAGCGTACCATTAAAATGAAGCCGCCACGCGCCGTTTCGAAAACCGAACGCATTATGTTCCCAATCATCGGTCTGCTGCTGACCTGCCTTCTGGTTCCATCGGGCCTGCCGCTGCTTGGTATGCTGTTCTTCGGCAACCTGCTGAAAGAGAGCACCGTGACCAAACGTTTGGCCGACACCGCCAAAGGTCCGCTCATCGACATTGTAACCATCTTAATCGGCTTGACCGTTGGCGCATCGACACAAGCGACAACCTTCCTGACAGCCAAATCGATAGGTATCTTCGTGCTGGGCGCAATCTCGTTTGTGATTGCAACTTGCGGCGGCGTGCTGTTTGTCAAGTTCTTCAATCTGTTCCTGAAGGGCGATAACAAAATCAACCCGCTCATCGGCAACGCCGGTGTTTCGGCAGTGCCCGACAGCGCACGCGTTTCGGAAGTTGTTGGTCTTGAGTACGATAAGAGCAACCACCTGCTGATGCACGCAATGGGCTGCAACGTGGCAGGTGTTATCGGTAGCGCCATTGCCGCCGGTATCTTGTTGAGTTTCTTGAGCT
>JAGCFC010000056.1 GCA_017650325.1 Salinivirgaceae bacterium | reverse complement strand
CGGGGCAGCAGTCTTATCCGCTCGACGCCCTTTCAGCTGACCAATTCGAGAATGCAAGTGTGGGCGTTGTCATTACTGTCGCACCCGATTGCAACAAAATCACACTCAAGCAAATGGGACAGACATTCGATTTTTTGAGAAAAGAGTAAAGGGAAGTGTGTAGAAGTTTAGAGTTTAGAAGGTTGAGAAAGTTGAGAATAGTTAGTTATCTAAACAGCGAAGTGACTCAACTTTTCTCAACAGCGAAGCGCTAAACTTTAAACCTGTTAAACATTTAATAATGAAACAACTACCAATAATAATGATATTTGCCGCAATGCCGATAATCGGTTTTGGGCAAACCACAATCAGTGGCAACGTACTGAACGAGCGCGGCGAGACGATTGAGTATGTCAGCATTGGTTTCAATCGCGACAGCGTTGGCACCATATCGGACGGCAACGGACATTTCTCGCTGAAAATCCCCAAAGGACGCACTAACGAACTCGTTTTCAGCCACGTATCATATTTGCCGACAGAGATTCCGTTCGAGACATATTACACAGGCAACGAACTGACTATCGTTTTGAAAGACAAAATGATAGTGCTACCCGAAGTTTCGGTTGGTAAGTCGAGTAAGCCCAAAACCATTGAAGGCCGCGGAATGCCGATGCCAGGCAGTTGCGTGCTCACAGGGCGCGGCACCCCCGACGGCCCCGAGGGCGGTCCAATGTTTACAGTTGATAAAGATTACATTATCAGTAACATAACGTTGAAAATACAAAAATGCACCTACAAAGAATGCAAATTGAGTTTCAATCTCTACGAGCGGCAGGACAGCCAACTTGTCAACGTTCTTCAGAAACCGATTTATCAGACGGTGCAGCAATCGAAAAAGGACTTTACGCTCGATGTTGAGCCGACCGACATTCTGTTGCTTAAACACGGCACAGAGTACTATTTAAGTGTGTCAATGGTGGACAGCGACGGCGAAGGCACGCTTATGATTGGCGCGAGCGCGAAGAGCGGCTATTTCCGTAAAGGGTTGATTAACGGCGAGATAAAGAAAGTGCCCGTCTGCCCTGCGATTTCGGTGAAAGGGAATGAATTGTGATGTTCGGGTTTTGGGTGTTAGGTGTCAGTTATTTTGAATGTGGAATTTAATTAAAACACGATACGGACGCGGCGCGCCACGTCCCTACATTAAAACTTTAAACCTGTTCAACCCGTTAAACTTTAAACTTCTAAACTTTTAAACTTTTATAAATATCTAATTATGAACTTCTTTGAAAATGCCCACGAGGGCAAAAACCACTGGCTGCGGTATGTGGCAGTGATGGCAATCGCTTTCATTGCGGCGCAAATTCCGTCAATCATTTATATTGCGGGATTGGTTGTGAAAAAAATGAGTGAAGGCAATTTCAGCCCTGAACAGTTGGCGGGTCTTATCAATCTGAATTCACAAACAGGATTCTTGGTTCTGATGCTTACATTCGTGTTCTGGGTTGGCCTGATGTGGCTTCTGTTCAAGCCGTTCCACAAGCGCGAGCCGATGACGATGATTTCGGGCGACCGTCGGTTCCGCGCCGACCGTTTCTTTGGCGCGGCAGGCGTCTATTTCGTTTGTCTTTTAATCTTTTGGACGCTGTTGGCAATTGTCAGCCCCGATGCTTTCACCTTCCATTTCAGCACCACGAAATTCCTTGTCGGTCTTTTGCTGGCAGTGATTTTTGCGCCTTTCCAAACGGGCTGCGAGGAACTGATAATGCGCGGCTACCTGCTGCCTGGATTCGGACTCTGCACCAAAAGCAAAATTTGGGCGCTGGTGATTGTGACGCTTATCTTCGCTCTGTTGCACTGCAACAACAACGAGGTTTCCGACTTCGGATTCATACGCGCAATGGTTGTCTATCTGACAGGCAGTCTAATGTTTGGATTTTTCACGATTTTAAACGATGGAATCGAATTCTCGTGGGGAATGCATTTTGCCCACAATTTTACGGGGTTCACGTTGTTTGCCGTTGAGGGCAACGAGTATGGCTCTTCGCCGCTCTTCACAGTCACAAAAGATTTCGCGTCGGACACATTGTTGCTTATTCCTGCTTTAGAAATTCTAATATCTGTGGCTCTCTACTTCATTTTCCGCAAGAAATTCGGCTGGAATATCCGCGAGGCGTTCGACAGTAGCCGATTGAAGGCGGTTTGTGAGAGGAATTAACTACGGAACGCACGAAAAACACGGAAACGTTTGATGCCAAATCGTCTGTTGCAACGGACGAAATTCAAATATCAAACAATTAAATAGATATGTTTAACAGTAATATGCAAAATCTACATAATACTTGGGCGAACTTTCAAAGAGAACAACACGCCTTTTTTGCGTGTTGATAAAGTTAAACAACTATTATATTTGAAAACTTAAAACTTCGAGAACTTATAACTTAAAACTTACATAAAACTTTATGGATGAGATATTAACAGCAAGCAGTCTTTGCAAGACATTCAATTTGTCGCGCAAGCAGCAGCGAATTGAGCACACCACCCAGCGGCAGAAGGTGGCTGTCGACAATCTTTCGTTCACGGCCTACAGAGGCGAGATTTTCGGACTTTTGGGACCGAACGGCGCAGGAAAAACAACAACCCTGCGTATGCTCTCAACGCTTATCCGTCCCGACAGCGGCGACGCCACGGTCGACGGCTACAGCATTGTCAGCGACCCCGCAAAAGTGCGGTCGAAAATCGCCTTTCTGACGTCGGAACTCAAACTTGAGGACTTCTTCACACCGAACTATCTGTTCGACTTCTTCAGCCAACTTCACGGTGTGCCCGAAGATGTTATCAAAGAGCGTAAGGCGCAGTTGTTCAGCCGTTTCGGTATCGACAAGTTTGCCGAAGTGAAGGTTGCCAACCTTTCGACAGGTATGAAGCAGAAGGTGTCGATAGTAATCTCGCTCGTGCACGACCCCGACATTATCATTTTCGATGAGCCAACCAACGGACTCGACGTGCTCACAGCGCGTGTGGTGACCGATTTCCTTCGCGAACTGCGCACAAAGGGCAAGACGATAATCTTGAGCACGCACATTTTCAGCCTTGTAGAGCAACTCTGCGACCGCGTGGGTGTGATAATCGACGGACGGATGGTTGCCTGCGGTGCGTTGAGCGATGTGTGCGCAGGGCAGTCGCTTGAAGACAGATTTTTTGAACTTTATAAAGAGACGAAAGGAGAAGAAGAATGAAAAGCAATGTATTGACAATCATAAAGAAAGAGTTCAGCCGTGTCTTCAACGACCGCCAACTAACTTTCACCACAATCATAATGCCGGGTCTTATCATTTACTTTGTTTACAGTTTGATGGGCGATGCGGCAAACAAAATGGCGCAATCCGACCGCGAGGAGAATATCTCGATGCAAGTTGAGAATCTGCCGCAGAGCATGGCGCAGGCGTTCAACTTTTTTGGCAATAATGTGACGGTTGCCGAAGGCTCGTTCGGCGAGGCGGAGATTGCCGAACTAAAGGACAAAACCGTCAACCGCGTGTTGGTGCGCTTCCCCGTTCAGTTCGACAGCATTGTCAATGCCTACGACCCGATGCAGGGCCAGTTGGCGCCCAATGTTGAGGTTTACTACAACTCGACAAACACCGCCACGCAGCGCATATATTCGATGGTTTGCGGTGTTCTCGACAACTACGAGAAATCTATCAGCAACCGCTTCGACATTAACCGTGCCGACAGCGAGGAAATGCGCTTCAACCAAGCCGACGACGAGAAAGTCAGCGGTATGATATTGAGCAAAATCCTTCCGCTTCTGATTCTGATGATGGTCTTCAGCGGTGTGATGTCCATTGCGCAGACTTCGATAGCAGGCGAGAAGGAACGCGGCACAATCGCCACACTGCTCATTACGCCAATGCGGCGCGAGGAGTTGGCTTTGGGTAAGATTCTGTCGATAAGCGGCATAGGACTTTTGAGCGCTCTTTCGAGTTTCATTGGCATTCTGCTATCGCTGCCCAAACTAATCAGCGCAAACGGTGGTGGCGACCTGGTTTCATTCAATTACGGCACATCCGATTTGGTGGTTCTTCTGCTCGTAATTCTAACTTCGGCACTCATTATGACAGCCGTTATTAGCCTTCTCTCGACAATCGCCAAAGATGTGCGCAACGCTGGCACCTTGTGTTTGCCAGTGATGTTCGGCATTATGTTTATATGTCTGATATCGATGTTCCAGAACAACGTGAGCGACAGCCTGGTATACGACATTATCCCGTTCTATAACTCGATAACCGTCCTTACGGCCTTGTTCCAGCACGAGATGCATATGATAAACGCCGTTGTTGCCATTGGCGCGAACATCTTCTATACCGTCTTTGCCGTTTGGGTTCTGACCAAACTGTTTAACAACGAGAAGGTTATGTTTAGTAGATGATAGGAGAGGAAAGAGTGTGCTGATTCGCAGTTAAGTTTTTTGTTTACGATTGTCTATTAACAAGTATCTTTGTCAGTCCTTTGGGCATTCTGATAAATGTATATGACTGTTAAACAATCGTTTCTAAACCGCCGTATCGATGCCGACCAACGCAATATTTGGCTTGTCGGCGCATTCTATGGGGTGGCCGTTTATTTGGTGCTTATCGTCTTGCAGCCATTCGGTATATCGAGTTATTCTACTCTCGATAGATTTCTGAGAACCATACCTTTTGGCATTGCTACATGGCTTTGTGTGGTGGCGGCTCACTATGCGTTGCACTTTGCCAAGAAAGATTTTTTCGCCCCTGAACGTTGGACTGTCGGCCGCTGCATTGTATGCGACTGTTTGACTGTGCTTTTTGTCGTTTTGGGTAATTTGCCGATTTTCACCATTATGTTTGGACTGTCGCTGAATGTTATGTGGACGGCTGTTTGGCAGACAGTTGCCGTGGGAGCCTGCCTGATTGGCGCTCGTGTATTGCTAACTCACAAAAAAACAGTAGCTCAGCCATCGGCGGAACATGAAGTTATAACCATTTCCGGCACGGGCCGAAACGATTTTGTGCGTGTCCTACCCGACGATTTGCTTTACATTGAATCGGACAAAAATTACTGCAATGTTGTTACCGCCAACGGAATCAAACAGTTACGCCTGACAATGACTAACGCTGAGGAACAGCTGAAAAACCATACGGAAATGGTGCGTTGCCATCGTGCTTATATTGTTAATACACAGCGAATTATCACAACAGAAGGCAATGCGTCGGTGGGTTATAAGCTGCGGATTGGCGGCACCGATAAGCTTGTGCCGGTGGGCCGTTCGTATGTCAATGCCATACGCGCCATTGACAATGCCCAATAATGCGTTTGCAGTTTATCCCAAAATCTTCGCAACTCGTCCCAATCGGTTGGCAAGTGTCCCCAGAATCGGGTCTTCTGTCCCCGCATATTGTTCATAATTAATGGTTTGCTTTCCTTTGCATCGAACATTTAAATCAATCGAAAATGAAACGAGTTTTAAAAATTACATTCTTGATTATTGTCGGATTGATAGCCGGCATTTGTATATGTGTATGGAGCGCTGTCGGCGATTTGGTTCAAGGAGCGTTGTCGGTCCAGAAGCTCGACGACGGACTATATTATACGGAATACCACGGCGATGACGGTTTCGATGGGTTTTTGGCCCGTGGAGGCACCCGAAATTCGCAAGAAGTGGTGCTGTACATCAATCAATTTCTGTCGAAAGGCTATTACAAACCTGCGGCAGACCCTGACACAATGAAATATGGCTGCTTGGCGCTCACCACATGCACCCCTGACGGCAACGTCTCGGTGGCGCAACAGCCGTGGGGCGAGAATTTCATTGGTGGCACGCAATGGACAATGGTTATGAACCTGTCGCAACCATCGGTCTCCTACTACTCGCAACGTAAATTCGATCAACCATACAGCTTCGAACTCGAAAGAAATCGGCAGTAATCTATTTTGCTAAATATCAATTAATTCAATGTTTGAGTCGTTACTCATTGGCTTAAGCACGAGCGCATCGTGTGTGGCAACGTGTGGCAATGTGGTCATCGGAATCATAATGGCCAACCGGCAAGGTGTTGGGCGTTCGTTCGCTCTGCTGGGCGCGTTTATGTGCGGCCGGCTGGCTACCTATGCGGTAATTGCCGCCGTGGTTGCTGTTGTGTCAGTCGGGGTGGGTGGCATTGGCGCTTGTGCGATGGCTGTGGGACAGATTCTGCTCGGACTGCTGATGTTGCTCTACGCTTTCGGGCGCACGTGGCGGCTCTGCGTGGGACATCGTGCCAGCCGTCGGCTTTATGCCCTCTGTCGCGGACGGGTGGTTGCCGTGGCCGCCATGGCCGGATTGCTCTCGGCCCTAAACGTTTGCCCCCCGATGCTTAGTTTGATTGGGTCGTCAGTGGGTGCCGACCATGTGGTGGGGAGGTTTGTGCTGTTCTTCATCGGCTCGTCGGTGTTGTTTTTACCGATGCCGTTTATTGGCACAATCCGAAACAAAGCAGCCGTTGGGATCATTGGCCGTGCCGTTGCCGCAATTGTGGCTATAATATTCATTTTCAAAGGATTCGCAACATTATTTTATAACTTTTAAATTCTAAATAGATGAAAAACAAACCAACTTATTGGAGCACAGGCCGCATTGGCCGAAGCATCTTGCTAACAGCGCCAATGGTGCTGCTTATAGGCTTAATGCTGTCAGGCAACCTTGCCGGTGGTCAGAGCTACGTACACACGTTCTCGGCTGTTGTGGCGCTATTGTTCTTTGTATCAATGTTTTGGATGATGATTTATACTGGCCGCACCGACCGCTGGCGTGCCGTGGTGTTCATTATTGGTGCGTTGCTGTTTTGTATCTCGTTCATTAGTAATTTGATAGAGGTTCGTAGCAGTATGACTTTCTCCGATGCTGAGCAACTTACTTGTACCATTCCGTTCTGCCACATAGTCACCACAATGGTGATAATTCCGGCGGCAATCAAACAGACAATTATTTTCCCCGGTAGCCTTGTTGAGGGCTATGCCTCAATCTCGTCGATGCTGGTTATTGTGTTGGGTTTCAGTATTGTGATAGGACGTGGATTCTGCAGTTGGGGGTGTTTCTACGGTGGTTGGGACGATGGCACAAGCCGCATTCTTCGTCGTCCGGTCATTCGCCGCGTCAACAGCGCTTTCCGCTGGTTTGCCTTTGCAATGCTGGTGCTGATGGCGCTGTGGTCGGCCGAGTCGCTGTCGCCAAAATACTGCGAGTGGCTCTGTCCGTTCAAGGCAGTCACTGAAAATGAACGTATTGTCGATGGTGTGACGCTTGTCAAGAACATTGTTTTCTATACGCTTTTTGTTGTTTTGGTGGTAGTGCTACCCTTGCTCACCCGCAAGCGCATTCAGTGCGCCACTTTCTGCCCGATGGGGGCGTTGTTGTCGCTTTTCAATAAGATAAATGTTTTCGATGTGCGCCATAGAGCCGACCTTTGCATTAATTGTGGCCGCTGCGACAAGGCCTGCCCGATGCTTGCCATTGAGAACCATTGTCCTACGTTAACGTGCTCAAAATGCGGACGTTGTGTTGATGAATGTCCCACTGGCGCATTGCGCTATCATGTGCGCGGCACCTCGCCCGACCGCCATTTTACTTGGGCCAGGACACTTTACATTTATCCGGCCTATATTTTTATGGTAACACTGCTGGGTGGCAGTTTCGTCAACGGATTGGCCCTTATTATTAATCTATTTATTTAATTGATTATGAAAAAGATAATATCATTTTTCGCGTATTTGTGGGCTGCTTTGGGCACCATTATCATCTTAGCCGTTTTTATAGGAATGGGCGGTTGGCAGCAGCTTGCCATGCGGTTGCCGTTTATGCGTATCGATCCAGTTTTTACAGGTGGCACAGTGGTTGATACTTTGCAAGTTGACAGTGTTATGGTGCTTGTTCACGAGCCAGTTTTTCCCGGTCTTTTCAGCGAGGGTGACGAGGGTTTCGTGCAAATCGATGTGCGCCAATGTCCAACCGACACTTTGCGCCTCGACTCGCTGCCTGTGGCTGGCAATGTTATCGCACTCTCGCTCACACCCGCATCGGCCATGGCCAACGACTTGTCTGTTACAGAATTTGCCCGAATCTCAGATGGTTGGATTGTGAGATTGGAATTGAAAAAATTGGATTGATTACTTGAACAATACTAAAATCCAAATAATGACTTATCTTCTTTATACTAAACAGCCAAACCTATACAACGAGAAGGTTATGTTTAGCAAATAAGAATTATTGAATTACAATTCACAAAAAAAGCGCAGAGAATCAGTGATTTTCTGCGCTTTTTATTTCAACGGGGTTCTGCCCTACTTCTCCGGTACTGTTTTCAGCGTCTCAACCACCCAATTGTAGAACCGCTGAACCGATGCAATGTTGACAGCCTCATCGGGTGAGTGCGGGTGAACCAGATGCGGACCGCAGGCAACCATATCCCAGTTTGGATATTTCGAGCCAAGAATGCCGCACTCCAAACCAGCGTGAACGGCCTTTATTTCAGCCTCGTGACCGAATATTTTAGACGATGTGCGGCGCATAACGTCGAGTATGGCCGACTTCATATTCGGTTTCCAGCCAGGGTAGCCGCCGTCGAATTCAGCGTCGGCTTCAGCCATATTGAACACGCAGCGCATCTGCTCTGCCAAATCGGCTTTTGCCGACTCAACCGACGAGCGCAATAGGCTCTTAACCACAATCTTATCGCCTTCGAGTTTCACAATGGCAAGGTTCGACGATGTCTCGACAAGTCCCTCAACATCGGCACTCATACGAGCCACACCGTTTGGGCAAGCATAGACGGCCTTTGTCAGGCGGCTGCCAACGCCGTCGGAAATGGCTTTTTCGGGCATTGCTGTCGGCTCAATACTGATTTTCAAATCGGGGTCGACGGTGTTTAGTTCACTCTTAACAACGCTCTCATATTCAGCCACATCGGCGGCAATCTTGTCGGCATAGAAATCGGGCACCAGAACGGTGGCAAATGCCTCGCGCGGAATGGCGTTGCGCAAACTACCGCCCTGAATGTCGGCCAGACGGATGTTGAATTTCGCCATTGCGCTGTTCAAATATCTGAAAATGATTTTATTGGCATTCCCGCGACCAAGATTGATATCGATTCCCGAATGTCCGCCGCGCAGACCTGTAACGCTCAGTTTAAACGCTTTGTGATGCTCGGGTGCGGGTTTCAGTTTGGCATCGAAAGTGAAGGTACCGTTGACACCGCCGGCGCAGCCCACGCAGAGTTCGCCCTCGTCCTCATAGTCGCAGTTGATAAGCATATCACCATTCAAAACACCTGGTTTAATACCGTTTGCGCCAGTCATTCCAGTTTCCTCGTCGCATGTGAAAAGAGCCTCAAGCGGGCCGTGCGCAACATCTTTCGACGCCAGAATGGCCATTGCCGTTGCCACGCCCATTCCGTTGTCGGCACCCAAAGTTGTGCCTGTGGCTTTCACCCATTCGCCGTCGATTCGCGGTTGAACAGGGTCGGTGAGCCAGTCGTGCTTAACATCGCTGTTGGCCTGCGGCACCATATCCATATGGCCTTGCAGAATAACACCTCGGCGGTTCTCCATTCCCTGTGTTGCGGGCTTGCGGATTATCACGTTGCCAATCTCATCGGCAAAAGCCTCAAGACCAATGCCTTGAGCGAAATCGAGAAGAAACTTGCGAACCTTTTCCTCGTGTTTCGACGGACGCGGCTGCTGTGTCAGTTGGTAGAAATAGTCCCAAACCGCCTTGGGTTCGAGATTCGATAGTGGATTACTCATATTAATTGATTTATTGATTAACTGATTGACTGAAGGATTGATTGATTGACTGATTGACTGATTATTCATTAACCCATTTATTTGTGCTGAACAGGGCGAACAGAGAACCCATAGTAACGGATGACGAAGAACGCCGGACTCACTAAGTTGCTGTCGAAGCCGCAGTTTCGAGCGTTGTACGGGTAGAAATCGTAGAGCGAAGCCGACCAGTAGCAGCCGTCCGAACCAATGCTCACACTGTCACCACAGCCCCCGGCAGCCGGCAGAAAAATGTGGTTGTCGGATAATGAATAAGACGCCGACGGAGTGCCATCAGCATATACTATCGTTCCTTTGTCGTCTGCAGATTTTGCCTTATAAACTATATAACCACTTACTTTCCGATTATTGTAGTTTTCCGTCCAAACCCAATAACATTGGCTATAGAGTTCTTTCCAATCGGTATCGGTTGGCATTGAATAATCAGAGCCTAACACGGCTGTAGCGGCATCGTCGGCTGATTCAAGAGTGGTAAGATTATCGGTGAAACCTTCGTTTCCATATTCTGCATCATAACAATATTTTGTGAGCGTGAAGGGTGAGCCATTGCAATGCTTATATGTCTCATAACTATAATAGTTTTTAACATCTGTTTCGCCCCACGCATAGTAATTGCCATATTCCCAAGGATTTGCAGCACCCAAATTACAGGTTGCCCATTTAACTCCGCTTGGCAATCCCAAATCAACAACATCACCATTATAGTTGTTGATACAAGACACAAACACTGTGGCAAGCAATGCAACCAATGCGAAAGATTTCAATAATCCGTTTCTCATAGTAACGTTTTTAAGAATTCACGAAATATGTTTTTAGCAAATATACAATTTGCCATTCATCTCTCCGAACCTTTTTTCATCTAATTTCCGCCTGCGTCAAACACTTTTGTTTTTGAATTTCCATAAGAAAATCGCCATTTTTACGCTATAATTGCACCCGCATATTAAAAATTGATAAAACTATGAAACACAATTGTTTTTGGTTGTTGCTGCCGTTGTTTGCTGCGTGCGGCGGCGCTCCGAAGGAAATGGCACAACCCGAAGCCATTGATTTGGGATTGAGCGTGAAATGGGCTTCGTTCAATGTGGGTGCGACAAGTCCCGAAGGTTTTGGCAACTACTACGCTTGGGGAATTGCAGCAACAGTGGCAAGCAATTCGGCGGACAATTACTTATACGCCAAACTGGCACCAGACGGCACACCTATGCTGTGGAAATACTGCAACGACACTGATTTTGGCGCAAATGGTTTTTCCGACAAGAGAACCACTATCGAAGCCACTGACGACGCTGCCACAGCCAATTTGGGCGCCAAATGGCGGACTCCCACTCTCGACGAATGGAAAGAGCTGGCTGACACCGCAAACTGCATTTGGGAATGGACTCAAGTAAACGGCGTGTCGGGCTGCAAGGTAACTTCGAAAAAGGCCGGCTTCACCGACAAATCAATCTTTATTCCGGCTGCAGGTTTCCGCAACAACAAGAAAGTTGAAGGCGACGGCGGCACAGGCTCTTACTGGACGGCATCTCTTTACGAGCCGCTTCCGACAATGGCTTGGAACGTTCGTTTCACTGGCGATGAGCCTGAAATCGACAGCGGTGACCGCTATTTCGGTAACGCCATTCGTCCAGTTGCTGCAGAATAGTTTACACAATACCGATAATAAAAAGCGTCGTTCTTGACTTTCAGGATCGGCGTTTTTTTGTATCTGTTAAAAACAACGGGCACTTTGATTCTCGTTGACAATCAATACAAAAATCGCTATATTTACACATCATAAAAATCTTACTATTATGAAAAGACATCTTCTGCTGATTGCAACGGCATTGTTTGCTGCCGGGTGCTCACAAAAATCCGATTACGAATGCCGATTCACTCTGAATGGCGAAACGCATTTGACTTTCAATTTCACTAATGTGGACACTCCGAAATCGTTCTCGTTTTTCTACAACCAATCGTTCCCGACAAACCAACATAGGAGAATATTCAGTGTTGAATGTGATACAACATTTGAATTCACCTTGCATCTTAATCATCCTACTGAAGCACCCTGCTGGTGCGACAATTTTGATTTTATTATGTTTCTAGTTCAAAACGAAACACTTACAGTGAATATCGATTTAGCAAACAGCACCGTATCGTTCGACGGGTTCACTGAACCGATTTGCAACTATCTGACAAATAATCCGACATGGTTGTTTGAAGATTTTGAAAATGACGAATCGTGCTTTGCAAAACTTGATTCGAGATATGCAGACAAGCAAAAGAGTCTCGATTCGGCTTACACCGCCGGATTGCTTCCCAAATGGTTCCGCGACTTGCAAACCGAAAATCTATCATTTCATAAAGTTTTTTTAAAACAGGGTTATACTAAAGATGGTTTTAACAATATGGACTCTTTAAGAAAAAATGAGCCAATTCGTGAAAGCCAATATTATTGGATAGACGATTACAAAAACTTCTTATACATGTTCTTTGCCCCACGATTCGATACTCTTCTGGATTCCAATAGAAGCGATGATGTCTTTTATGAATATGTTCAAGACAACATTGACACCATAAAGAACAATTTGCCCGCGGAAATAGCCTCATTCTTTACTGCTGTGCGACTGTCGGGATATTTACACTCTCTACGAAAAGCACATAATCAATCGGAATACAATGAGAAAAACAAATATCTGAACGGGTTGATTGAAGCAAATTCGAGCCTGATAAAAGACACATCTTTGCTCAACCATATCACTACAGAACAAACAAACATCTACAACGAATTGCTCTCGAAAAAAATATTGAAGAAAGGCGACAAAGCCCCGATTTTTTATCTCAAAAGTCTTGATAATAAATCATTTTCGCTATCGGATTTTGCGGGGAAATTGGTATTGCTCAACTTTTGGGATACGCATTGTTCGGCTTGCATAGCCAGCATTCCGCACAAAAACGCATTTGTGGAGAAATACGGCAAACAAGGTTTTGAACTTGTCAACATCTGTCTCGACAACGCTCCTGACGCCTGCCAACAGATTGTAAAAGACAACCATGCGTTAGGCTACCAATTGATTTGCAAAGGACAATGGGAAAAGAACTTGAGAGACAGTTATTTAATAAGCGGAAGGCCTCATTTTACATTGATTGACCGCGATGGACTTATCATAAAAAACTACATAAAATTCGACTCGCTTGAATATTACATCGAGAAAAACATTTCGGTAAAATAGTCAACCAAACAGCTGCAAAACCTTGTTGGCGGGGGCTATTCTCCCTCCAACTTGCACTCACGGAAGTTCATTTCGGCTTGCGCTTTCTCGCGCGACATTGTGAAATAAGTGCAAGTGGCCTCGGTGCACACAACGCCTTCGCTATCAGCAATTTGTGCATCGATTATGACAATATTACGGCGTTGCTCACGGATGTGGCCGCTGATAGTGATTTTACCTTTGCTTATGAGCACCGGCCGCCTGTAGCGTGTCTCCATCTTCGAAGTTACGCCGGCGGTTTGCAGTTTGCGCGTCACAACCCAGCCGCAGAGTTCGTCGAGCAAGGTGGCTTGGATGCCGCCGTGCAGTGTGTCGAGCCAACTTTGGTAGTTGTTGTTCGGCTCCCATTCCGACACAATGTTGTCGCCATCCTCGTAAAAGCAAAGGTGAAGGCCGAACGGGTTATTGGGTGAGCAACCAAAGCAATTGTATTTCGCCTCTGTCTGCCACGGGTTTATAATGCGTTTCAAATCCATAATTTCTCGATTTATGTTTTTCGATTATTTGCCAATCGCCATCCCAAAAAACAACACCGGTGAAGCCTTTGGAATTTGAATCGGATTCCGCTCCGAGCGTTATTCAAAAATCGTGCAAAATCGATTTTCGCATACGGCAGAAATATTTAGTTTTGCGGATATGTTAATCGCGCTACACAAATACTACGCCGCTTTGGCGCTCATTTTAGTGGGCTTTTTCGCTGTATGTGCGATTTCAGACGGGTTCGACGGTGCGCAGGCGCAGATTGAAATGCAGGCCAATGCAGAATTTGACACCGACGATTTTGACGACGACGGGACCGACGATTTCTGCATCAGCCGCCCCACAACTTCTCAACACACGACAAACACTCTGAACTGCAACGTTTTATGCGGCAAAGAGCAGACTGCGGCAAAGCGCTCATCGGTGCAAATGTCGGGACTGACGCACAGCCTGGCGCCCAACAAAGGCAACAACTCGGCTTCATATTATTCGGAATTTAAAGGTGGTGTGGACTGCGGTTCGCACCATCTTTTTTTATATCAATTCATTAACTTAAAATTTTCACACAATGAGAAAGTTTTTTTCAATTGCGTTTTTGGTGCTGGCTTTCGCACTAAACGCGTGTTCGGGTGAGCGCAAAGGCAGTTTCGAGCAATTGCCGAAAAGCGCGCAAGAGATTATTGTTCAGCATTTTGACAAGACGGGAATCGCATCTGTCAAAATCGATAACGACGACAAGACGACTGAGTACGAAGTGCGTTTTGCCAACGGCGCCGAAGTGGATTTCGACCAAGACGGCAATCTGAAAAAGATTGAATGCAAACCGAATCAGGTGCCTGAAGCGCTGATTGCGAACGAGATTGTGGCTTACGTGAAGGACAACTACCCATCGAGCCTGATTGTGGAATGGGAAAAAGAGAAGAAGGGCTCGAAAGTTGAGTTGAACAACGGCGTTGAACTCATTTTCAATAACTTAAATCAGTTTGTGGGAATCGATAAATAACAGACAGGCTGTGCGGCAACGTGCGGCCTTCATTTTTTTGTAATATGGATATTATCAGCATTTTAACAGCCATTCTCACACTCTTGGCTGGCATCGGTGTTTTTCTGATTGCCTGCAATGTTATGAGCACCCATCTTGAGAATGCGAGCAGTCATAGTTTGAAACGCCTTTTTGCCAAAACGGGCAAGAGCAAATGGTTGGGCGTCGGCATTGGAACGGTTGGCACGGCGGCCATTCAAAGTTCTGGCGCAGTGACGGTTATGGTTATCGGTTTTGTCAACGTGGGCATAATGTCGCTGGCGCAGGCGGCCACGATAATCTACGGCGCCAACATCGGCACGACCGTTACGGCGCAGATTGTGGCGCTGGGTATGTTTGGCGGCAACAGCCTGTCGACAACCGTCATTTTCTCGGCGTTTACGGGCATTGGCGTTTTTATGGCAATGTTCGGCAAACGCGAGCGGCTGAAGTTGTGCGGCAACATTCTGGCTGGCTTCGGCTTGCTGTTTGTGGGCCTGCACACAATGTCGAACGCAATGGACGACTTTGCAGCTTTGGACTCGGTGCGAGAGTTTCTGTCGAGCATTGGCAATCCGCTGATTTTGGTACTGACAGGCACATTTCTCACCGCCATAATCCAATCGTCATCGGTGCTGACATCGATTGTTATTACAATGGTTTTCAGTGGACTAATTTCACTAAATCAGGGTATTTACCTGACTATGGGTTCCAACATCGGCTCGTGCGTGGTGGCCATTATCGCCGCCATTGGCAGCGGCACAAATGCAAAGCGCACCGCTTTGCTGCACTTGCTGTTTAATGTTATGGGTGTATCGATTTTCCTTGCAATAGGAATGATTCTCAAATTGTTGCCATTTGCGAGAACCGATTTTGGCAGCATTTTCGGAAGTATCTTTCCCAATGCACCGCAATTGCAATTGGCAATGTTCCATACAATATTCAATGTCAGCACCACGCTGTTTGCCATTCCGCTGACAGAGTGGCTCATAAGCGTTGTCTGCTTGATTGTACCTGAAAATCAGAAGACAAAGACCTCCGACAGTTTGCATCTTTATTTTCTCGACGAGACAATGCTTCGAACCCCGATAATTGCTGTGAAACAAATGAAAGCCGAGTTGGAAAATATGGCCGAGTTGGCTTTCAAAAATTTCAAACGAGCCATTAATATGGTTACATCTCTGAACTTCAATGATTTGGAACCATTTAAAAAGACCGAATCGGAACTGAACTTCCTGAACAGTGAGATAACTCGTTATGTTGTAGCGTTGTCGGGTAAACCAATGAGTGATTTCGACAATAAATTCTTGAATTCTAGCATAAAAAGCGCAAGCGACCTTGAGCGTATTGGCGATTATGCCGTCAATATTGTTGAATACGCCAGTCAACTGAAACAGCAAGATTCGTCATTCTCGGTTGCAGCCGTAAGCGAGATTGCCGAATTGGAAGCGTTGATAACGGCTCTGTTTGCTGAAATTAAAACTGCTTTTCACGACATTGATCTAAACGCCCTCGAAAGGGCCAATCTAATTGAAGATAAGATAGATACGTATACCAATCAAATGGAAAACAATCACATTGGCCGACTTGTTGCGGGCAAATGCACACCACAAGTGGGGGCGGAATTTATTTCGCTCGCTCAAAATTCAGAACGCGCTGCCGACCACCTGATAAACTTTGGCAAAAGCATTAGAAAACTCGCACAAGAAACGTAAACTATAATTTCTCAAGCACAAATCGCAACATTTTGGAATATAGATGCCAACGTGTGTTTCCTCCATAGATGCTATGGTTGCGGTTGGTGTAAACGAAATATTCGAACTGCTTGTCGGCCTGAACCAGAGCCTCGCACATTTCCGCCGAATTCTGCCAATGCACATTGTCGTCGGCAGAGCCGTGAATGAGCAACAGATTTCCTTGTAAATCAGCAGCGTGAGTGATTGGCGAATTGCTATCGTAGCCGTCGGCGTTCTCCTGCGGCGTGCGCATAAAACGTTCGGTGTAGATGTTGTCGTAGTAGCGCCAGTTGGTGACGGGCGCAACTGCAATGCCGGCCTTAAACGTGCCGTTGCCCTGCGTCATACAGTTGAGCACCATAAAACCGCCGAAACTCCAGCCCCAAATTCCAACGCGATTGGCATCAACGTATGGCAAGTTTTTCAGATAGTTGGCGGCATTGAGTTGGTCGGCAAGCTCGTATTTACCTAACTGCAAATATGTTACCTTTCGAAAGGCTTCACCACGCGCACCAGTTCCGCGACCGTCGCAACAGAAAACAATGTAGCCATTAGATGCCAGAACCTGCTCCCAACCAACATCAAACGCATCGAGAACCTGCTGCGAATTTGGACCGCTATATTGCACCATCAACACCGGATATTTCTTTTCGGGATTGAAATCGTATGGTTTTACCATCCACGCATTCAGGCTGACACCATCGGGCGTTGTGAACGACAAAAACTCCTTGGGGCAGAACTGTCGGTTTTTCAAAGTATCGGCAAGGGCGCTGTTGTCCTCAAGCGTGCGAATGAGTTTGCCGCTACGCTCGAGCAGAGTGTAAACGGTTGGCGTTGCTGCATTTGAAAACGCACTGATGTAGTAATTGAATCCTTTGCTAAACACAAAAGTGTTGGTGCCTGCGTGTTGGCTTAATTGCTTTTTGGCGCTGCCGTCGGTTTTCACCGAATAGACATCGCGCACAGCCGCACCCCGTTCCGCACTTTGGTAAAAAACGGTGTTAGTACGCTCATCATAACCATAGAAATCGGTCACATCCCATTCGCCTTTGGTAACTTGATTGAGCAAATTGCCATCAGCCTTGTGAAGATAGATGTGGTTCCAGCCGTCGCGCTCGCTCATCATCAGGAACTTTGAGCCATCGGCGTTGAAAGTCAGGCGGTCGAACTCCGTCTCATCAATATACCATTTGTTGGTCTCGTCGTAGAATTTTTCGGTTGCGCCGGTGGCAGCGTCAGCATAGAGCAATTCAAGATGATTTTGCAGACGGTTAAGTCTGTAAACCACCAACTTACCCGCCGGCGACCACATTATGCGCGGAATATATTGGTCGGTTTCGGGGCCAACATCTATTTTAGTTTTTCGCTCATTATCAAGATTATAGTTCCAAACCGTCACCACCGAATTGCACTCGCCGGCCTTCGGGTACTTATATGTGTAGTCCGACGGATAAAGTTTGTTTTCCTCAAACTTGGGCGCAAGTCCGGCAAACATTTGGAATGAGTAGGTTGGCACCGCCGACTCGTCAAAACGGCACCACGAAAGGTTGCGGCTGTCGGGCGACCAGCAGAAGGCCTTGTTGTACTCAAACTCCTCCTCGTAAACCCAGTCGGGAATACCGTTGATTATCTTGTTGAACTCGCCGTCGGTTGTTATCTGCGTCTCCGAACCGTCAGTCAAGTTTTTGACATACAGATTGTTACCACTGACATACGCCACCATAGTGCCATCGGGCGACAGTGTCGCCACCTGCTGACGGCGACTGTCGGACACGGCCGTGAGTTCCTTGGCGGCAACGTCCCAAACGTAGTAATTGGCTGTAAATGAGCGCCGATAGATATTCTGCCGATTGGTGTAGAAAAAGATTTTCCGCTCATCGGCACTGAATCTGAAGTTCGACAAGTAGTTTATCGTGCTGTCGCCAAACTGCTCCACCGTGGCCAATGCAGCCACTTTTTCGCCTGTCTTGTAACTGTATTTTGCTATCGCCAAACCATCCTCAATAACTGCATAATGCAGCCCGTCGCTCATCGGGGTAATAGCATCAATGCCGTTCTCGTAGAACGTGCCTTTTCTCATTATGTCATCGAGAGTAATGCGGGCGGTGTCAACCTGCGCAATCGCGCCAAGCGACAGTAATATGGCAGACAATAACATTGTCAAACTTAGGATTTTACGCATATTCATCTGTGGTTTAAACATTGCAATCAACCTTCAAAATTATTAAAAATTTTGCCATAAAAATAACCGCCGTTAAAATAGCGGCGGTTATTAGATCAAATACAAAATCAAGCTCTTATTTGTTTTTATCCTTCCGTGCGTACTCGTCTTCAAGCACCTTTTCAAGTGTCTCAACATCAATACGTTTGGCAATGATTTTCTTGCCACGGTCGAGAAGGTAGATTGACGGTGTGCTGCGGATATCGTAGAACAGGCGGAAACCCGACTGATTGTATGGGTCCCAAGCGTTTATCCAGTTATCAAGTCCCTGACTTTCAATAAAATCGCCCCACTCTTTCTTGTCGGTTTGGGTGTAAATGCCCATCACCTCAACGCCGCGTTCCCAGAACTTGTCGGCCAAAGCCTTCATTTTGGGCGTGGCCTTCTTGCAGTGTCCGCACGACGGCTCGAAGAAGAACAGCACGGTGTATTCGGCATTGACGCCCGAAATGGTTACCGGTTGGTCATCGTAAGTGTAAAGCTTCAATTCAACAGCTTGATTACCAACCTGATTGTAACGCAGTTCCTCGACGCGTTCGCGAAGTTTCTCGAGCCAAGTCGAGTCGGCCCAAGTGGCGCGACCGTTAAGGTAGTAGTTGTCGCCAAAGAAGACGAGCACCTTGTCCATACCCATAATGTCGCTGT
>JAGCFC010000055.1 GCA_017650325.1 Salinivirgaceae bacterium | reverse complement strand
CATCACCTTCATACCAAAGGTCTGGGCAATGCGAGCCACGGCAAGTCCGATATTGCCAAGACCCACAATGCCAAGAGTGAGTCCATCAAGTTCGATGAGTTCGCTGTCCCAGAAACAGAAGTCCTTGGAGTTCTGCCAGGCTCCGTTTGCTACACGTTCGGCATGTTGTGCCACATGATGCGTGATGTTGAGCAGATGAGCGAAAACCATCTGCGCCACCGACAAGGTGCTGTAGGCCGGAATGTTGGTCACGATGACGCCATTCTTCGAGGCAGCTTCCAAATCCACGACATTATAACCTGTTGCGAGCACACCGATATATTTCAAGGCAGGCAATGCCTCGATGACCTTTGCATCGAAGACAACCTTATTGGTCAGGACAATCTCTGCATCCTTACAACGCGCCACGGTCTCTTCTGGAGCCGTGCGTTCATAAACTGTGAGTTCACCCAGAGCCTTCCAAGGCTCCCACCCGATATCGCCGGGATTGGCGGCATAGCCGTCGAGCACAACAATCTTTTTCATAAGTTTGTAACTAAAACGTTAATTATATACGTATTTATAAACACGAATTATCATGAATTCACATGAATTGTTTATTAGGGAGTAAGAATACATATTGAAAAATTAATGATAATTCGCAATAATTCACGTTAAAAAACTCACTTCCGAAGCTCCCAGAAAGCGACGGCGGCGGCAGCTGCGACGTTAAGGGAATCCACGTTGTGGTACATTGGGATACGCACCACGTAATCGGCATCGGCAATGGTCTCTTTCGCCAGGCCGTCGCCCTCGGTGCCCATCACGATAGCCAGGTGGGGAACTTCCTTCAGACGCGGGTCATCGAGTGGAATACTGTCGTCGGACAAGGCCATGGCCGCCGTCTGAAATCCATAACGATGCAGGCTGGGCAGCGGTTCGCGCAGGTAGGTCCACGGCACGAGGAATACCGAGCCCATCGACACACGCACGGCACGACGATTCAACGGGTCGCAAGCCGTCGGAGTGAGGAGCACCGCATCAATGCCGAGGGCTGCCGCCGAACGGAAGATAGCGCCGATGTTCGTCGTATCGACCACGCCATCAATCACCACCACGCGTCGGGCATCGCGCAGCATGTCGTCCAACCGCGCACGCTCTCCGACTTTTTCGGCTAAACCTGGCGTAGCCTCGGGCCTTCGCATCGCGCACAGCACACCGCGCGTCAGATTATAGCCGGTCAAAGCCCCGAGCATCCCGCGCTCACCTGTATAGACGGGCATGTCGCCGCAACGACGGATGATGTCCGCCGCGTCGCCCGTGATATGCCTTTCTTCGCAAAGCAGGGCCAGCGGCTCAAAGCCCTTGTCGAGAGCCACATCAATGACCTTCGGACTTTCTGCAATGAAAATTCCCTTTTCGGGTTCAAGCCTGTTGCGCAGCTGAGCCTCGGTAAGCACGCTGAAAATATCGACGCCTGGGTCGCTGAGTGAATGTATGCGGATGATGGACATTTTGATTTTGGATCGTTTAGCTGAATGACAGCATTTTTTTGAAACCGTTGGCCTTTCGCGCCGTCCTTAAAAGTGAGGAAGATACTCGTCATCGACCTTGAACTGCCGACGTTCGGCTATCCATTGCTTGAGATTCTTGCGAATGGCTTCGTAGGTGTTTATTGTTTGTTTCGCACTTTCGTGAGGACCGAATCTTTCAATCATTTTATATTCGATATCTAGTCTTTCTTGAATGTATTCATAGGCTTTATCAAACTCACCATTGAAATAATAGGCAAGAGGCACATAGTACCGCACATACGGCCTATTATACGGATTAAATAATTCTTCTCGGAGCGGAGATAATAAAACATCCTTCGTGGTTTTGAATTTGTCGAACACTTGAAGAACATCTTCCTTGTACACCCTGTCAAAGGCTGCAATATTCTCCTCCATCGTACGTTCGCCGATAAATTCCGCATGGATTGCTTCTTTGCCATTCACTGTATTCAGATAAGCTGGGCTTGCACACACACTACGAAAGTTCATCATGCCATCTGAGGCCTGGTACAGGATTTCGTTCAATAAATTGGACGAAACGGTTGCAATAACGGTCAACAGGTGGTATTGTTTCCTATTATGTGTCGCATCCGCATAACAGATAGTTTGCGTCAAGTCATCGTTTATCTTTTTGATAAACTCATCGTCCTTTACGTTATACTTGTAGCCAAAAGGTGCAAGATAACTCTTGATGGCTTTTTCCATCTCTCTTTTGTAAGTCACAGTATTATTCAAAATTATTGGATCCAATACATATTAATAGACCAGTTTTTAACCATATTGGGCAACCTTTCACCAAATAAATCATGAGCCTTTGTCCCAAATGGTACAATCTGCACATTTCCGCCAGGGAATGCCCTTTGAATAACTAAATACAATAATTGTAAGCAACCGTGCAAGCATGCGATTCATTTTTCTGTAAAAAATGCGACGCAAAGATAGAGAAAATAATGTCACGATGGAATAATACATGGCCCTTTTTTTCAAATTCGATTCATTTTTGCTGCTCGGTGTATCATTTTTGTGCAAAATGTCTCTTCAAATTTGGAGAATTTGCCGAAACTCACTAACTTTGCGACGAATTAATCGACAAAAATGGAAACCAAATTCAAACGTTT
>JAGCFC010000054.1 GCA_017650325.1 Salinivirgaceae bacterium | reverse complement strand
GGCGTGCAGAGTGTAGAACCAGCCGCGTGTTTGGTCGACACCTTCGGCAATGAAGTCGGCGGGATAGAGCGAGTTGAAATCGTCTTTGTGCTCAAACGGCCAGTGGCGCTGTGCGAACGGCATTGCGCCCGAATCGAACCATACGTCAATCAGGTCTTTCTCGCGGTACATTGGTTTTCCGCTTGGCGCGACAAGCACCACTGCGTCGATGTACGGGCGGTGCAGGTCGATTTTCTCGTAGTTTTCCTGCGAGTAATCGCCAACCTTGAAGCCTTTGGCCGTGTACGGGTTCTCTTTCATAACGCCTGCGGCCACAGCCTTGTCGATTTCGTTGCAGAGTTCCTCAACAGAGCCGATGCAGAGTTGCTCGGCGCCGTCGTCGGTGCGCCAGATAGGCAGCGGTGTGCCCCAATAGCGCGAGCGGCTCAAGTTCCAGTCGTTGATGTTCTCGAGCCACTTGCCAAAGCGGCCTTCGCCAGTGCTCTGCGGCTTCCAGTTGATGGTCTTGTTCAGTTCCACCATTTGGTCCTTCACGGCCGTAACCTTGATGAACCAACTGTCGAGCGGATAGTAGAGCACAGGTTTGTCGGTGCGCCAGCAATGCGGATAGTTATGTACGTGTTTTTCAATCTTATAGACGGTGCCTTCGGCCTTCATTTTCATACAGATGAAGATGTCGAGATTCTCGGCTTTCTGCGCGGCCTGCTCGTCGTATTTTCCGTCGACGGTGAACTGCGGGTCGTAGGCGTTCTTCACCCAACGGCCTTCGTATTCCTTATAGATATCGTTATTGACAAAATTGGCGACAAACTGCGGGTCAAGGTCGGCTGTAAAATAGTATTTACCAGTCAAATCGACCATTGGACGAGTCTCGCCAGCCTTGTTAATCATAAACAGCGACGGGATTCCAGCGGCCTTGGCCACCTTGGCGTCGTCGGCGCCGAACGTTGGCGCAATGTGCACAATGCCCGTACCGTCTTCGGTGGTCACGTAGTCGCCAGGAATGACGCGGAAAGCGTCGGCTTTCTTGTTAACAATTTGTTTGTCAATCAGTTCGCACGGGTCAACCCACGGGAACAGTTGCTCGTAGTGGATGCCCACAAGGTCGGTGCCCTTCATTTCGGCAATCACCGTGCCAGGGTTCTTATCGTTGAAATAGGCGCTGAAACGCGATTTTGCCACAATCACCGTGCAAGCCTGCTCGGTGTACGGGTTCTTGGTCTCAACGGCCACATAGTCGATTTTCGGTCCAACGCAGAGCGCGGTGTTCGATGGCAGGGTCCACGGTGTGGTGGTCCAGGCCAGAATGTAGAGTTGCTTGTGGTCGGCGTCGGCTTTCGCCAGAATATCCTTAACAAGTTTATTTTCAGCGTCAGTAACCTTGAACTGTGCGGTGCAGGTGGTGTCCTTCACGTCGCGGTAGCAACCAGGTTGGTTCAACTCGTGAGTCGAAAGGCCTGTTCCCGCAGCGGGCGAGTACGGCTGAATGGTGTAGCCCTTGTAGAGCAACCCTTTGTTATAGATGGTTTTAAGCAAATACCAAAGAGTCTCGATGTAGCGGTTGTCGTAGGTGATGTAAGGGTCGTCCATATTCACCCAATAGCCCATTTTGGCGGTCAGGTCGCGCCATTGGGCGGTGTATTTCATAACCTCCGAACGGCAGGCGCGGTTGTAGTCGTCAACGCTGATTTTCTTGCCGATATCCTCCTTGGTGATGCCCAACTGCTTCTCGACGCCCAACTCAACAGGCAGTCCGTGAGTGTCCCAACCAGCCTTGCGGTCGACCAGGAAACCTTGCAAAGTCTTGTAGCGGCAGATTATATCCTTAATGCTGCGTGCCATAACGTGGTGAATACCAGGCATTCCGTTGGCCGACGGCGGCCCTTCGAAGAAGATGAATTTAGGATGTCCGGCACGTGTGTCGATACTTTTCTGGAATGTGTTCTCGCTGTTCCATTCGGCAAGGATGTCCTTATTGATTTGTGACAAGTCCAATTGCTTGTGTTCAGGAAATTTACCGCTCATATTTTTTGTTTTACATTGAATTTCGAAAAAAGCACGCAAATATAATTGACAAATAAGAATGAACAATCAATAATTGACGATAACTAAAATTGAAAAAACCAAACTCCGATTTTTTGGAAAAATCATCAAAAAACAGTTCGATTTTGGCAAATTTTCGCCGTTCGTTAAGTCAAACCCGCCGTTCGTTAAGTCATCCTTGTTTTTTTAACCCGCTATTTCATCCTTTGTAACACATTTAAGAATCGAACACTTAAAACGATACAATTATGAACTACGAACTTAGAACGGCAAACGGCAGAATGGTGGCAAACCAGGCCGTGAAACAAACCGACACAACAAAGTATTTCGCGGGAATATTTATTGGTGCTCTCACCGTGCTTGTTGCGGCATGCTGCATTTTGGGCGAAATTTGTTAGAAATCAATTAAATAAGCATATTACTATTTAAATTTTCACAATTATGAAAAAGATTCGACAATTTTTCTTGACAACGTTGGTGCTGCTCAGTAGCGCATTGACATCGTGGGCGGTATCGGAGCCTTATAGTGGCACGCCTTCTGAATCGCTCACAAAAATTAATGGCGATTACGACACGTATGGCCTTACAGAGGAATTCGATGGCTATTACGTGATTTCATCTGCCGAAGACCTTTACTGCTTTGCCGATTCGGTAAATGGCGGCAAAAATTCAATCAATGCCGTGCTTACTGACGACATTGTAGTTAACTTAAACGTACCGGCTGATGGAAATCTCAACGGCTCAACAATGCATAATTGGACACCGATTGGAACTTCGAGCAATAATTTCAAAGGTACATTCGACGGCAACGGCCACACCATTAGCGGTTTGTATTTCAAAAACACAACTAACAGCAACTACCCCGATGGAGGAAAATATGTGGGTCTGATAGGCTATGCCAATGGAGCGACGATAAAGAACGTCGGAGTTATTGATTCTTATATTAGAGGTTATCAATATGTTGGCGGCATTTGCGGCTGCAGTGGCGTCCTAACCAACTGCTACAACACGGGAACGGTTTCGAGTTCTTCTTATTTTGTTGGAGGCATCTGTGGCAGCGGCGGCACCCAAACCAACTGCTACAACACGGGAACGGTTTCGGGTTCTTCATATGTTGGCGGCATTTGCGGCTATGGTGGTACCCAAACCAACTGCTACTACTTGGCAGGTTCCGCTATAGCGGGCGGTGGTGGTGATTCTGTTACAGCCGAGGAAATTGCAAATGGGAAAGCAACCTATCTGCTCAACGGCAGCACAAGCGAAGGCAACCTTGCGTGGTATCAGACCATTGGCACCGACGCACTGCCTGTTTGGGACAACACTCACGGTGTGGTATATGCAACGCTGCCGTGCCCTTCCTTCACCAATGATGTGAACAGCACTCATAAAGACCACTTGTCGAATGATGTGACTGGATACTGCACTGCTTGCGGCCAATTCATTGTTCAAGGCGCTTTGGTAACCGAAAGCAACCACAGCAGTTTGAATCTTACAGCCGATTTTGTTGGATACTATGCAATTAGCAGTTCAGGCGAATTATACTGGTTTGCCAACGAAGTGAACAACGGCAACACAACTATAAATGCTGTCCTGACAGCTGACATTGTTGTGAACGAAAACGTGCTTACTGCAGAAGGCGAACTCAACGGCACGCCAACTTACAGTTGGACACCGATTGGAACGTCGAGCAAAAAATATGCAGGCACATTCGACGGCAACGGCCACACCATTAGCGGTTTGTACTTCAATAATACAACTAACAAAGACTACCCCAATGGAGGAAATAGCGTGGGTCTGATAGGCAGGGCCAATGGGGCGAAGATAAAGAACGTCGGGGTTGTTGATACTTATTTTAAAGGGTACTATTATGTCAGCGGCATTTGCGGCTATTCTACAAACACAACCATAAGCAACTGCCACAACACGGGAACGGTTTCGGGTACTAATAATGTCGGCGGCATTTGCGGCCTTGATTATGACTCAAATACAAACATAACCAACTGCCACAACACAGGAACGGTTTCGTGTTCGGGAACTTCATACTATGTCGGCGGCATTTGCGGCCATGGTGGCACCCAAACCAACTGCTACAATACAGGAACAGTTTCGGGAAGTTATTACTATGTCGGCGGCATTTGCGGCGGGTATGGCACCCAAACCAACTGCTACAACATAGGTAAGGTTTCGGGTTATCGGTTGGTTGGCGGCATTTGCGGCGGGTATGGCACTCAAACCAATTGCTACAACACAGGTACGGTTTCGGGTTTCGAATCTGTCGGCGGCATTTGCGGCGGGTATGGCACCCAAACCAACTGTTGCTATTTGGCAGGCTGCGCCAAAGACGGAAACAACGTGGTGCAATATGGTGTTGGCAATGGAACAAAGGGACAAACAACCGCCGACGTGGCAGGTAAGACAATGTCGGCCACAGCGGAAGCGTTTGCAAGCGGAGAAGTGGCCTATCTTCTCAATGGCGGCACAAGCGAAGGCAACCTTGCGTGGTATCAGACCATTGGCACAGACGCAGTGCCCGTTTGGGACAACACTCACGGTGTGGTATATAAAACGCTGCCGTGCCCTTCCTTCAGCAATGATCCGAACAACACTCATAAAGACCACTCGTCGAATGATGTGACTGGACACTGCTCTGCTTGCGGCCAATTCTTAGACAAAGCCACTTTGGTAACCGAAAGCAACCACAGCGGTTTGAATCTTACAGCCGATTTCGTGGGTTACTACGCCATTAGCAATTCAGCCGAACTCTATTGGTTTGCCAACGAAGTGAACAACGGCAATGCAACTATAAACGCCGTTCTGACAGCCGACATTGTGGTTAACGAAAATGTGCTTAAAGCCGATGGCACACTCAACGGCACACCAACTTACAGTTGGACACCGATTGGAACTTCGAGTAATAGTTTCAAAGGCACATTCGACGGCAACGGCCACACCATTAGCGGCCTGTATTTCAATAATGCAGCAAGCGGCAACTACCCCGATGGAGGCAACTATGTGGGTCTGATAGGCAGGGTCTATAGAGAAACGAAAGTAATAATAAAGAACGTTGGGCTTATTGATTCATATATTAGAGGTTATTCGAATATCGGCGGCATTTGCGGCCTTGGCGGATTATATACAGAAATAATCAACTGCTACAACACAGGAACGGTTTCGGGTTCTTCTGATGTCGGCGGCATTTGCGGCTATGTCCAATATGGTACACAAATAACCAACTGCTACAACAAGGGAACGGTTTCGGGTTCTGACCGTTATGTCGGCGGCATTTGCAGTTATACTCGCGATATGGTCTTCATAAACAACTGCTACAACACAGGAACGGTTTCGGGTTCTTCCTATGTCGGCGGCATTTTCAGTTATTGTGGCGGTGATGACAATTCTGCCGTTGAGCGCATTATAAACAACTGCTTCAACACAGGAACGGTTTCGGGTTCTTTCTGGGTTGGCGGCATTTGCGGCTATGGCAATAAAGGCCGCATAACCAACTGCTACAACACAGGAACGGTTTCGGGTTCTTCCTATGTCGGCGGCATTTGCGGCGAAAATGTTATCCAAACCAACTGCTACTACTTGGAAGGCTGCGGTAGTAAAAACACTTTTGGCGTTTCTGCTACAGCCGAAGAGTTTGCAAGCGGAAAAATCGGCTATCTGCTCAACAAAAACAATAATAATGCGTGGTATCAAGACTTGTATTCCGATGAATATCCTTTGCTTGATGATACTCATAATCTTGTATCGGGCTATATTGAAGAGGTTGATGATACATATACCGTGGTTGGCGAAATGTTTTTGGCTACCAATTACGAGGTTGCCGAAGGCAAAACTCTCAACGTACCTGCAGGAACGTCGCTTACCACAACGGGTAATGCGGTAATCACCAACAATGGCACGCTTCGCGCAAACGGAACTCTGTCAGGCAATAATCTTGCTGGTAACGGAACGTTCGTAACAGAACTTATCAGTTTGTGCAGTATTAGCAATTTGAAAGAAAGTTATGTTTATAAAAGCACTGACTACACTTTGGAAGATGGTCTTACAAATGTAGCAGTCAGCACCGTGATTTTGGGCAAAACATTCACTCTTGATGCCAACGCTACTGTTTCATACAGTGATAACCGTAATGTGGGTACTGCAACTATTTCATGGACTAATGATGCGGATGAAAATGATGTATTGAGCGGTCAGTTTGAAATTACACCCAAAACCATTACCATCAGCAATATCAAAGCCGAAAATAAGGTTTACGACGGTAATGAGGCAACAACCGTCAGCTACACAGCCGATGTGTTCGCGGGCGATGATGTAACCTTTGGAACCGCAGCCGCTTTCGATAATAAGAATGCTGGCAACGGCAAGGAGGTCAGCTTTAGCTATACAAAGAGCGGTAGCGAAGCCAACAACTACGCATTTGCAACAACAACTGGCACAACCACTGCCAACATTGAGCAACTTGAACTTGTAATCAGCTCTACTGTGGCCGCTGGCAAGGTTTACGATGGCAACACCACAACAACAGTGGCCATTGCAGCAAGCAATATTGTAAGCGGTGATGAGGTAATCTTCGGCACAGCGGCTGCTTTCGATAATAAGAACGTGGGCACCAACAAAGACGTGAACTTCGACTTCACAAAATCGGGTGCCGATGCAGCCAACTACAAGTTTGCCGCAGCAACAGGCACCGTAAAGGCTGCCATTACAGCCCGCAGCCTTACGTTGAGCAACTTCAAGGCCGACAGCAAGACATACGACGCAACAACCAACGCCACCGGCGGACAGTTCAGCGACAACCGTGTAAGCGGCGATGTGCTTGAGTTCAGCTACAACTACTCGTTTGCCGACAAGAACGTTGAAAATGGCAAGGATGTAAACTTCAGCAGCATAGCCATCACCGGCGGTGCCGATAAGAACAACTACACACTGGCGACAACTTCTGGCAAGGCCACTGCAGACATCACTGTTAAAACATTTGTAATCAGCAATATTAAGGCAGAGAACAAGACTTACGACGGCAACACTGCAACAACCGTAAGTTACGATGCCGATGTGTTCAATGGCGACAAAGTAACCTTTGGCACAGCTGCCACATTCGATGATAAGACTGCCCGCGCTGGCAAGACCGTCAGCTTCGACTACACAAAGAGCGGTGCCGATGCCAACAATTACGTATTTGCAACAACAACTGGCACAACTACAGCCAACATTGAGCAACTTGAGCTTGTAATCAGTTCTACTGTGGCCGCCGGCAAGGTTTACGATGGCAACACCACAACAACAGTGGCCATTGCGGCAAGCAATATTGTAAGCGGTGATGTTGTAACCTTCGGCACTGCGGCTGCTTTCGATAATAAGAATGTTGGCACCAACAAAACCGTCAACTTCACTTATACAAAGAGCGGTGCCGATGCTGCCAACTACTCGTTTGCACAGGCCAATGGCACGGCAACAGCCGCCATCAGCGCCCGCGAACTCACTTTGAGCAACTTTGTGGCCGCCGACAAGGTTTACGACGGCACAACCAGTGCATCAGGCTCGTTCAGCGATGACCGCGTGAGCGGCGATGAGCTTGAGTTCAGCTACGATGTTGAGTTTGACGATGAAAATGCCAACACCGACATCGACATCTATTTCAGCAACATCGCAATCAGCGGTGGCACCGATAAGGACAACTACTATCTGGACGTTGACGAGAGCGAACCTAAAGCCAAAGCCGACATCACACCTGTTACCGATGAGGTTGTTGTAACCATTACAATGCCAACCCGCACCGTAGTTTACAACGGACAGGGCAACCATTATACTGTATCATCCGAATCGGATGTAATCAGTTGTAACAGTGAGCTCTACTTTAGAAAAGGCTCTTTTGGCCCTGTTGATAATGATGATTTCCAAACATACATGCAGAATATTCAGCAAAAGACCGACGTCAACGAGTACATGTTGGGTTGGACTGCTGAGATGTTTGAGAACAAGAGCCCCAACTTCAGCAACGTAACATTCAACGTTACAGATGGTAAACTGATTATCACACCAAAGACAGGCGTTGTGGTAACCGTTACCGAGAACAGCCGCGAGCTTGTTTACAACACCGAGGAGCAGAGCGTTGAGGGCTACACCGTCAGCATCGACGACGAGCTGAACATCTATGCGGAAAGTGACTTTACCTTCAGCGGCACTGCTGTAGCCGCAGGCAAAACCGTCGGCACATACCCGATGGAGCTTTCGACTGCCGATTTCAGCAACACCAACACAAACTACGCCGATGTTGAGTTTGTGATTGTGGATGGCGCTCTTATCATTACCCAAGCGCCCGAGGCTCCAAACAAACCTGAGGCAACAATGCAGACGCTCTTCGTAAACACCCAGCATGTAGAACTGCCCGAGAACTGGAAATGGGCAGAAAACAAAGCACTTGAATTTGGCGACAATGTTGCCACCGCCAACTACGACGGCGCCGACAGGGGCAACTATGTGATTGAGAGTGTTGATGTCACCATTACGCGCAATGAGTGCGCCCACGATGGTGGAACCAGCGTCCTTCTGGCTATTGCGCCTACTTGCACAGAGCAGGGTTATAGCGGCGATGATTGCTGCGCGCTCTGCGGTCAAGTTTATAGGCAAGGTCACATCATGCCGGCCCTTGGCCACGCCTTCGATACGGTAGCCGTTGCCGCCACTTGCACAACTGCGGGTTACAAAGAGCTTACCTGCTCACGCTGCAACCACGTTGAGCATATAGACCCCGTTTCCGCCGCAGGCCACAAAGCCGACAGCGTTGTTATTGAGAACATTACGGCTGCCACTTGCACCGAGGCCGGTTCGAAGGATTCGGTGGTTTACTGCTCTGTATGCCACGTTGAGTTGAGCCGCAATGTGATTGTCATTCCGGCCATCGGTCACAAAGCCGACAGCGTAGCTTTCGAGAATGTTGTTGAGGCGACACACACCACCGTTGGCACTTACGACTCAGTTGTCTACTGCTCTGTATGCCACGTTGAGTTGACCCGCACCACAGTTGAGGTGCCGCAGATATTGGCCGAGACCATCAAACTGACATCGAAACCCAACAAGGTCGATTACAAGCAGGGCGAGGCACTCGATGTCAAGGGTGGCAAAATAGCCATC
>JAGCFC010000053.1 GCA_017650325.1 Salinivirgaceae bacterium | reverse complement strand
CGACGACAACCGTTTTGCTGGTGTTGTCACTGGTCTTGCGTGGACAGCGGTTGGCGGCGACATTCTTTTCATTGAGACAAGTTTAAGCCGCGGCAAGGGAACTCTCACATTGACAGGTAATTTGGGCGATGTAATGAAGGAATCGGCCACACTGGCGCTCGAGTACATTAAGGCGCACGCGTCAAAATTCGGGCTCAATTCGGAAGTCTTTGAGAAGTGGAATGTGCATATCCACGTGCCCGAAGGCGCCATCCCGAAAGATGGTCCGTCGGCGGGCGTGACAATGGTGACGTCGCTGGCATCGGCGTTCACGCAGCGCAAAGTCCGCAAGGCTCTGGCAATGACGGGCGAGATTACCCTGCGCGGCAAAGTGCTGCCCGTTGGCGGTATCCGCGAGAAGATTCTGGCCGCCAAACGCGCTGGTATCAAAACCGTGATTCTCTGCGAGCAGAACCGCAAGGACATTGACGAAATCAAGCCCGAATATATCGAAGGTGTTGAGTTTATTTATGTTAGCACGATTGAGGAAGTGCTGCAAAATGCGCTGCTTGACGAGAAGGTTGACGGGGCGATAGTGCTGGAATGAAAGAATATTGGACGAACTTTGTATATTTCACATAATGCGAATCATTGGACTTTAAAAACTAATTGGGAATTTTTGGAGTTTTGCAATGGAATATGTTACTGAACCGACGGAAGGAAACCCGAAGAGAAGATTTTTTAAAGACCCTGGTTTTCTGTCTTTATTATTACCAATAGCGGTTTACTGGTTCGGCTACAATCCGTTTCAGAAGAAAATCGTGTTTGCCACCTCGGACGCTCTTGCTGTTCACCCTTCGTGGCTCAAATATCTTGGATTTATTTTTTTGATTTTTGTCAGCGGTGTGATTTTTGATGCACGTGGGGAATTGTCTGTTTCAAATTCATGGGATGTAAAAACATGGGAAGAAAAGAAAAAACCGCTTTTTATTGTGGGTCTGATTTTGTTTTTATTCTGTTTTATCGCACCGTTTTTTTGCCGTTCGGAACTTTATGACGAAACTGTGAAAAGTAGGTTCGTTATAGAACAATTGTCAAAAGATTATAATCTTGCCCAAGCCGAAAGCATGCAGGTCGGATTCACACTGATAACGACGCGTAGCGGAGGGAAGAATTCGGCCAGCGCCCATTTGATTTATGAGTACAAAGCTTATGTTTCTTATAAATTCGGAAACAAGGAATTCAAGTTTTACAATAAAGATTTTGGAGACCAGCGTGAGATGATATCCGTGATTGAAAAATATAAGGATGTGCTTCCCCTTGAATTAAAAAGAAAACATCTTGATGGCTTTGTCGCTTACAACGGCGCAGATGAATCCTTGCGTATGTTTATTAAGGAACTGTTTGAAGAGGAATGACGTTGAGTTTATTTATGTTAGCACGATTGAGGAAGTGCTGCAAAATGCGCTGCTTGATGAGAAGGTTGAAGGGGCGATAGTTGTGGAGTAATGTGAATATTGGAAGTTTAAAATACAATGGATATTATTATGGAAAGTTGTGCCGCTCAAAGATTTAAATTAGACAAAAATGGTTTTGTGGAATTGACAACGATAAACGCAGAATTGGCGCAAAATGAGGTAAATAATTTAGCAAAAGATTTAGACAATAAAAAATCTTTAAAGATGCCTAAAACCTCAGCCAATAAAAAATATGAGAAAACACGTAAAACGCTTAGTGCTATTCGAGAAGACAATTTAGAAAAAAAAATATATTATACATACTCATAAAAGGAAAGGCAGAAAATGGTTCTAAAGAGGACTTTCTAGAAATCATTAAAAAAATAAATGACACAAATTCAACAAGATTAAGTGAAGAAGAAAAAAAATTTTTTGCGGAACATATTTTTGACAGGAAAGAAAAAATTTGGGAGCAAATAAAACAAGGTGATGCCACTATTGTTAATGATTTAGCGGAGGCTGGAACAAACACAAGTAAGAAACGTTATAATTTTAGTTTCGCTTCTAAATTTTGCACCTATATATCTCGTTATAATTTTGGTAATGATAATTTATTTATGCCCTATGATAGAGTTTTACAAAATGTATTGCCATATTTTGCGTGGGTATATTGTGGAAAAGACAACATACCTAATTACAAAGATAAACGTCAGTATGGCGAGTATATAGGGTTAGTTCGAGAAATTATAGAACAAAGTCAAAAGCTGTATGGTGAAGAAGGAAATCTAACGCTCAAGGAATTTGACAGATTGCTATGGTACAAATACAAAGGTCTTTTGGGTGAAGATTTAATAGGAGAAGAATCAACAAAACTTTATAAATAAGCACAATGAAAAATACCGAACCTTCAAGTCAGATTATCACTCAATTTAAAAACGTGCCTTTTTCGATTGAGTTTTGCGAAAAGACAGATTTTTATACCTGTCAAGCAACGATTGGTGATATTGAGATGGTAATCCAAGTTGATGTTAGTGACAAAGAGGTTTATATTGTTACAGGCTGTCTTGATATAGGTAAAGATGGGTACGAGTTGCCTTTATGCAAATATTCTCGTGAACTTTATGATGTAACAGAGGAAAAATGTCTCAAGAGTCTTATTGAAACTTTTTTAGACTATACATCTTCGAACACCGATAAAATCTATAAAATAATAGAACCCAATTAATTACGTAATGCGAATTATTTCACAATTAACGAATGAATAAAGATTGGTCTGAAAAGAACAAGGCAATCCAAAAGCAAATAAAGAAGCGGGAAACATTCGGTTCGGGAATAGCGGCTTTGATGGAACTGCGAAACTGTCTGATGGATACAATCGATTCGTGGCGCAAGAACCTGAAAGACAACGATTTTTCTGCCATTCCTTTCATAAATGCGACTGGTTATCACAACAAAACAATAGCATATTCACTTTGGCATATCTTCCGAATCGAGGACATAGTCGCGCACACTTTGATTAAGGAGGATGAACAGGTTTTCGTTAGTGACGGGTTCCAACAGAGAATCGGGGCGCCGATTATTACAACTGGAAATGAATTAGTTAAGCAGCAAATTGCTGATTTTTCAAAACAACTCAATATAGATGAACTTTATGCTTACATTCATAAAGTAAAGAGTAGTACCGAACTGTTAATCAGTAGTTTGACTTTCGGTGATATGAAACGTACGATTACCGATAACCGCAAGGCTGCGCTGAAGAGCCTTAATGTTGTCAGTGATGCCGAAGAAGCGGTCTGGCTTATCGATTATTGGTGCGACAAGGATATTCGCGGTTTGATTCAGATGCCGTTTTCAAGGCATTGGATAATGCATACCGAGGCGTGTATCAGGATAATAAATAAACTTGTATAATTGTGTGAAATAAAGTTTCACTTTTTTGTCAGAAACAAATTCGCCGTTGCAATAAAATATAGCAAATGATTGATTCTAAACAGACATACAAAGAATATATTCGGCTCGATTTGATGGCCTATCAGCTGAAGCGACTAACGCCTTACACCTATTTTCGTTGCGATTGCTTGCGATATCAGTTGAGGCTTCGCAAGATTGAATATCTATATAATGTGCATCGTAGTAATCCGTTTTGTGCCATTTACAGAGTTTTTCTTGATGTAATCAATCACCGTTTGAGCGTTAAACTCGGGCTAACGTTGTTCAAAAATGTTTGTGGTCCAGGACTTTGTATTGTCCATCATGGAACAGTGGTCATAAGTGAAAAAGCGCATATAGGTCGTTTCTGCCGAATCCATCCGGGCACTTGCATTGGTGACTATAATGGTGCGCCTACCATCGGTGATAATGTGTATATTGGTCCGGGTGCCAAACTTTTTGGCGACATTCAAATCGGGAACAACGTGGCGATTGGCGCCAATGCCGTAGTCAATAAGTCTTTTGAAGGAAATCAAACCATAGGTGGAATACCAGCTCGCAAACTATCGGATACAACCAGTTTGGAAAATGGTGTTTTCCCGAAAGAAATTGTTGAATATGTCACAAATCATTAGTCCGCAAGCCATAATGATTTTCGGAATTGAAGATTAGTTTCCCCAAATAGTTGCGGATGTGCGTCTTCTTTGAGTAATTGTTAGGTAAAGATTGCGGTCAATATTATCGTTACAAATAGTACCCCCATACATACGAGATACCAAATAAATAATTCGTTTCTATTATATCGCTGCATAACAAATCGATTATGGAGTGCTAAATGTTTATAATTTATAAATTGAAGGTGCTTTTGTGGCTAACTATCTGTTAAACCTTAACGCTTCGCCTTTTTTGTCAGAAACGAACTCACCGTTGCAGAAAACCAGATTGCCGTTTACAAAAGTATGGGTGACGGTCGAGCCGAAAGTGTGGCCTTCGAATGGCGACCAACCGCATTTGTATAGTGTGTTTGCCGATGTGACGGTTTGCGGCTTTTCGGTGTCAACAATCACAATATCAGCCTTGTAACCTTTGCGGAGATAACCGCGGCGGTCGATTTTGAAAAGGTCGGCGGGGGCATTGCACATTTTCCGCACAACATTTTCGATGCTGATTTTTCCAGCCTTGCACAAGTCGAGCATAACAAGCAGCGAGTGCTGAATCGACGGCATTCCCGAAGCCGAAGTGAAATAACTGTCGCCAAATTTTTCGGCTGGTAGGTGAGGAGCGTGGTCGGTGCCGATGGCGTCAATCTTTCCCGAAGTGAGTGCTTCGGTCAGAGCCTGGCGGTCGGCGGCCGATTTTATTGAAGGATTGCATTTTATGCGGTATCCCAATGTCTTGTAGTCCGATTCCTCAAAGAACAGATAGTGCGGGCATGTTTCGGCGGTTATCTTTTTGTCGGCCAATGGTTTTGCTTCGAAAAATTCGAGTTCGGCGGCAGTTGAAAGATGCGCCACATGCAGATGCGTGTCATATTTTGTGGCGAGTGCCACAGCACGTTCCGTCGATTTCAGGCACGCTTCGGCAGTTCTGATTTTCGGATGGCATGTTGCGTCAACTTCGTTGGCTGGCAGTGCCTTGTACCGTTCAATGTTGGCTTTTATAATCTGCTCGTCCTCGCAGTGCGCCACAATAATACAGGGCGATTCGGCAAAGACGCGCTCAAGCATATCGGTCTGATTGACAAGCATATTGCCTGTCGATGAACCCATAAACAGTTTTATGCCGCACACTCTGCTGATGTCAGCCGCGGCAATCTCACCTATATTATTATTGGTAGCCCCAAGGTAGAATGCGTAGTTGGCTACCGATTTTGCTGCTGCCAATGTGGCGCGTTCTTCAAGCAATTGGTTGGTGGTGGTTTGCGGATTCACATTGGGCATATCCATAAACGAAGTTACGCCCCCGGCCACCGCAGCCTTCGATTCCGATTCGAAATCGGCCTTGTGCGTCAGTCCCGGCTCACGGAAGTGAACGTGCTCGTCAATCACGCCAGGCATCACCAAGCAACCTTTTGCATCGATAATGGTTGTTTGGTTGTCGGTTAGTGGTATTTCTGTCGATACCGACTCAATTAAATCATTGTCAATCAGAATGTGACCGCTGAATTTTCGGCCATCGTCGACAATAGTGGCGTTCTTGATGAGCGTTTTCATTGCCTATGCGGCTTTGCGTTTATAGCTGCGGAACAGGCTGCGCCATTTCATTCGGATAACTCCGAAGACTGCCTCGCTGAATATGCCGCCGCTCATTTTCGATTGTCCTTCCTTCCTGTCGGTGAAAATGATAGGCACTTCAACCACATTGAAGCCGAACTTCCAAGCCGTGAATTTCATCTCAATCTGGAATGCGTAGCCTTTGAATTTTATTTTGTCTAACTCGATGGTTTCCAGCACCTCGCGACGATAGCAGACAAATCCTGCGGTGGTGTCGCGCACTTTCATTCGTGTAATCAGTCTCACGTATGCCGATGCGTAGTACGACATCAGCACGCGGCCCATTGGCCAGTTCACAACATTGATGCCCGAAATGTACCGTGACCCGATGGCTACGTCGGCACCATGTGTGCAGGCGTTGTATAGGTTCAGAAGGTCGTCTGGATTGTGTGAGAAATCGGCATCCATTTCGAAAATGTATTCGTAACCTTCGGCAATCGACCACTTGAAACCTTCAATATATGCCGTTCCCAATCCGAGTTTGCCTTTCCTCTCCTTAATGAAAATGCGGTCGGGAAACTCCTGCATCATACGTTTCACAATGTCGGCCGTGCCGTCAGGGCTGTTGTCTTCAACCACCAGCACACAAAACTCACCTTCAAGCGACATTACTTTCCGCAGAATGGCCTCAATATTCTCTTTCTCGTTGTACGTCGGAATTATGACAATCTTGTCCTTCATATATTATTTTTTATGGCACGAAGATAATATAATTTGCAAAGTTGACGATGGATTGATGGCTATTTCGCGACCTACAAAGGAAAAACTGTTATAATTTGTGCTGAAATTATGGAATTTCATAGGCTCAGATTATTGTTATTTCGAATTTAGACGTGCTTCATGCGTCGCTGTTAAACACAATGTCGAAATGCCGTTTTATCAATTTTTGACATTAAACACGCTTTCTTTGGCGGTCTTCAGCCCGCATTTTCCGTCTATCATTGGGCATTTTTCATGCTTAATTTATTTAAATCGCCCTTTTAATTATTGATAATGAGGTGATTTGATAAAAAATAAATTTTCTTTGAAAAAAAGTGCTATACCCCTTGCGGAAAAGGAAAAAGCACCTACTTTTGCACCCGCTTTCGAAAGGGAGCGAGTTCTAAAACGGACCGGGGGGAATCAGGGAGTGGGGATGAGGAGCGGGGAGCTAACGCCGCCCGGTTCGAAAAAAAGATG
>JAGCFC010000052.1 GCA_017650325.1 Salinivirgaceae bacterium | reverse complement strand
CGTTCTAACAATTACAATTTAATGAATGATACCACTTTGTCACCAACCTTCACAAGGTACATGCCCTGAGGCATTTGCGACACTCTGACGGTCTCGCTGCCGTCGGTTTCAACGGTCTTGCGCAGCCATTCCTTGCCGTTGTCATCGATAACGCTTATTGTGGCGCCAGTTTCAATAAGGCTGCCGGCAACAGTGATGTCATCAACTGTCGGGTTCGGGAAGACGGTCATTGTGACTTCGGGAGCCGCTCCAAAATCGCTCTCGCACGAGCAGATCTCAACACCGCTCTCGGTTGTTGCTACAAGGTAGTATTTGCCTGTCAGGCCGCCCACTTCGTTGTAGTACTCTGTGGTGTCAACAAGTTCTCCGTTGTGGTACCAGCGGTACGATGCGAACGCAGTGTCGGGGTTGACCACGGTGATAACATCGTTCCAAAGGGTGCGGGTCATCATCTTCTTGCGTTGGTAGGTTATCGATTTGGTAACGTCCTTACCGCCGAACGAACCTGTGACGGTGATGGTTCCGCTGTAGTCAGCATCTTCGGGTATATCGAATGTTGAGCCGGTCTGTGATGCGTCAACTTTGCCGTTAACGCTCCAACTGAATTTAATCTCTTTGTTGCTCAGGCCGCTGAGTTCAATCTTCTGTTCACGTTCGCAAGTGACAAACGATTCAGGAGCGGTGAACTCGACAATGGCATCCCAAATGGCGAAGAATTCAGCGCCGTCGGCAGTCATTGTGCCAAAGTTGGTTGTTGCCTGGCCTTGTGCCGATTTCGACCAACCAACGAATGTGTAGTACTGACGGGTCGGGTTCTTTGCAGGAGCCGTAATGGTCTGACCCATCTCAATCTTCATGGTCTCGAAGTTGTTGTCGGTACCGTCGTTCATCTTCCAGATAGCGGTGAACTCATTGGGTTTCCAAACAGCATACAGGTTGATTCCGCCCTCAGGCATCTCGATATTGCTCATTGGTGCGCCATCGACCAATGTCGACCAACCCTTGAAGGTGTAGTTCTCGCGTTGCGGAACACTGTCGGGAGCAACCAAAGTGGTGCTCACGCTTGCCTGTGTGGTGGCGAAAATGGCGCTGGTGCCGTTGTTGACGAACCAAACCGCATCGAACAGTATCGGTTCCCAAACAGCGAAGAATGCAGTGTCAGACTCTTGCATTATGCCGAAAGTGTCAATTGCTGCGCCATCGGTTGTTGCAGCCCAACCAACAAATGAGAAGTTGTGACGTTCAGGATTTTCGGCCGGAGCTTTAATCGAATCGCCAACGTTTACTGTTGTTGTTAGATATAGGCTGTCGGCATCGAACATCCAATCGACTGATTTATTGGCGAATTTCCAAACGGCATAGAAGTCAAGGTCGCTGTCGGGCATGGTGCCGAAATCAGTGATGGCATCGCCATCGGCGGTTGCTGCCCAACCGTTGAACTGATAATCTTTGCGTACGGGCGATACGGCCGGAGCCTCAATGTTTTTGTCGTAGTCGATATGCATTGTGGCATATACACTGTCGGCATCGTAATGCCATGTTGCGGTATAGTTGTTAACCTGCCAGATGGCGAAGAACTCAAGGCTCTCGTCGGGCATGTTGGCAGGAATGGTAACACCATCGGTTGCCTCAGCGAATGTGCCCCATCCAACAAAGGTGTGACCTGTGCGAGTGGCTGTCGGCGGAACAATTTCATCGCCTACAGCAAGTGAGCCGCTGGTATAGTTGCCACTGAGCAAGCCGCCGTTGGCGTTCCATACAAGAGCGTGTGAGTTAATCTGCCATTGAGCGTAGAATATTGCGCCGTCCTCGTCCATTGTGCCGAAATCATTATCGGTAATAACTTCGCCGGCAGGAGTTGCTGACCAGCCTAAGAATTGGAAGAAGGCGCGTTCTGGCGCATCTTCGGGAGCAACAATAGGCTCTCCCGGTTCAACCTTGTTGGCGCGGTAGTTATGGTCGGTACCATCGTTCAGACGCCATTCAACAATATTGTTGCCAGTGAGCCAGGTTGCTACAAAGGTAACGTTGCTGTCAGGCATTGTTGCAATGTTGACAATTGAATCGAGGTTTGCTCTTGTGCACCATCCTGCAAAAATGTTGTTTGCACGTGTTGCGGTAGGTGCGGTAAGAGGAGCGCCGTATTCAACTTCGCCCTGAGTGTAGTCGCCGCTCAGTTGGCCGCCGTTGGCATCCCATGCAAGCATATACTTGCACAATTGCCATTGGGCGTAGAAGGTTGCGCCTTCGGTTGTCAATGTGCCGAAGTCTGAAATCAATTCGCCCTCAGGAGTTGCTGCCCAACCGATAAACTCATAGTGAGCGCGTGCCGGAGTTGCTAACGGAGCTTCAATTTCGTTGTCGAACACAACAGCAGTAACTGCAAATGCTTCCGATGAGCCGTCATTGAACATCCATTTAATATCATAGTTGTTCGGAGTCCAGATAGCATAGTAAGTTGTGGCTGCGTCAGGCATTTCCGACACATCAACAAAATCGGTTGCATCGGCATCGGTGTTCCAACCAACAAATTTGTAGCCTGTGCGGATTGCTGTCGGTGGGGTGACTGTGGCGCCATACTCAACCAATCCGCTTGTGCCGGCAATTACAATCTCACCGCCATTGGCATCCCATTCAAGCCAGTTCTGATTCAACTGCCATTGAGCATAGAATGTTTTTTTGTTTGAATCCATTATACCGAAATCGGTCAGTACTTTGCCATCGGGTGTTGCCGCCCAACCAATGAACTGATAATGTTCGCGTTCCGGAGTGCCAGCAGGCGCATTTATTGTGGCATTGGTGGTAACGTTGTTTGATGTGTAATTGTAGTCGGTGCCATCGTTCATTTTCCAAGTAACAATATTATCGTCACGGGTAATCCAAATGGCATAGTAGGCCAGATCGCAGTCAGGCATCGACTGTACCGGTGTTACCACATCGTCGGGTGTTGCATTGGCAGTCGGACCCCAGCCGGCCATTTTCCAACCATCGCGGTCAACTCGCGGAGTGCTTACTGGTGCGCCAAACACTACCTTACCGCTTGGGTTGGGAACCATAACAAGTTGTTCATCCGGGCCTTCGGCAACAAAGTCTCCGCCGTTGGCATCCCATGTAAGAGTGTGGGTGTGCGCTTCCCAAACTGCATAGTATGTCAAATTATTGTCAGGCATTTCTGTGGCAACATCAATTGCTGTTGTCGCATCAGCTTGTGTGTTCCAACCAATGAAATCGTAGCCTGTGCGGCTTTTGGTTGTTGCCGGTGTAATTGTTGTGCCGTAATCAACCGTGCCGTTAGTGCCTTCGGTTTCAAGTTCACCTCCGTTGGCGTTCCATGTGAGCGAGTGTGAGTTGATTGTCCAAACTGCATAGTAGGTTAAGTTATAATTAGGCATTGCAAGCAGGATATTTGTTATCGAGGTTGCATCTGGCGATGTGGCCCAACCTTCATATTTATAGCCTGTGCGTTTGACTGTTGCGGGTGTAAGCGGTGATGTTCCGAACGCTACAGAGCCGTGAGTTCCTTCGCTTACAATCTCGCCGCCATTGGCATTCCATGTGAGTTCGAACTCATCGATTTCCCACTGTGCGTAGAAATCAACTTGGCTGGTTTCCATTATACCATAGTTGCCATCGGTAATTGTAGTGCCATTTTGTTCTCTCGACCAACCAATGAAATGCCAGTTTTCTTTTTTAGGCTGGCTGGCAGCGACTCCGATTGGCTCATGATATGCCACATAACTTGTCGAGAATTCGCCTGTGCCATTATTGAAGTTCCAACGAACAGGATATTCTTTGATTATCCAGTTGGCGATATACGACAGATTAGAGGCGGGCATTGTAGCAGGAATCTCCTCAAACGAAGCTGCGTCGTCGGTCAAGCCCCAACCTTTAAAGTCATAGCCAGTGCGTGAATACTCCGGCTCAGTTATTTTTGCGCCATAATACACAATACCGCTTGTGTAATTTCCACTGAAAGAGCCTTCGTTGGCATCCCATTCCAGAGTGTAACTATTGCGGTCGTAGTAAATGTCGACAACAGTTGTGCCATCAGCTTTGATTTTTTGTTGGGTAATAGTGGTTTGGGCAGTGAAACCCTCGAATGTGGCGGCTTTGGCATTAGTCATAAGCCCATACTTGTCAGCGTCTTTTGTTTCTGATACCAAACCTTCGGCATCAGTAAACTGGCCGTTAAGGTCGGCTTTGTGGTGGCGAATAGTATATTGTACCACATCGTTCTCGGCATATATTGCATGATATGTAACGCCATTGAGAGGAACTGTTTGCGTTGTCATATCCAGTATTGTGGAGGCATTTTTGTTGGTGTTCCAACCAATAAAGTGCTTGCCGTCGTCGGTCGACACAGGGTTATTGGGCACAATAACACTGCTTTCATATTTGCAATTGTTGTTTCTTGCAAATTCTGTTTCTTCGTTCATCCACACTACAGGATATTCATTGCGAGTGTAGAAGATGGTGATAACCGTCGGATTGTCAACATCTTCTGCAATTGTTTGCTGAGTTATGCTATTTGGAGCGGTAAATCCGTCATAGGTTTTTGCCGTAGCATTTGTTTGTAAGCCGAATGGAGCCGAAGGCTTTTCGGTTAGAATCGGGTCATCGGGATAGCCTCCATCAACTTTTTCCAAGTAGTGTTTTACATGATATTCGCGATTTTCGTTATCGGCAAAAATTGCGTAATAAACATTTTTGCTCTCATCGGCCTCAACCTTTTTGTTTGTAAGGTCGATGGCATCAGTTGCCGAAGCGTTGGTGTTCCAACCCAAAAGGTGTTTGCCGGCAGGTGCTGAAACCAACTCTTCTGCAGGTTGTTGCAGCAGACTCTCGAATTTGTACAAACCGCCTGTATTTGCAATGGCTGCATCACCGTTTTTCCAGGTTACTTGGTATTTGTTACGAGTGTAAAAAACATTCAATACGGTTCCTTCAGCAGTGATAAGTTGTTGCTCAGCAAGTGGTTCAACTACGGAAAAGCCGGTAATTGTTTCTGGTGTGGCGGTTACTGTTCTGCCTATTACTTCTGCACCACTTGTGGTCCTTGCTGGTTCATTGGGATAATTGTCATCATTAATATTCTGCAAGTAGTGATTGACGGTATATACACCCTTGTCATTTTCGGCAAAGATTGCATAGAATGTAGTATCTCTTGAAACAGTTGCAATAACGTTCATACCAGTAGTGGCGTTCTTATCGATGTTCCAACCTACAAAGTGTTTTCCAGCGTCATCGTGTGTTGGGTTGGTTGGAGGATTAAGTGGTGCACCATATTTTAACTGACCGGTCCATAATGTGGTGTTTTCGTCTTTCATCCACGTTACCTGATATTTTATTCGCTCGTAATAAATACTTACAGGATCCATTTTTTCCTTTATTTCAGCCTGATTAAACGTTTTGGCAGAGAATCCTTCGTAAGTTTTGGCTTCGGCTTGAGTTTTCTGCCCGACTATTCCAGTTTTAATGTCGGTATCTTCTGGCAACTGGGGATAGAAGTCATCATCGATATTTTGCAGATAGTGCCGTACGGCGTATGTTTTTGATGGTCTTTGTTTGAAAATGGCATGATAGGTAACGTTGTCTTCAACTAATGCATTGGTAAGGTCAAGTGCAACTGTGGCACTTGGCTCGGTGTTCCAACCTACAAATTCATAGCCGGCTGCAGCCGTTTGATTTGCGGCTTTCTTCAGATTGCTTCCATAATAAAATTGACCGGTAACATTACCATCAGTGATGGTTTTTGAGCCATTCTTCCACGTTACTTGGTATTGGTTACGTGTATAGTCAATTGTAACTATAGTGCTACCATCGGCTGCTATAGATTGTTGTTGTATCGATTGTGGAGCCGTAAATCCATGGTATTCTTTAGGTTCGGCAACTGTTAGTCTTCCTTCTAGTCCGAATCCCATATCAATATCGACAACTGTGTAGGTGTTAGCCACAGTGCCATTATTGTTAAGATCCTGCAGGCGGTGCTGAACAGTATATTGCTGACTGCCATTTTCTACAAAAACAGCGTAGAACACCGTGTCGAATCGTAATGTGCTGTTTTCATCGAAGGTTAAAGCAATTTTTGAATCCGGCTTGTAGTGCCAACCAACAAAGGTGCTACCATCAGGAGCGGTAATTTCAGTGGTGGGAGGTTCAATCTGTGTGCCATATTTGGGTCTGCCACTGCTCACTATTTCATCACCGTTCTTCCATATAAGGTTGAACTCTTTTCGTGTGTAGTAGAAAGGAATCTCTTGATTCTTTTTCTCGAGCGAGGCTTGTTCGCAATGTTCAAAATCAAATCCTTCGTATTCGCGAGGTTCGGCTGTTGTCTGTGTAAGTATACAGCCTTCCCATTTCACACGCTCGGGCGATTCCCAGCCGTCGCCAGCCAGATTCTCTTTGTAGTGGCATGCGTAATACGAATATTTAGTGCTTGTTACGTCACCGTTAAAATAGCTTGTGTCTTTTACCACGGCAAAACGGTTCCAGACCGAAGCGTTAACATATATGTCGAAATACTCTTCGGGTACATAAAGAATGGTTTTTCGTTTGTACATGTCCTCGCTGAAGGTGTTGGAGTTGACTACAGGGGGCTCTGCCACTCCAACACGCATGTATTGAAGAGAATTCATGGTCGAAAGGTTGGCAGCGTTGCCCTCGTATGCTTTTTCCAATTTGTCGCCCAAATCAAGTCCGACAAGGTTTTTATTATTATAGAAGGCTTTTACACCAATTTCTTTTGTTTTATCGGAAACCTTATAGAATATGCGGTCGTTTCCTCGCGGATATGCCAGAAGTTTCGTTTTCTCTTTATTGTATAGAACGCCTTCGGCATCGCTACTGTATTTCGAGTTTTGCGAGTGAACGATATAATGCTCAAGATTCGACATCACATCTAAATGCTCTGTGTTGATTGAAGTACAGTTCTTGTTGATGTTGAAGTCTTTAACATAACCGTTACTTTTAATAACATTGCGCGGAACCTCTGTTGTCGCCTCTGGCATTTCATAAACTTCGGTTGTCACATCTGAAGCATAGAGACGGATGCCTTTAAAGCCATCGGTATATATAACGCCATATTGGTCGACATCGAATAAGTTTTGTTCATTTATGAATTTCAACCCCGAATTAGTTGAAAGGAATGCGGTTCCCTCAATTGTTCGTAATTTTTTCTTATTGCAATTGACATAGTCAATGACCATCAATTTGTCATCACCATTTACATTATAAAAAGAGTATCCTGCAATTATGGTAACCATAGATGGAACCACAAATGTTTTGGTTTTCTTTATTTTAAAATACTGGCAAAGAACAGTGTCATATTGAATTGTACCATCAGTTTTTTTTGTTTGTCTATATTCGTATAAAACACTGTCTTTCATCTTAAACTTGGGGTTTTCATCATCAACATCTGGCAAGAAAGATCCCCCGCAATACATAAAACATGTTGTGCTCATAGAGCTTACATTCTTTCCGACAGGAAAAGTCGTCAGTTTTGTGCTGACAGCATCGCCGCCTATGGTTTTTAAGTTTTCGCCACCAGTAACTTTTGTCAGGTTCTGCATGGCCATAAACGAGTATGCGGCAGTTGTTTCAACCGATGAAGGTATAACATACGATGTTTCTGTTGAGTAAGGCGGGAAACGGTAAAGTTTCTTCATATCTTTACTATACAGAGCCCCTTTATCATCTGTACATAAGGTAGTGCTGGATGGGTCAACATAAAATGCGGAAATATTTGAATATGTAACCCAGCTAAAAAATGTACTTGTACCACTTAAGCCTGCAACATTTTTGCCTATGGCAAGCGTGTCGGCACCTTTGTTTGGTGCAAGCGTGGTAACAGAAAATGCAGCGGACTCGATTGTTGTAAGAGCATCGCTGTCAATATTTATCATTATACCCGAGATATCCACGAATTTTCCTTTTTTCTCATCGTAAATTTTTCGGGTTGGACCACTCGAACGTGTAAACGCTCCGCCCTTAATGGTTGTTACATTTGCTCCTAATGTTACCGAAATCACATCGTAGCAATAATAAAAGGCTTCTTTACCAATAGTTGTAACCTTGTAGTTGACGCCGTTGACAGTTATCTCGTCATCAATCACAACATTGTCGCGGTACTGCCACTCGCCGGCCACCACCGTCGCCTCACCGGCTTTCGGGCTGTTCAGTTTGTAGTAAACAGCACCGGCGCCTTCAGCCGTTTTAAAATCGTAGTCATACGCCCATGCGCCAGTCAGAGTTGCCAGAACAAGCGCAAACGTCAGTAATAAATGTTTCTTCATATTTCAATATGTTTAATTTTCGTGGAAAATAACCTCAACAAAAGTGATTTAAAATAATTTACGTTGCAATAGTTAGTTTTTATATTTGAGCAAATTGTGTTTTGATATGGCCGAATGAGCGTTTTTATGTGATAAATGTCAGACTATAAGGCGCTATTGGCATATATGTTTTGGACAAAATGGCTTGTTTGTGCCGCCGCATCTTGCTAATTCACATTTATTTCGCCATATTTGTAGCAAATAATCTTCCATATGGGATTTTTCGGATTATTCAGTAAGAAAGAGGATCTTGTGCCTTTGCGCGAGTTGGGGTTGGTGTGCGATATGCATTCGCATTTGATTCCGGGAGTTGACGATGGCGCTAAAACAGTTGACGACAGCATAAACCTTATTAAGGGGATGGCGGGATTGGGATATAAAAAACTGATTATCACGCCTCATTTTATGACAGGTTTTTATAATAACACTCCCGATGGAGTAGGCAACTCATTAAAGCAACTTAAAGCAGAAGTCGAGAGACAAAATATTGATATTGAATTGGATGTGGCGGCCGAATATTATATCGATTACGATTTTATGCGCGATTTGAGCACCAAACCAATGCTTACTTTCGACAATAAAAAACTGCTTTTCGAGTGCTCCTTTACCAACCAGCACCGTAATTTCGATGAAACAGTTTTTGAGATGCAGATAAACGGGTACAAACCAGTGCTGGCACACCCCGAACGCTATACTTATTGGCACGGAGCCACCAGTTTGATGAACGAGTTTCACGATCGCGGAATACAATTCCAACTCAACATTTTATCGATAATCGGAGCATATTCGGCAAGTGTGAAGAAGGCCGCGCTTACTTTGATTGATAACGGTCTTTGCGATTTCATAGGAACTGACTTGCATAATAAGAACCATCTGGCAATTATTGAAAACGCCATGATTCCTGCAAGTTTGTTTGAAAAACTCAAGAGCAGTAATATCCTTAACAACAGCCTTTTATAAAAGGATACAGTTTGATTGTGAACGGTTTATACTTTCCGTTTAACAATATTCGAAACCAGGAAAGGTTAATTGCGCTCTGAAAAGCAGTTAACCGCTGTATTTAACCGATATTTTCGTAAAAATCATTGAAGGCGTCCATATATGTGTCGGTCGGCTGGTATTCAAGAACCGGCTTGCCTGTCGCTTTGGCATAGTTGGCAACGTCTTCGTTGATTTTTTGACTTCCGAAGATTATCCCATCAGAAAAGTCGATGGCGAATTTCGACAGATTGGTATATGTCGGGTCGGTCAGGCACTCAACATCTTTTTCCGATATCGAATCGTATATCAGTTTGTTTTTCAACTGCGGATTCAGGCTTGCGGGAAATTCGTTGTCGTAAATCGACATGACGATTTTCGAGTTGCTGAACAACGGGTTGTCGCGGAAAGTGCGTTTCACATAGATTGGAACAAACGAGGTGAACCAACCGTGGCAGTGGATAATGTCGGGCGACCAGCGCAATTTCTGAACAGTTTCGAGTACGCCGCGGGCGAAAAACATCGCGCGTTCGTCGTTATCTTCGAAGAACTGCCCTTCAGCGTTTTTCAAAGTGGCTTTACGCTGGAAGTAATCCTCATTATCAATAAAATAAACCTGCATTCGTGCCGATTGGATAGAAGCCACCTTGATTATTAGCGGGTGGTCGGTATCATCGATTATAAGGTTCATGCCTGTAAGTCTGATAACCTCGTGCAACTGGTTGCGGCGCTCGTTTACGCAGCCGTAACGCGGCATGAATGTCCTGATTTCCTTTCCTCGCTCTTGAATTCCTTGTGGTAGTTCGCGACTGATTTTGGATATCTCAGTCTCTGGTAAATAGGGGGTTATCTCCTGCGAAACGAATAACACCTTTTTCTTTTCCATCCCAAAAATAAATGTGCAGTTTTAGGCCACAAAGGTAGTAAAAATATTGAGTAGTTGAATGTTAAATTTTAATTCGGGGAGAATGTTGTCCGAAAAGGGCAAAAAAACCGACGAACGGCGGAACTATGTCGAGAGCCGCGGAGAGGTTGTCAAGCGGGGCTCTCCCTAAAAAAGACTTTCGCCCGAAAAGCAGTACCTTTATGGTAGAGCCATTCGAGCGAAAGAGCATTTATTCGGAGTGGTAGTTCCCTTTAAATCAATCGGGAGCGTGATAGAAATAGTTCGATATTGAACCATCAGCAAGCGAGTCGCCTTGAACCACATAGTTCTGATAACTTGCGCCCTCCTCGCCTTCGCTGACCGTGTAAAGGGTGAGCGAGCCTTGCTCAAGAGTTGCGAAATCGACATCGAGGCCATAGAACTCGCCCTCGTCGCCCTCGCGCCAAACTGAAAATTCGTACCACTCAGCCGGGTATTCCTTAACAATGCAGCCGCCATCGGGTTTAACCAAAACGACTAAGCCTAACGCCTTATTCTCAATGGTTTCGAACTGAACCGTCAATAGTGCGTAGTCGCCAAAAAACTGGTTGACCTTGAATTTTATGATTTTCTTGTTGTACTGCTTCTCAAGTTTGGCTTTCAAATCGTTGAACTTGCCCTGGTCAGAATCGTCGGCGTTTTTGGTTTCCAGCAGTTTGACGTCTCTCTTAAAGCACTCGTCAACCAAAAGCGGCTTACCCCAAAACATATCCCATTCATTATCAGTTTTTTCCATCAATTTGCCCTTCTGCATTTTGAAAAGCCAGCCCGAACGGTTTTCGAAATTATATGGCGTGTCGCGGCCATTGTCGGCCTCGTTCGAGGGTTGTACTCCAGCAAACTCAACATTGTAATAGACGCCGTTGTAGAGTATGTACTTGTAGTTTTTCACATCGTCGGGGGCATCGGTCGGGGTTTCTTCGAAATTTTGGTGCAGCAGAAATGCGGAGCCGTCCTTGTTGGCTAGCACGAAGACCGGCGCTATGCATTTCTCAGCGTTTTGTGCATCGACAGCCGCGTTGTTTGCAACCGCTTCGGTGTCAGCACTTTTTGCGGCCTCACCGCTTTTGTTTTTCTTGCTTGTGCAGGCAACAATTGCCAGTGCACAAAAGGCTGTAATGATAAGTTTTTGTTTCATTTTGTTATTATTTAAATTACTTATTATAAGGCAGTTATTCTTTAATCATCATTGAACCGTTCCACAAAAATGCGACATCTTGACTCGCAAAGACAATCTCGCCATTCTCTATGCTGGCTTCCGATTTGTCGGCATACTCCTTCAGGGTTGGTTGCAGTTCGGTTTCGGAAAGTTGACCGCCAATAAAATTGTATTCGGTCAGTGTGTTGGTGGATTCGTCACCGTCGGTGTGGTCGGTCACGCAGAAAACTTTGCAGGAGCCTTCCCATGGGAAACTCACAAGTTTAATTCTTATGGTATAACCCTCGTCGCTCGACTGGTCAAAGTATTCAGCGGTGTTGCCTTCGATAGTCGGCTCAACGGCATCGTACTGGCTTTCGGCAAATTGCCGCCATATTTCCTGCATGTCACAACTACTGTTGTCGCCGATACCGCTGATTGATTCAAGGTTGGTCGAAGGCACGGTTTCGGGATTGACGAATAATTCGTTTCCGTCCCACGTATATTTCAAAAGTTGGTCCTCATCGTGGCTACTACTTAACATACATTGATCCATATTGCAAATAGCCTCATCACAGTCCCACGGATAGAGTTGCACTATAATAGTGTTTGGCGGCCAACATTCAAAATACAGGTAATTGTCTGGGTTCCTGTCGTACAACGCCTTAAACGCGGCAATATCTGATTCATGACCATGTATCTTGTTGGGATTAAGCAACATCTCCAATTCTGGCGAGGGCAACAATCCGACATAATCTTCACTAAAATCAACGTCGTTGTAATACGTCGTTGAAAAGAAATATTGTGGCCGGCAACCAGGGCCAGCATTGTAATTTTTTACTGCCACAAGATACCCTCCGCTGTTTTTCGGATAGCAGTAGACGTACGAACCATTATAACAGCCTTCGCAGTCATCGGGGGCCTCATGTATTCCGAAAGAGAGTTCTTCATCAACTTTGTCACTACCGCCATTTTTGCAATTGGCATCGGGAAAGAGTTTCTTGAAAATCTCTTTGGCAATGCTTGTTTTCGCTGTGGGCTTGAAATATTTCAAATCCTCCTCAATCGGCTTGCTTTCGGGGTCGCGGACGAAAGTCTCGCCATCCCATACAAATCTGATTTTCGGGAATTTATCGCCTTCTTTGTTCTCAAATCCCGACAACACCACCGGAAGCACAAATTCGGCCTCTTCGGGGTCGTCGCCTTCAAAATTCCACGGGAAGAACGTTACCGACAGCGACGTCTCGTCAATACCGGAGTAGCGGGGCGAATTTTCTATCGCATCTTTTATTCCATCTGCTCCCGCTTCGGGAAATTGGTCAGCATTCGAATAGAAATCGTTGATTGACAAATTGATAATCTTGTCGGCGCGAGTGAGTTGGCCGTTGCTGTATGCGAATCGTGAATATTCGTATGTAGGCTCGTAGGCATCGCCGCCGGCATTTGTGGCAACCACAATAATATCGTAGCCGCCGCTCTTTTTCGGGAAGAAATAGTTGTACCAGTAGAGCGAGAAGTTGCCGTCATCGCGCACAAAAAAGCGGAAGTTCCTGCCCGAATACTCGCGGTTGTTGAATGGTTCGGCCTTGTCGGTAATCTTGTCCATTGCCACTGGCGAACCGGTCATCTGCTCAATCTGCAGCTCCTCTTTCAAAATTTTGTAGGTGATTTCGGTCATTTCGGCAGAGTCGCCGACAATAATACTCTCTGCATCAGCGGTTTGGCCACCATTGTTCTGCTTTTGTCCGCCCGTGCAGGCCGCTAGAGCCAATGCGCAAAAGACGGGAACTAATAATTTTCTCATTTCAGTAGCAATTTATAGATTCAAAATATTAATCATCACTTTGTTTTACAAACTCTTCGCCGTTCCATTCGTACCAATCGACAATCTCTTCCTCATCTGTATCGCAGACAACGGCAAATTCGTCAGTGTCTAATGAAGAGATATAACGTCCGTCAGCAAGAAAATCATCGGGGAAATAGTTTTCGAGCCGGGTTATAGTGCTGCCGTCGAAGTTGTAGACTGTGAGTTTGTGGTTGTGGCTGTCGTTCGAGGACCAATACAAAAGCACAATCCATGAGCCATCTTTTTTGGGATAGCAGGCGGCTGTCTCCGAAAAACCTTCAGCACCACCCGTCTCAAAAACCGCTACAGTGCTACCATTTTCCGTTATGAGTTTCAGATTGTCGGCAATCATTTCTTCGGTTGGCAGTTCATCGCCATCAAGCCTTCCGAACGGGTCGTAATCCTTCAACATCTTCTTCCAAAACCGCATTGCAATGGTGCTGTTATCGTCGCTTCCAATGATTGATTCAAGGTTAGTCGAAGGCACGGTTTCGGGATTGACGACGAATTGGGTGCCGTCCCACGTGTATTCCAAAAGTTGGTCTTGGTGTCCGCTCCAGAGCATGCATTGGTCCATATTGCAAACAGCATCAAAACAAATCCATGGATAGAGTTCCACTTTGAGAATATCTGGAGGCTGACAATCATAATACAGATATTTGCGGGGGTTCTCATCGTACATTTCCTTAAATGCGGCAATATCAGATTCATGGCCACTTATCTTGTCGGAATTGAGCAGCATCTCCAATTTTGGCAATGGCAAGGCACCAATATCGTCTCTATAAAGATCACCATCTTTGTACGAAGTTATCGCAAAAGTATAACCACCCTTGCAGTTACGACGGTAATCAACTTCTACCTTCACAACAAGATACCCACCATCGTTTTTCGGATAGCAATATATGCGTCTGCCGCCGCCAGTTACTTCTATTTTGTATGTATAGCCTATTATTGTACCGCCATTTTTGTGGCCTATTACTGTACCGCCATTTTCGCAATTGACTGAGGGAAAGACTTTCTTGAAAATCTCTTTGGCATAGTTTATGTGTTTTCTTAATTCCGCTTCAGGAATTTCGTATACGAATCCTACAGTATCGCCAACCTCATTCGCCTGGCCACCGTTATTCTTAAAAATCTCTTCAGCAATGTTTGTTTGAATTTCTGATTCCGTTTCGGAATTTTCGCTCACAATTTCAGCAGAATTGCCAACTTCAGCCGTTTGGCTGCCGTTATTCCGCTTTTGTCCGCCCGTGCAGGCCACAAGAAACACAGCGCACAATATGGGAACGATTAAAAGCGATTTTCTCATATATTGCTGTTATTTAATTGATTAGACAGCTTGTTCTGATTGGATTTCTTCTTTTTCTTCTTCGGCTGTTCCTTATTCTTTTTGCGAATTTCAGCGATTTGGGCACAAAAAACCAGCAATACGAACCCGAAAGCGATTATCAGGCCTATTTTCCCAAACCAGTATCCCACCATAGATTCCGAAAACAGTTTCGACTTATCGCCCGTCACAATCATTCTGTCGCCGCCAACCCCCGAAAGTACGGCCTTGTTGTTTCCCAAAAGCGCTATAAATGAGACGTTTGCATCGGGACTCGTCATTGAGTAACTGTATTCGTAGCCGTTCCTTTTGCACTTGTCATGCTTGTTTGTGCTTATAAAGGCACCCCTCACATTGAGCAGTTCGGTGGTGTCGTTGAAAAACAGGCGTCCGTACTCTCTGCCGTGTTTATTATACACTTCGTGCGATTTGCCGTCGCTTTTTTTCTCGTAAACAGTAACTGAGACGTAGACATATTTACCATCGATAAGGTCATACGGCACACTGGCAGGAATGAATTTAGGAAACTGGTAATTATTAATAAGATAGAGTTGTTCATTTTCGCCATTAACCGCTTGCAGAATTTGCCTTGTGGTAGTCAGTTCGGGTAACGAATCAATCACGTCGTGATACGCCTTCTTTTTTGCGTCATGCGCTTTGGAGCAGAAGTAATAACCTGTGACGCAGCCGGCCAGCAGTAGCACCTCGATTATTAGTGTAAGATACTTTTTCATATCACGTAAATTATTGTTTTACAAACTCTTCGCCGTTCCAAACAAAAACATCTTCGTTGCCGTCGCCCGATATGAATACGATTTTGTGGCCTTCGTGTCCGTAGCCTTCCTCATCGTCGAAAACCGTCTTGAAACCATCTTTGCTGTAGGGTTTAAACGTTTTTTGCAATTTGTTTTTGGTGAGTTTACCGTCTTTGTAGGTGTATTCGGTAATCAGGTTCTCATCGAGGCTGTATGTGCCCGACCATGTTTCGGTGGCAAGTTGGTAAATATCAATCACTTTATAGCCTTTTCCGTTGTCCATTTCGTAACATTGGACGCTGCGTTCGCGTGTGCTGTGCGAATCGCTTTTTTCTATCTTATAAGAGACATGGTTTCGCTGGTATTTGAGATTTTTTTCGCCTGAAGCGTCATCGGTGAGGCGCTCCAACTGCCTCCAAATGTCAATCATGTCGCAGCCGTTGTAAATATGCTCAATGGTAACCCAACCCAACGGCACTTCCGACAGTTTCAGCAACGGATAGGCGGGGACTGCGTAGGTGGTGTCGCGCGTGTCATCGCTTTCTGAAATGGTGTGCTTCACAAAGTCGATTTCGTAATTTTCGCAGCCGCCTTCATCGGGCCAGCACATCGATTGACTGTATTTAAGCAGATAGAAATCGCCATTTTGATAATGGAAGATATAGTCTTTTGTCGATTCAAGACTTGCCGAAACAAAGAGTGTGTCGGACACGGCGCTGGCATAAAGGTCACCGTCGGAATCGGCGCGGCGCGCAATCAATTGGCGGTTGTAGGCTCCATGGTTGTCTCTGAAATAAACTGCAAACTCCAGGTTGGTTTTGTCGTTGATTACCAAATCTTTAATACCATCGCCGTTGAGGTCGGCCTCGCTAATCAAGTCGGACGAATACTCGTTGTAGAGTTGGCCGGGGCGGTAGCCTGTTGCGGCGAATTTTCCGCCATCAGCCTCAAAAAAGCGCAACTCCTCCTCGAATGGCTTGTGCTTCGAATCGATTATGTAATTGTCGCCGTCCCAATGATATGCAACGGTCGGGAAATATACATAACCTCTGTTTTCCAAACCGCTAATCGGGTCGGGAAGGATTTTTTGCGTGGCATCGGGCTGACCGACATACGGATCCAGCGTCACCGATATGCTGTTGTCGGAGTAATTGATATAGAATTTGTAAGAGAGCCGCGCTTTGGCGAGGCAGTCGTAGGCCTCTTTCGGGAACTTATCGGCATTCAGGTAGAAATCGTTTATGTCGGGTTTGGGCAAGGCATTGCGCATGGTGCCATGGTCATCAATATCAAAAGAAATCTTGCCGTCGATATAATAGCAGCCGGCGTTTGTTACGGTTACTTTATCGGTTTCACGGTTGTTGCTGCAGGCATCGACAATCACAACATATCCGCCGCAATCGCGCCTTACAAAGTAGCACGACCATAGTTTGTCGGCTTGCCCATTGACGGGTCGGGCCCAATAGCGCTCATTGGTGTTGTGCCGGGTCTCTTCGGTGGCCGGTTCGAGCCTCCAGCAGGAATAGTCTCTCATGTCGTCGGCTGTAAGATCGTCTTTAATCAAGTCGAGCCACATGTCGGGTACATTGTTCTGTTTGAGGAATTTAAAGACTTCGCAACTGATAACGCTGAACTCGTCGGGGCCATCGGGGGCGGTTTCGGTTTCGGTGCTGTTAATTACAATCGACACGGTGTCGGCTGTTTGCTGTTGGGAGTCGCCACTCTGTTTCGGTTTCTGGTTGCCCGTGCAGGCAGCAAGAACCACGCCACAAAGTGTGGCAATTATAAATCTTCTCATAATTGGTTATATATTTCTCACAAATATATAAAAACGAGTAATGCATGTATCTTTGCATAAAGAGATTATCTTTATGACTCATATAACAATGAATAGAAAAAATATTTGCAGTATGTTTAAAAATCGTCTGATTATTTGTTTAACCGCCATGATGTCGGGCCTGTGCGCAACAGCGCAGAACGCATATCCCGAAGAGGATGATGAAAATTATGGCTCATGGACATACGAAGTAACGTTCAGCGGACAACGGCCTACGATTGTCGATTTTGTCAACGGCTATCTTGCCGAGCCAGAAGACGAGTTGTCGGGGGCACTGTATGAGGCATTCGAGAAATACAAGGCCAACAAACCTCTGGACAAAGGCACAAAAGTAACTGTCGATGTGAAAAACGGCTTTGTGTGTTTTGAATTCTCACGCTTTAACGAAGAAGGAAAACTTGAAAGCAAATCGACAACGGAGATGTGCTACTGGAACAGTTCCGATGGCAAGCACAAGGTTTTTGCGGCCTCCACTTACACTTTTTTGGACGGCAAAGCAATGTCGGGCGGTCAATTCGATGGGTTGAATTTTTGTGTCTACAACAACGATACCCATCACATGAAGAGCCTTAGAGCCGATGACATGGGCGCAGAAGTAGAGATGGAGAATACTATCTCCTACGAGCAGGAATCTGGCAATTATTATGTCAAGAATCTTAAAACCGGTGAGAAAAAGAAGATTACCGAAGATGAATATTCCGATGGGTTAATGCATGAGCCAACAGTGGTATATTCACTGCCACAAAGCGGCAAGAATATAACCGCCACAATACACAATCTGCCGCAGGGCGAACGCAAAGTGCAACTGGTTTGGAATGGGTTGCGGTTTAAGCAAGAGTGAGATTAAACCTGTCCCAGCTGAACCTGATTGTGCTTGAAAAGGAGGAAGTTCAAATCGTCGATATTGTAAATGTCGGAGTTCTGGTGTGAGATGTAATACTCTATTATCAAATCGGATTTCGAGGAGTGCGAAATGGCAAAACCAGCGCTGCGCAATAGAGTCTCGGTCTCTTCGAGATTGAGTTTAAGCGAGATGGCAAGTGCGAAAATGGTGTTTTTGCCAGGTGTATAATCATTGTTCGAAATGATTTTTGAGAACAGACGGCGGTCGAGGTTTGCGTTTTTGTAAACTTCGGCGTTGGTCATGTTCTTCTGGTGTATAAACCTGAATAGCAGCTTGTTGAAGTTGTCCTCAAGATTCGAAAACATATCGGGTGCAGCGCCCAAGTCGGCACAACTGCCCATCATATCTTCATCCGGGGTTGGCATTGCGGCTCTCGGGGCAGGTTTTTCAACCATGCTCTCGCAGCAAAAGGCCGCATCCATATTCAAATTTGCTCCGAATTTCTTTCGTCGACGCGGAATGTCATCATCAATAAGCCGCTCGTCGATATAGCTTTCAACATCGGCATATAGCTTTTGCGCGGCGGCAAACGAGCTGTTGTCGTACACTATCATGTAGACGGTCATGGCGCCATCGTACGAGCCAAGAAAATCGTGGATTGATTTGAGTGCAATGCTCAGCGCCTTGTCGGGCGGATAGCCGTATAGCCCCGACGAGATGAGCGGGAACGCCACCGACTCAAGCTGTTTTGCGGCGGCAAGTTTCAGCGAGTTATGGTAGCAGTTGTACAATTGCGTCTCCTGCTGCGCATCGCCTTCCTTGTAGATTGGTCCGGCGGTGTGGATAATGTATTTCGCCTTCGATTCGAACCCATCGGTTATAACAGCCTCGCCGATTCCTATGGGAGCCAGACGGCTGCAGGCTTGTTGTAGTTTCGCTTTCCCGGCTGCTTTGAAAATTGCGCCGCCCACTCCGCCGCCCATCTCCAACATGGTGTTGGTGGCGTTGACAATGGCATCGACAGCCATTTTGGTTATATCGTTTCTGCTGATTAGTAGTGGCATGACTAATTTTTTTTGTCTTTCACAAATGTAAAAAATGTCGCTTTTGAGGCGACAACATTCTTGACTATTCGGTCGATTTTTGCAGCGTTAGTTATTGTTAAACTTTAAAAATTAGAGCTATGAAAAACAACATTACAGAATTGGTATTTGTTATCGACAAGTCGGGTTCGATGGCAGGTTTGGAAGATGACACAATAGGCGGATTCAACTCGATGCTTGAGAAACAGCGTAACGAGGATGGCGTTTGCCACATCTCAACCGTTCTTTTCTCCGACTATTCGACGGTGATTCACAACCGCTGCAAAATCGACACTGTTGAGCCTATGACGCGCAGAAATTACTTGCCTGGCGGCTCAACCGCCCTTCTCGACGCTTTGGGCGATGCCATAGACCACACCATTAAGGTTCAGAAAATGTTGGCCGACGATGAGCGTGCCGGCAACGTGGTTTTTGTAATTATCACCGATGGCGAGGAAAACTCATCGTGCCGTTTTTCAGCAAAGAAAATCAAGCAGATGATTTCGCATGAGCAGGAAAAATACGGGTGGGAGTTCATTTTCCTTGGGGCGAACATTGATGCGGTTGAAACAGCCAGCCATTACGGCATAAAAGCAAACCGCGCAACCAATTTTGTCTGCGATGCAATGGGTGTGGGGCTGAACTTCTGCTGTGCATCGGAGGCCGTATCCGAACTTAGGGCAAAAGGCGCAATTTCGGACGACTGGGATGAGGAAATAAAAAGAGACTATAAGATGCGTAGTCGGAGGTAATTTTTCGTCTTGCATAACAAAAAACTCGCCATCGGCCGTGTGCCAATGGCGAGTTTTAAGTTTTTATGCAAAGAAGTTTATTACAAAGCGGCTTTTAAAGCGGCAAAGTTGTCGAAAGTTTGGCCCGCAGTAATAGTTGGGTCTTCATCGCCTTCTTTGGTGTATTCTTCAATAACCAGCACTTTGCTGCCGCAGTTTGTGTAGGTGTCGCCAGTAATGTTGATGCCAGATATTTCGTTTACGTTTCCAAAACTGATTCCTGCTCCTTCGGTTTCGCTGAACGAGCAGTTAGCCATAGTCAGTTTCGAACCATTGGCAATAGACAGAATTGCTGCGTTGTCATCAGCCTTGCCACCATTCTTGAAATCGACATACTTGATTGACGAAGCCGATTTTTTCGAACCATACCATATATTCTCCCAATGCGATTTCTCGTTTTCGGTGCCGCTAATCTCGATGTGGCTGTCGGCGGTGCCTTCGGCTATAAATGTCACATTCTCGTCTATTGAAATACCAGCATCGGCCGTCAGTTTGATATTGGTTCCAGCCTCGATGGTGAATGTTTGAGAGCCTTCAAGACGCAACCATCCTAACAAGCAGTATGGTACAGCCATTTTCACCAAAGTGCTCTTGTTGCTGTTGTCAATGCTCCAATCGAAGTTTCGCAAAGCAATCATATTCTTGCCGTTTGCAACGAAGTTGTTGTTTGCATTTAGGCAGAAGTAAGAATTTTGATGTTCGATAAATAACGGATAATTGGTGCAGTTTGTGATTGTGTTGCCCTCAAATGCGGTGAATGCGCCGTCTCCTATCAGAGCAATGCCGTTCGAAAGTGAGCCATCGATGGTGCAGTTTTTCATCGACAGTTTGCCGAAGTTGCCGATTACACAGCCCCACTCGCCGCTGTCGCTGCCGCCGTTCTTGAATGTGGCGTACTCCCATACATTGTCGGCGCGTTTCGAGTTAACGTCGATGTAGCCCCACGCACCTTTGTTCTGGTTGTTGGTCGGGCCAGTAAATACAACTGGTTTTTGGGCTGTGCCGGCAATTTTGAAGCCCGCGTTTTCGCCAACTACGATGGCGCCGTCAACACCTGTGAACATGATGGTTACACCCGAATCAACGGTTACAAGAGCGTTGCCTTCGAGGTAAATTACGCCGTTGACAATGTAATCGACTGGCAGACCGAGGTCTTTCCAAGTGGTGTTCTCGTTGATGGTGCCCGAAAGAGTGATTGACTGTGGGTCGCCAGAGCCGCCGTTGCCACCGTTACCGCCAGCGCCTTCGGCAAAGTAAGCCATCAGGACTTCGTTTTTGGTAACAATCAGTTTGCGCGGATTGTCGGTAATCTCGTCGCTCCATTTCACAAAGTGGTAGCCTGCGTTTGGTGTTGCCACAATTGTGATTTCGGTTCCGTCGGCAAAATCGCCGCCGCCGGCTACAACGCCCCATTCAACATTG
>JAGCFC010000051.1 GCA_017650325.1 Salinivirgaceae bacterium | reverse complement strand
GTTCGACCTTTCGGAATCGGTGAAACTGCCTGTTGTTATGCGCATCACAACTCGTATGTCGCACTCAAGAGCAGTCATCGAGCGCAAGCCTATGCGTGAAATGAACAGCTTCAACCCCGACCTGAACACCCGTCAGTGGATTCTGCTTCCGGCCATCGCCAAAAAGAACTACGCCGGACTGATTGACAAGCAGGCCGCCATCGAGAAATCGTCGGCCGAATCGCCGTTCAACAAGGTTGTCGAGGGCAAGGGAAAGAAAGCCGTCATCGCATTCGGCATTGGTTACAACTATGTTATGGAAGTCTGCAAGAACAACGGCCTTGAGCTGCCGGTTCTGAAGATATCGCAATATCCGCTGCCGAAATCGCTGGTTCAGCCGTTTATCGACCGCTACGACGACATTCTGATTGTTGAAGAGGGATACCCGATTTACGAGGAACTGCTGCGCGGATTCTCTGACAACAAGAAGTTCCGCGGACGTATGGACGGCGCTCTGCCGCGTATGGGCGAACTGTCGCCTGACGCTGTGGCACCGGCTCTTGGCGTGAAACCTACTGTTGGTCAGCCTGTTCCCGACATTATGGTGAACCGTCCGCCGGCACTGTGCGTGGGCTGCAGCCACCGCGACCTTTACGAGGAACTGAACAGCGTGCTGTCGGCATATCCGGGCAAGGCTGTCTTCGGCGACATCGGCTGCTACACTCTCGGCGCTCTGCCACCCTACTCTGCCATCAACTCGTGCGTCGATATGGGTGCGTCGATAACTATGGCCAAAGGTGCCGCTGAAGCGGGACTGCATCCGGCTGTGGCCGTAATCGGTGACTCAACTTTCACCCATTCGGGAATGACCGGTCTGCTCGACTGCGTTAACGATAATGCACAAGTAACAATCATAATATCAGACAATTCGACAACCGCAATGACTGGCGGTCAGGATTCGGCCGGAACGAACAAACTGGTTGACATCTGCAAGGGCCTGGGCGTTGAACCTGAACACATTATAACAATTGTGCCGGTTAAGCCGCGCCTTGAGCAGAACATCGAGTTAATCAAGAAAGAGATTGAATATAAGGGCGTTTCGGTGATTCTTGCACAGCGCGAGTGTATGCAGACGCTGGCTCGCAAGAAGAAAGCTGCGAAGAAATGAAGAATGTGTAAAGAGTAAAGTTGAATGTGTAAAGAGTAAAGTTGAATGTGTAAAGAGTAAAGATTTACGAACTGACTTCACAAACATCAAACATTAATCATTACACCTTACACTTTACTCAAAATCAATCAGAAATCGAAAATAAATCGTAAGAATATGGAAAGAAACATAATAATTGCAGGGGTTGGCGGACAGGGAATCCTGACCATTGCCACAATTCTCGATTTGGCCGCAATGCATGCGGGGCTGAACATCAAGCAGGCTGAGGTTCACGGTATGAGCCAACGCGGCGGCGAGGTGCAAACCCACCTGCGCATTGCCGACGGCGAAATCTTCTCGGACCTGATTCCTATGGGCAAGGCCGACCTGATTCTGTCGGTTGAGCCGCTCGAATCGCTGCGCTACCTGCCCTATCTGAAAGAGGGCGGCGCAATTGTGACTTCGGACGAGCCGTTCAAAAACATCGGCAACTATCCCGACGAAAACGCTGTCTTTGAACAGATTAAGAAGACATCGGGCGACGTTGTGTTTGTTGACGCCACCAAAATCGCCAACGAACTGGGCAACCCGAAATCGTACAACATTGTAATGCTTGGCGCCGCTGCACGGTTCATCGGCATCAGCAACGCCGACTTCGAATGGGCCATCGGCAATCTTTTCGGCTCAAAGGGTCAAGAAGTTGTCGATTTGAACATCAAGGCATTTTACGCAACTAATAAATAATCACTTAAACCACAGACAATGGGCTACTGGAACAAACGAATAGAGTGTATGGAACGCACCGAAATGCGTGCGCTTCAAACCGAACGCCTTAAACGCGTTGTCGACCGCGTCTATCACAACTGCCAGCCATACCGCGAGCGTATGCAGGCCGCCGGCGTCAAACCCGAAGACATTCAATCGATTGACGACATTAAGAAACTGCCGTTCACATCGAAAAAAGACCTGCGCGACTACTATCCTTGGGGGCTGCTGAGCGTGCCTCTCTCGCAGATTGTGAAGATTCACGCATCGTCGGGAACCACAGGCAAACCGATTGTTGTCGGCTATACCCGCAACGACATTGCCGACTGGGCCGAAGCTGGTGCTCGTTGTCTGACGGCCTATGGTCTGGGCAAAGATGATGTTATTCAGGTGTCGTACGGCTACGGCCTGTTCACTGGCGGTCTGGGTGCACACGATGCCGCAATGAACATTGGCGCCACCACCATCCCTACATCGGCAGGAAACACCGAGAAACAGTTGCTTCTGATGCACGACCTTGGCACTACCGCCCTGGCCTGCACACCATCGTATGCGCTCTATCTGTCGGAATCGCTTGAGAAATCGGGTATTCCGCGCAACGATATCAAACTGAAAGTGGGCATTTTCGGTGCCGAGCCTTGGACCGAAGAGATGCGCAAAGAGATTGAATACCGCTTGGGAATCAAGGCATACGACATCTACGGCCTGACAGAGATATCGGGACCGGGCGTTGGTTTCGAGTGCGAGAACCAAGACGGCACCCACTTGAGCGAGGACCTTTTCTACCCCGAAATCATCAACCCCGAAACCGGCGAGGTTCTACCCGACGGACAAGAGGGCGAGTTGGTGTTCACCACGCTCAACAAAGAGGGAATGCCGCTCATCCGTTTCCGCACCCGCGACATCACTAGCATCACCCACGAGCGCTGCGCCTGCGGTCGCACACTGGCCAAAATGTCGCGCATTCTTGCCCGCACCGACGATATGCTCATTATCCGCGGCGTGAATGTATTCCCATCGCAAGTCGAGGCTGTGCTCTGCACACTGAAAGAGGTTGAACCACACTTCTTTATCACCGTCGACCGTGTGAACAACACCGACACATTCGATATCGATGTCGAGGTGAAAGAGGAATACTACTCCGATATGATGAGCGAAATGGAGAAACTGCGCAAGAAAATTGCTCACGCCATCCAAAGCGTTGTAGGCATTCAGCCTAACATCCGCCCTGTGGCACCTAACACTATCGAACGCAGTCAAGGCAAGGCAAAACGCGCCCTCGATAAGAGAAAGTTCAAATAGAGTTTAAGAGGCTGAACAAGGTTAAACTTAACACTTTATAAATTGAAAACGGTGTTCCGAAACAATAATTGGGACACCGTTTTTTTTATTCTAATAAGATAGTTTGCTCTTAATCGCCGAGCCCCATTGCTCTTTCGATAGCCCTGCGGCAGACGGGGCAAAACGTTTTTGGTGTGTTTGAGCGCATTATGCAATCCTGGAACGGACTGTAAATGCCTTCCGACTGATAGCCACCGCCTTGGAAAACGCCAACCTTGTCAGCATACTCTTTTGTCCGCGGTGTCGGGATTGGCGTTTGGGGGTCAACCAGCCACTTCTCATTGAAATTGTTAAGAGTGGTAATATTCGGCTCCCACGGCTCGCGCTCGAGGCTGTACATCGACTCGTTAGCCTCGTCGGCGTAATAATACTCGTCGGCCAAACCGGCAAATGCATGCCCGAACTCGTGCACCAGAACCCGTTTCGAAAGTTTATGGTCGGCCACACACGCCGAATAGAAATTATAGAAACCGCCGCCGCCATACTCGTCGGTATTGATAATTATAATGATGTGCTCGTAAGGAACGGTTGCGGCAATGTCGTGAATCGATTTCAAATCGAACGATGTCAGGTACCTGTCGATATTGAAAGTGCTGAAAGTGAAGTTCATAGCGGTGTTACGGAAGACGCCTTTGTTTGGCACATCGGTGCCACTCTCCTCCGACGGCGACTCAACTGCATAAACGTTGAACATCTCTACGTGGCTTTTATATGGCTCAACGCCAGTCATATACTTCCAGAAACTCTTGACATCGGCACGGAATTTCTCCATTTGGTCGGCAGTGTAGCCCTCGGCCAGAAAAGCAATATCTATTTTGTCATTATTATCGCCACCACCTTGTATAACAGTGTATTTCACCCGTTTAGTGCTTTCGCGACGGATAAATTTGCTTTTCGGATTAATGTAGAATTCAGCAATTGTTGAATATCCGGGCGTGCTGTAATTGGTTCGCTCGAGGCGGAAAAGCACCGTCTGTTTGGGGAACGGCGCAAGATTGACATGATAGAACGATGCCGTGGTGTGCTTGGCTTCGGGCGACTGCTGCCACTCGTTGAAAAGTCCGCTGAAGCCGTTGCTGTAAAGAAGCCGCCCGGTGAGCGAATCGGTGAGCGAGAACCGGTAGTTGCCCAACTGCGCCAGTTGGCTGCTAACAGCCTTTTTGCCGGCCCATTGGCCTTGCACGAGCAAATCTTTCAGAACCACAAACTCGGTATCGTTCCGACCAACAAGCTCATAATCGATGCGCAGACACTTATCGGTAAAAAACTGCTCGTAATCAGCCGCTTGTGCAAAAGCAGAGGCAACCGAAAACAATCCCAAAAGAATGGCAAAAATCGCTTTCATCGCAAAAAAATTGTGATTGAGAAAACAAGAGAATCCGACTCAACAGTCTGTCAACCGTTTGCAGGCTTATTGTTCAACCAGCAAATTGAACGGCAGATTTACTCTTTCCGAATAGATTTCGCCAGCCTCAAGCATCTCCTCATCGTCCTCCTTATAGTACCAGTTTATGCAACAATTACTACCAGAACGATTTATGGCTTCAAACTTCTTCATAATGTCAAGGAATACCTTTGAGCTTGATGTATTGAAATAAATCATCATAAAATTGACTTCAGTATTGGCATTTGGCTGGATGGCGTATTCATCAATCCAATTCAAAACCGGTTTATAGAAGCCCAACGGATTCTCAGGCAACGATTTTCCTCTAAAAATAAATACGTTGCTATCCTTGTCGAGGATAACCTCAGGCGTCAACTCACTACTTTCAATAATCAAAGGGGCAATTGCCATACCGATTATGTTTTTAAAATAAGCTTGTAAATGTGTTGCCTTTCGGCGATGTGTTGTGGCGACAAATATATACAAAAGCCATTATCTGACACTTTTTTTTCCATAAAAACGAAATTGATTAATAACCAATAATTAACAATTCGTCATCATATTAGAGCACGACTGCCATACAATGTGAAAAAAAGGCTAACGGAAATCATAAACGCGAACAATCACACTCTTGTGCCTTTTGCCTTATGCCTTGTAAAAACTATATTTGCGCCCTGAAAAAACATTAGAAATGCCGAAAAAGGTTGCTTACATATCGTTGGGATGCAAGCTGAATTTCTCCGAAACATCGTGGATTGCCCAGCAGTTCGAAAACGCAGGCTATCAGCGTGTTGACAGCAAGAATAATGCCGATGTCACTGTTATCGACACTTGCACCGTCACCGAACTTGCCAACAAAAAAAGCCGCCAGGCCATCCACAAGATTCTGAACCGCAACCCCGAAACCATTCTTGTGGCCATTGGCTGCTACACACAGCTCAAGCCTGGCGAAGTGGCCGCCATCGAAGGCGTGGACTATATTTTCGGTTCCGACAACAAGATGGACCTGACCGACATAATAAGCAACTTGCAGAAGCAACCAACTCCAGTGATTTCGGTTTCCAACGAAAGCCGGATTTTTGAGCCGATTTATTCATTTGGCGACCGCACCCGCAGTTTCTTCAAGGTTCAGGACGGCTGCGACTATTTCTGCTCTTACTGCACCATTCCGCACGCCCGCGGACGAAGCCGCAGCAACACTGTGGCCCGCACCGTCGAAGTGGCTCGCGAGGCTGTGGCACGCGGCATCCGCGAGATTGTGCTTACGGGCGTTAACATTGGCGATTTCGGCCGTGCCAACGGTGAGAATTTTTTCCAACTCCTCACCGAACTTGAACAAATCGACGGACTGAAAAGGCTTCGCATATCATCGATTGAGCCAAATCTGCTCACCGACCAGATAATTGAGCATGTGGTTGAGTCAAAGGTTATTATGCCGCACTTCCACATTCCATTGCAATGTGGCACCGACCGTCTGTTAAGCCTTATGCACCGCCGTTACACAACCGAGTTTTATGCAAAACGTATCGAGTTGATTAAAAGTCTGATGCCCGATGCGTGCATTGCCGCCGACGTGATTGTGGGTGTGCCAACCGAATCGGAATCTGACTTTGACGATGCGTGCCGTTTTGTGCGCTCGCTGCCACTGTCCTACCTACACGTGTTCCCCTATTCCGAACGCGCCAACACACTGGCAGTCAAGATGCAGATGGTGCCGAACGAGATTCGCAAGCACCGCAGCCAGCAGATGATTGCCATGGGTGCAGAAATGACAAAGGTGTTTATCGACAGTCAGATAGGCAAAATCCGCCCCGTCCTTTTCGAGGGCGAGCACGCCAGCGGCGAGATGTGCGGCTTCACCGACAATTATATAAAGGTAAAGGTCCAAACCGACCAAAATCTTGTGAATCAAATACAAAACGTTGAGTTGCAGCAACCGTTGGGCGGCGATGAAATGCGAGGAATTTTAATTTAGGATTTTCAATTGATTCAACTTGTTCAACCCGTTAAACTTTAACCAAAATGATTGATATAGAAAGAATTGAACCACAGACAATCGAACTTGTAAAGGAAGTGGGCCGCTTCATCCGTGAACAGCGCGCACAGTTCGATTCGAGCAAAATAGAGCACAAAGGTCTGCACGATTATGTGTCGTACGTCGACAAAGGCTCTGAACGCCAGCTTGTTGACGGATTGAGCAAGATTCTGCCAGGCAGCGGTTTCATTGTTGAAGAGAACACCGCCGGGCACTCAACCGAAGAGAACATCTGGATTATCGACCCGCTCGACGGCACCACCAATTTTCTGCACAACGTCTATCCGTTTGCCATAAGCGTGGCTCTGCAGCACAAGGGCGAGCTGGTGCTTGGCATTGTGTATGAGCTTGGCCGCAACGAGCTTTTCCACTCTGCAGGCAAAGGCGCTTTCTGCAATGGTCAGCCAATTAGTGCGTCGGCAGCGCCCGATTTGGAACAAAGTCTGATTGTAACCGGCTTTCCAATAAGCAAATACGGCCGTCTCGATGGGCACGTTGCCACCGTGAAAGAGATTGTGCTGCACTCGCAGGGCATCCGCCGTACAGGTTCGGCAGCTTCTGACCTTGCATACGTGGCCTGCGGCCGCTTCGACGGATATTTCGAGTATGGTTTGAATCCTTGGGATGTGGCTGGCGGCGCGTTCATCGCACAGCAAGCTGGCGCATTGGTAAGCGACTACCGCGGCGGCAGCAACTATCTGTTTGGTGGCGAGATACTTGCAGCAAGTAAAAACGTTTATCCCCGATTGCTCGAAATCCTGCAAAGAGAGATGTGAATAAGGTTATAAAGCAATACAGCCGTCCTTTTCATAAGTGAAAAACGTACAATCTGGCGGCTTTTCTTGCCCAAACGATACAATTGCCTACTTTTATGCACTTTTTTAAACATCAATTAAACGCTATTAAAAATGTTCGGAATTTCTGACCCCGGTATTTGGATTGTCTATCTG